>NZ_JAMYMJ010000094.1:0-7500 GCF_040318435.1 Mesorhizobium sp. M1143 | reverse complement strand
GCCGGCCGTCGTCGGCCGCTCGCTCTGGGGCGACGCATGGGCGCGCCTCAAAGCCAACCGCGCCGCCATGTTCAGCCTCTATTACCTGGCCTTCATTGGCGTCATCAGCATCTTCGGCCCCTGGTTCGTGCCGCATCAGTACACCACCATCTATGCCGACTATGTGCGCACGCCACCAAGCTTTTCAGCCTATCCGAAGCCGGACATGATCGAGACGGCGCTCAAGGATGCCATCAAGCGCATGCGCGTCGACATCAAGGAGTGGAAACTGGAGGGCAGTCGCGTCACCGTCACCGTCACCTCGACCAAACCGATCGACGACCGCAACATCCGCTATCTCGACCGCTCCGATGCCTTCGACGATACCAAGATAGAGAGCAAATCGGCCGACGGGCTCGAATTGACTATGACTGCGTCGGTCAAACAGCAGTACTTCCTGTTCGGCACCGACAACACCGGTCGCGATCTTCTCTCGCGAACGCTGATGGCAGGGCGCATCTCGCTGGCCATCGGCCTGCTTGCCGGCATTGTCGCGGTGGTCATCGGCGTCCTCTACGGGGCGGCGGCCGGCTTTTCAGGCGGCAAGATCGACGAGGTGATGATGCGCATCGTCGACGTGCTCTATTCCTTGCCCTTCATTTTCTTTGTCATCATGCTGGTGGTGTTCTTCGGCCGCAACTTCGTGCTGATGTTCCTGGCGGTGGGGGCGGTGCTGTGGCTCGACATGGCGCGCATCGTGCGCGGCCAGGCGCTGTCGATCCGGCGGCAGGAGTATGTCCAGGCGGCCGAAGCCATGGGCGTCGGCCAGCGCGGCATCCTGCTGCGCCACGTCATCCCCAATCTGCTCGGACCAGTGGTGATCTACATGACGCTGCTGGTGCCGCAGGTCATCATCCTGGAAAGCTTCCTGTCTTTCCTTGGCCTTGGCGTGCAGGAACCGATGACCAGCTGGGGCGTGCTCATCTCGGTCGGCGCCAAGAACATCGGCACCGCCAACTGGCTGCTTTTGTTCCCCGCCTTCTTCCTCGTCTCGACGCTGTTTGCGCTGAACTTCGTCGGCGACGGCCTGCGCGACGCGCTCGATCCAAGAGACCGATGAAGATGGGACCGATAAAGATGGGGACCGATAATATCCGGACCGTTGCGATGGAAGCGCCCGAAACGATCCTCAGCGTCAAGGACCTTCGCGTCCGCTTCCGCACGCTCGACGGCGCGGTCGAAGCGGTCAAGGGCATCAACATCCACGTCAAGGCAGGGGAAACCGTTGCCGTGGTCGGCGAATCCGGATCCGGCAAGAGCCAGACCATGATGGCGGCGATGAGCCTGCTGGCGTCCAACGGCGAGGCGACGGGTCACGTCGATTATCGCGGCCGCAACCTTTTGACCATGAGCAAGCCCGACCTCAACAAGGTGCGCGGCGCCAAGATCAGCATGATCTTCCAGGAGCCGATGACCTCGCTCGATCCGCTCTATTCGATCGGCAACCAGCTGATCGAACCGATCCGCAAGCACCGCGGCCTGAACGCAGCCGAGGCACGGAACGAGGCGCTCAAGCTGCTGCGGCTTGTGCATATTCCCGATCCCGAGCGGCGGATGAAATCCTATCCGCACGAAATGTCGGGCGGCCAGCGCCAGCGCGTCATGATCGCCATGGCATTGGCCAACGACCCCGACATCCTGATCGCCGACGAGCCGACGACGGCGCTCGACGTCACCATCCAGGCGCAAATCCTGGTGCTGCTCGCCGAATTGCAGCGCAAGCTCGGCATGGCCATCGTCTTCATCACCCACGATCTCGGCATCGTCCGGCGCTTTGCCGACCGCGTCTATGTCATGCGCTATGGCGAGGTGGTCGAGGAAGGCGAGGCGGAAGCACTTTTCGCCAACCCGCAGCATGCCTATACCAAAATGCTGCTGGCGGCCGAACCGACCGGCACCAAGGCGGCGCCGCCGCCCAGCGCTCCGGTGCTGCTGGAGGGCCGCAATGTCGAAGTGACCTTCAAGATCGGCGGCGGCTTCCTTGCCGGCGAACCGCTGCTGCTACGCGCCGTCGATCACATTTCGATCCGGCTGAAGCGCAACCAGACCATCGGTATCGTCGGCGAGTCCGGTTCGGGAAAATCGACGCTCGGCCGCGCACTTCTGCGCCTGTTGCCCAGCGACGGTGTCATCCGCTTCGGCGACCGCGACATCTCCACCGCCGACCGCCAGGCGATGCGGCCGCTGCGACGTGAGATGCAACTCGTCTTCCAGGATCCGTTCGGCTCGCTGTCGCCGCGCATGACCGTCGGCCAGATCATCACCGAAGGGCTTCTGGTGCATGAGCCGAACCTGTCAGGCAAGCAACGCGATCAGCGCGCCGTCGAGGCCTTGCTCGAGGTCGGACTCGATCCCAACGCACGCAACCGCTACCCGCACGAATTCTCCGGCGGCCAGCGCCAGCGCATCGCCATCGCGCGTGCCGTGATCCTGAAGCCCAAACTGGTGGTGCTGGACGAGCCGACTTCGGCGCTCGACCGCTCGGTGCAGAGGCAGATCGTCGAATTGCTGCGCAAGCTGCAGGCCGACCACGAACTGTCCTACCTCTTCATCAGCCACGATCTCTCCGTGGTGCGCGCCATGGCCGACTACATCATCGTCATGAGGCAGGGCAAGATCGTCGAGGAAGGGCCGACGGAAGAGATCTTCAGCAACCCGAAGGCGGCCTACACGCAGACGCTGATGGCTGCGGCGATCGATGTGACCCGGTTCCGGTTGAGTGCTTGAGATAGTAGCGTAGCGTGAGGTTAATCAACAGGGCAGGGCCGAATCGCTCAGCCCGCTGACCTGGGGCATCGGCTGGTCCTCGTGGCGACAATGGCTGCCTCGCGCTCTTTCAGCCGTTCGATCCTGGCCGTCTCGCGGTTGGCGACGGCGCTCTTGACGCGTGCCCCGCCGAGCAGCCAGTTCGGCACGCTGGTGTTGGTGACCTTGCCGCGGGTGATGGCGGTCTGCGAGATTTCGCGCGCGGTATCGCCCACCGCATTATTGAGCTCGGCGCATGTCATGCGGTCGTATTTCGCCGGGTTGACCGCGCTGCCCAGCGATGAGCAGCCTGCCATCAGGAAAAGAACAAGCATCGCTGACAGCCGGCCTGCGCTTGAAATAAACAAATTCATCTTCCGCAAACCTCGTTCCAGCCGCTGTCTCGGCGGCATTCCTATTATCGAGGTAGCGCGGATGGTTGTCGCGTCAAAACACCATGCTGACAGCGAACGCCGACGCGGCCGGTTTGCACCAAGCTATCTTGTGGGGAGTCGGGAGAAACAAACACCTAAGTGTCTGTTTTTTCTGGTCGGAGTGGCAGGATTTGAACCTGCGACCCCCTCGTCCCGAACGAGGTGCGCTACCAGGCTGCGCTACACTCCGTGACCAGACCGCGGGCTTATAGCTGCCACATACCGTTCCTGCAAGCGGCAATGGCAGCGCTTCTGTCGCATTTCGTTGGCTTTCGTCGGGCATTGCCGCAAAGCTTGGATTTCCCGCCCGGGATAAACCCCGCTTAAAGCCTTGTGTGCTAGGCAGCAGCCTCGATAAATCGTGTTTTCGCCATCTGGAGCTTTGCTGTCTTGCCCCTGAAAATCGTAGGCGACGCCCGGCCCAACAGCTTCGAATTCGAAACGGAAGCGCTGATCAAGGCGTCGGGATTTCGCGAGTACGATGCGCGCTGGTGGTTCGGTCACCCCGGCTCTGCGCAGCCGCCGGAGCTCAACCTGATCGGCGTCCAGGCGCTCGGCATGGGGCTGGGCACGTTGATTCGGCGTCTTGGCGCCGGGCCTGACATCGTCACCGGCCACGATTTCCGCGCCTATTCGCTTGCCATCAAGCTGGCGCTGGTTTCCGGCCTGATGGCTGCGGGCGCAAAGGTGAAAGACATTGGCCTGGCGCTGTCGCCCATGGCCTATTTCGCCCAGTTCGCGCTCGACGCGCCTTCCGTCGCCATGGTCACGGCATCGCACAACGAGAATGGCTGGACCGGAGTTAAGATGGGTGCGGCGAGGCCGCTCACCTTCGGACCGGAGGAGATGAGCGCCCTGAAACAGATCGTGCTGTCGGGCGATTTCGATCTCGCCGGCGGCGGTTGCTACGAATTCGTCTCCGGTTTTCGCGAGACCTATCTCGACGATCTGGTGAGCGACAAGCGCATCGCGCGAACGCTGAAAGTCGTGGCCGCTTGCGGCAACGGCACTGCCGGCGCCTTCGCGCCACAGGCGCTGGAGCGCATCGGTTGCGAGGTGATCCCGCTCGATGTCGAGCTCGACCACACTTTTCCGCGCTATAACCCCAACCCCGAAGACATGCAGATGCTGCACGCCATCCGCGACAAGGTGCTGGAGACCGGCGCAGATGTCGGGCTGGGCTTCGACGGCGACGGCGACCGTTGCGGCGTGGTCGACAATGAGGGCAACGAGATCTTCGCCGACAAGGTCGGCGTCATGCTGGCGCGTGATATCTCCAGCCAGCATTCCAGCTCGACTTTCGTCGTCGACGTCAAGTCGACCGGCCTGTTCCACACCGACAGAGTCCTGCGCGCCAATGGCGCGGTCACCGATTACTGGAAGACCGGCCATTCCTACATCAAGCGCCGCGTCGCCGAGCTTGGCGCCGTCGCCGGCTTCGAGAAGTCGGGCCATTTCTTCTTCAACCCGCCGATCGGCCGCGGCTATGATGACGGTCTCATCACGGCAATAGCCATTTGTGAGATGCTCGACCGGAACCCCAGAAATTCGATGGCCGATCTCTATCGCGCGCTGCCGCTGACCTTCGGCACGCCGACCATGTCCCCGCATTGCGCCGACGATGTGAAATACGGCGTGGTCGATCGGGTGGTGGCGGACTTCCAGGCGATGCAGCGCGCCGGCAAGACTTTTGCCGGCCAGAAGATCGCTGACCTGATCACCGTCAACGGCGTGCGCGTCGTGGCTGAGGACGGCACCTGGGGGCTGGTGCGGGCGTCATCGAACAAGCCGGAGCTTGTCGTGGTTGTCGAAAGCCCGACATCGTCCGACCGCCGCCGGCAGATGTTCGAGGCCGTCGACGCCGTGCTGCGCCGCAGCCCCGAAGTCGGCGCTTACAACCAGACGTTCTGATTGGACCTTTCATGAGCGAGCGCATCGTCAGTTTTGTCATGAGCGGGGGTGTCGGCTCGCGGCTGTGGCCGCTGTCGCGCGAGGACAACCCGAAACAGTTCCACGATCTTTCCGGGGACGGCTCGATGCTGGCCAAGACACTGCGCCGGCTGACGGCGCGGCCGGAGGGCGAAACGCCGATCTTCTTGATCGCCGCCGAGCGCCATGCCGAGCGCGTGCATGCCGACCTTGCCGGCCTCGACCTCGCCGGCGGTGGCCCGCTGTTCGAGCCGACCGGGCGCAACACGGCTGCCGCCGTGGCGCTGGCCGCGCTGCGCACATTGTCGGAGTTCGGCGACAGCCTGGTGCTGGTGGTGCCGTCAGACCACGAAATCGCCACGCCCAAGCAGTTCTGGCAGAGCGTCGAGGCGGGCAGCCAGGCAGCGCTTGCCGGCCGTCTGGTGGTGTTCGGCATCAAGCCGACGCAGCCCGAGACCGGCTATGGGTATATCGAAGTCGCAGCCGAAAGCGGCGGCGTCTTCGACGTGTCGCGCTTCGTCGAAAAGCCCGACCTCGCCACTGCGCAGAGCTATCTCAGTGCGGGCACCTTCTACTGGAACACCGGCATTTTCCTGTTTCGCGCCGGCGCCATGCGCGACGCCTTCGCCACCTTCCAACCCGACCTCTGGCAGGCCACCGAAACCGCCTACAAGGCGGCAACGAGCGACCTGTCCGGCCTCTATATGCCGCTCGACCTCTACGCCGCCATCCCGTCGAACTCGATCGACTACGCCATCATGGAACGGGCCAAGGACATCGCCATGGTGCCGGCCGGCTTCCGCTGGAACGACCTCGGCTCCTGGCAGTCGCTGCTCGATGTCGGCCCTGCCGACGCCAAGGGCAATGTCGTCGTCGGCGATGTCGTCGCCATTGATTGCGAAAACTCCTACATCAGAAGCGACGGCCGGCTTTTGTCGGCAATCGGTATGAAGGATGTCGCCATCGTCTCGACGGCGGACGCCACCTTCGTCGCCCCGGTCAGCCACAGCCAGCACGTCAAGAAAATCGTCGAGCAGCTGGAAAAGTCGGGCCGGCTGGAAACCAGGTTTACGCCGGCACACGACCGCGTCATCGAGAGCGGCGCCTGGCGTCGGCGCGTGCATCACTGGCTGTTCGAGGAGACCTTGCCGCTGTGGTCGACTTCAGGCGTCGATGAGCGTCATGGCGGCTTCCACGAGGCGCTCGGCTTCCACGGCGAGGCGCTGTTGAAGCCCAAGCGCATGCGCACGACGGCGAGGCAAGTCTACGCCTTCGCCGTTGCCAAGGCCCGCGGCTGGGACGGTCCAGCCGATCGCCTGATCTCCCATGGCATCGCCTTCATGGCCGGCAAGGGCCGCACGGACCGGGGCGGCTGGGTGCGCACGCTCAATGTCAACGGCTCCGTCGCCGACCCAACCGAGGATGCCTACGACCATTCCTGCGTGCTGCTGGCGCTGGCGCATGCGCATATGTGCGGCAATCCGGATGCGCTGGGGCTGGGCCAGGAGACCTTCGTGTTCCTCGACGCGCATCTCGAGGACAGCCGCATGACCGGTTTCCTCGAGACGTCCGACGGGGAGGGCGAGCGGCGCTCCAACCCGCATATGCATCTGCTCGAGGCCTTCCTCGCCTGGTATGAGGCGACCGGCGACCGCACCTATCTGCGCCGCGCCGCGCGCATCATCGACCTTTTCCGCAGTCATTTCTTCGATGCCGAGAGCTGGACGCTGGGCGAATATTTCGACGCCGGGTGGAAGCCGGCCGCCGGCGAGAAGGGCACATGGACCGAGCCCGGCCATCATTTCGAATGGGCCTCGCTGCTCACCGATTTCGTCGCCCGCAGCGGCCAGGGCGAGTTGAGCAATTTTGCCCGCAAGCTCTACGCCTCGGCCATCGCCAACGGCCTCAACCGCGCCACCGGCCTTGCCTACGGTGCGGTCTCCCGGCAGGGCCTGCCGCTCGACCTCGTATCGCGCAGCTGGCCGCAGGCGGAAGCGATCAAGGCGGCGATTGCGCTGGATGGCTCGGGCGGTCCCGACCTCAAGCCCGAAATCGAGGCGCGCGTCGGCCGGCTATTCCGCTGGCACATCGACCCGGCGCCGCTCGGCCTGTGGATTGACCGCATCGACGAACGCGGCCGCTCCTTGGCATCGGACGTGCCGGCCAGCATCTTCTATCATCTGGTCTGCGCGCTGACGCAGTATCTTGATGGGACAGCGCAGAAGGGGTGAGGTTGTTGAGAGGCCGGTGCGGGGGGCCCCCCCCCCACCGGACGGGCGCGAGAGCCGGGGGAGGTAAAAACCACCCCAGCCCACGCGGCGAGGGGACCGGGCGGGGTGGGGGAATGGGGGGG
>NZ_JAMYMJ010000093.1:0-9346 GCF_040318435.1 Mesorhizobium sp. M1143 | reverse complement strand
CTACAAGGTGCTGCTCGAGCAGAACGTCATCCTTTCGGTGGTGACCGCGCCGCAACCGGTGGTGCCCGACAGCGACCGGGTCAAGATGGAGACGGTCAACGAGCTGTTCATGCGGGTGACGCTGACCTTCGGCTACATGGAGCAGCCGAACATCCCGCGCGCGCTGGCGATCTGCCGCAAGCAAGGCTGGAAGTTCGACATCATGACGACCTCGTTCTTCCTGTCACGGCGTTCGCTCAAGGCCTCGCCCAATTCCGGCATGCCGGTGTGGCAGGACCGGTTGTTCATCGGCCTGGCGCGTACGGCGGCCGACGCGACGGAGTACTTCCAGATCCCGACCGGACGCGTCGTCGAGATCGGAACGCAAGTGACGATTTAGGGCATGCCGCGGTTGAGAAGAATCGGTGCTGTCACATTGATTGAGCGGTAAGGAAATTCAGGTAGCAGCGCGCCCGGCACTGTAAGTTTCAGCGGCTTGATGCAGCGATAGCTGGCCGGGACGGCTGTCACGCTGTGGCGACACACGCGATTTTGTTCCAGATTTGCATGGGGCGTTACGCAGGTCTCGATGTTGAGCCGATGACAGCGCATTGCAGGGAAAGTGAGCAGGTCGGCAATCGGATCATGGATGGAAACGAACCGCTGAAGCTGGCGTGCCGACTTGAAGCGTTTCATGATCCTTTCGCGTCGTCGGGTCGGCTGGTGCGAATTTTCCGCTCGATTATTCAGGCCTGTGTGCGACCGGTGTTCGACGCCGGGCATGAGGTCGCGCATGGCGGCATCATAAGATCGGAGCTTGTCTGTGATCATGAGCCGTGGTGTCCGCCCTTGAGCTTTCAGCAACTTGCGCATCAGACGCTTTGCCGCCTTGGCATTTCGGCGGCTTTGTACCAGCACTTCGAGGACGAAGCCGTCCTGATCGACGGCACGCCAGAGCCACTGCTTCTTGCCACTGATAGCCACGACACATTCGTCGAGATGCCATTTGTCGCCCAGGCAGCCGGCTGATATTGATCTCCTGGGCGGAATGCCGTCCGAATTTCTCCGCGCAGCTTCGAACGGTCTGATGCGTGACGATGATGCCGCGGGCCGCCAGCATGTCCTCAACCATGCGCAGGCTGAGCGGAAAGCGAAAGTAGAGCCATACCGCGTGCGCAATGATCTCGGCGGGAAAGCGGTGGCGACCATAGAGCGGATCACGAGCAACTTCTGACATGCCCAATGTACGCACATCTTCATAAGCTGTCGGTTGTCTTTACGATGCCGCGCCAAGCGAGCAGCATCCGGCCGGCGGGGCCGACCCCGTCTCCCGGCCGTGAGCAGAACGGCATCGCGCAGGTGCCGCTTCATCCTCGACCGGCCAGCCTGCTTTGCCGTTACCGCCGCCGCCGAAAGCGCCAGGCGTTGCCGCCAGGCGCCGATCCGCCGGCAGCGGTTCGTTTCCACCGATGATCCGAGTGCCAACCAGTTCCACTTTCCCCCAATACCTGCGTAACGCCGCCATGCAAATCTGGAACAAAATCGCGTATGTCGCCGCAGCATGACAGCCGTCCCGACCAGCTATCGCTGCATCAAGACGCTGATATCTTTACAGTGCCCGCACGCCTCTCGCGCGCCAACGGCCAGTCGGGTGTCGCGAATGAGGCGCGCTGAAGCCATCCGGCTCAGCCGATCATGCCGCTTCGGTTGCCGGGTTCGAGGTCGTGGCCTCTGCCGCTGCGCTTCTAGCATTTGCGCCTTGGAGAGCTCTGCTTCAGCCTCGGCGAGGCATGGCTCGGCTGCGGTTCTCTGCCGCAGAAGGTCCGATTGCGAATTCTTGACGTTGTCACGACGTAGGCGAGCGGCCTTGGCGAACGTCGGATAAGCGAAATGATTGACATCGGAGATGCCGGCCTTCGTTTCCTCGGCGTTTAACTGGAAGTCCAGTTCTCGCGCCATGCGTTCGAAATCGGCAATCATGATGTCTAGCTGGTGCAACTGTCGCCGCTTCTCATTCACCTGAAATTGCTTCAGTCGGACCAGATTACCTCGTGGCTTCATGACTCGGTACTCCGGTACCCATTTCGTCCAATCAAACCGCTCTCTCCCCTTAACGTTAGGCCTACAGCGACTCTCACGTTTTCTGCTGCGAGCGGAAACATATTTTCCAAAATCCTTGGCCGATGGCTATGAGTTCAATGGCATCGACAAGCACGCGAGCGGGGGACTTAAGGGGCGGTAAAAAAAGGCGGAATAGGGCGATTTTCACAATGTCTGCATTGAACGCGTTGAGACCTGCGGCGGGCTTGACACACAAAGCAATCGTCAAGATTTGCGACATGGACGCCGGGGGGCATGAATACGCCCGCCGTCAGCTACACGCCCCCCGATTTCCGCCGCCTATTATCGCCCACGCGGTCTGGCTTTATTTCCGGTTCCGCTGAGCCTGCGCCTGGTTGAGGAAATGCTGCTGGAACGCGGCATCGTGGTTTCGTATGAGACAAGTCGCCGGTGGGGCATCAAGTTCGGGCTGGACTGCGCTCGCTGCTTGCGCCGCAAGCCGCCGTGCCGGAATGACGTCTGGTACCTGAACGAAGTGGTCGTCACCATCGCCCGGCAAAAAGCTTTGGTTGTGGCGCACCGTCGACCAGGATGGATATGTGCTGGACGAAATCGTGCAAAACCGCCGCAACACCAAGGCCGCCAAGCGCTTGCTGACGCGGCTGTTGAAGAAGCAGGGGCTCGCGCCGAAGCGCATGATCACCGACTAGCTGCGCTCGTATGGAGCGGCAAAGCGACAGGTGATGCCGGACGTCAAGCACCGGTCGCACAAGGGGTTGAACAACGGAGCGGAGAATTCCCATGTGCCGCCGCGAAAACGGGAGCGGATGATGCAGGGGTCCGATCGCCGGGAGGCCTGCAACGCTTCGTCTCGACCTTGTCAGCCCTCCGCAACCTATTCGTCCCGCCCCGCCCCAAACGTTCTGCTCTCGCCATACATGTTCATCGCCTCAGCGCGATGGCGCTGGTGATATCACGACGCGTTTGTACCGCTCGACCTACGCCACAGGTGCCGACGCTGTGACGAGCTTCATCGGTCGCGTGTCGAGTGACGGCACCGGGGACAATTATCGTCGACCGCAGTCCATTGCCCAGACCAAGGCGCTTCTCGGCGTCGGCACGATGGCAAATCGCAGCGTCACGATCTCGGCCGCTGCCCCTTCTGGCGGCGTGGACGGTGATTTCTGGGTGCAGCCGTAATGGCCCTTTACGTCAAAGCCTCCGGGGTCTGGGGGGCGGCCAGCGCCGTATGGGTGAAAATCTCAAGCCTCTGGACCAAGGCTCGACAGGTCTATGTGCGCAGCTCGGGCGTCTGGGAGGAAATGTTCCCGATAGATCTGGTCTTCAATGGCACTCACGAAGACTCGACTGCCACGACCGTTTACACCCACACCAGCATTCCGCTTCTTGTCGCGCCACACGCTAATCGTCGTGTCATCGTGACAACTGAGACCACTGACACCGAAAGTGCAGTGACCGTCAACAGTATGACGATTGGGGGTGTGGCTGCCACCCTTCTCGCTCAGGTGGAAAGCATCTTCAATTCTGGTGTGGTCTATCTGTCAGTGTGGTCAGCCCTCGTGCCAACCGGTACGACGGCAACGATCGTGACCACGTATAGTGAGAGCGTGTTCCGTGACTACATGTCGGTCTATACGACCACCAATTGGGATGGTGTGGTGGGCACTGTTGCCTCTGACAACAATTCAACGGGTGGCCTGACAACGACCGTCAGCATTGGTGCCCTGGGCGCAGCGATCGCAATTGCGGGCAACGCCATCAAGGGGGCATCGGCACTGCGACATGGACCGGGCTGACCCAACAGTTCTCAAACACACCAGTCACGAATAGAAACCACAGCGGAGCAATGGCCATAGCTACCGCCGCCCAAGCTGCCCTCACCGTAACCTGTGCCTACAGCACTACTCCAGCACTTGCCGCACTGCTGGTGGTTCCGCGGTGCGCAACTCCTGACTGGCGACGGCGTCGGCGACATGCCTTACGGACTCGTATTGCCAGAGCTTGTAATCGTCGACAAACCAGCCAAGTCGGCTCTCGATCGCCGTAGCAAGCTCGTTATAGTCGAGGCTGTCGAGGCCGAGATCCCGCATTCTGGTTGTCATCGACACCTCTACTTTTTCGGCAACTAGAGCGTTGAGGGTTTTGAGAACCAGTTGTTCAATTTCAAGTAATGTCATCACTAATACATGCCTTTTGCTCGCAGATTCAGGTAATGCAACCCTGATCGGGGCGCAACCCCCATAACGAGGTGTGCCGTTGAAACATGTTCTTGTCATTGACGATGATGCCGCAATGCGGCGCCTCATCGCCGATGCATGCCCTGAAGGTAACCGCAGTCCACGATAGCAAGCAGTTTGACTATGTTCTTTCACGTGAGCCAGTCGATCTCGTGGTTGTTGACCTTAACCTAGGCCGGGAGGATGGACTTGCGATCGTCCGCAATCTGGCGACAAAATCGGATGTTCCTATCATAGTGATCAGCGGCGACCGGCTTGATGAGGCGGAAAAAGTGGTTGCACTGGAGCTCGGCGCAACCGATTTCATTCCCAAGCCTTTCGGGATGCGCGAATTCTTGGCCCGCATTCGAGTAGCGCTACGCCAGCGCATTTCTAGTCCGCGAACCAGAGAGCAGCGCTCATTTCGCTTTGGGGCCTGGAAGCTCAGCGTGAAGCAGCGGCGACTGATCTGTGCGGAGCGTGGCGAGGTCAAGCTTACCGCATGTGAGTTCAATCTCTTGATCGCATTTCTGGAGAACCCCCGCAACGTGCTATCCAGAGAACGGCTTTTGCTCGCGAGCCGTGTGCGTGGAGAAGAGGTGTACGATCGAAGTATCGATGTCCTAATCATGCGCTTGCGCCGAAAGCTGGAGGCTGATGCGGCCAACCCTCGCCTGGTCAAAACATCCCGTGGCGCAGGGTACTTCTTCAACGCTGACGTAGATGTTAGCTACGGAGGCACGTTGGCCGCGTGACAGTGAGCTATGCTGGAGATTGGGGTGACGAGGCTGATCAAGCCTTCCAACAGTACCAGCCTGATCAATTACAGCGAGAGCTACCGGTCCGGAGATCGCATCAGCGCCTCTGTCGTCAAGAGAGCTGTTCTGCTTGACCCCAGCCATGGAGCTCAACGCCCCGCGTCGGAGCGCTCCCTGCTTCTGAAGGAAGCCATTAGGTCCGCTCGGGCTTGATCGGAGGCTTGGCTGATGGACGTCGTGGTTGCTTCGCTCAGTTGCCGCCCCATGGCGCGGCTTTGCGGATTATCAGTCCTCTGCCTCTTCGCCGGTCTCAACAGCGCTGTGTAATGTTCATTGTTTATGATGACGCCCCCGCTGTTCACGAGGTTGCTCCTGTCAAGTGTACTCGTCAGTCCGTCCTGGGCCTCACGCTTCTTGCCCAAGTGCCGTTCAAACGGCGCTGGCGCGACTTGTTGAGCTCGAGAGATGGGTCCCTGCTCTCCTGCGTGGCCATGAGCTTGTGCCGCGGTCTGCGCAGCGGCGTCCCCAATGGCACGAGCCTCCATGCCGACTGCGTCTTCCGGACGAGCAGCAAGGGCAATTTCGCGCCCGGGTGCGAACTTCCGGAGATGAGCTAGTGCACTGATCCTCCGGTTACCACCGGAGTTCACATAGCGCTTGGCATCTTCATCCAGCGACCCCTCGTGAAGCCGATCCGCAATCCCCGGCTTTTTGTTTTCATGCAGGTATTCACTGAAACGTATAAGAGTAGATCCATAGACCTGAATGGTACCGCGATTCGGCCCGGTCGCAGGCGCTTCTTTGTACTCTTTGATGAGAGCCGCTGTGTAATCTCTGATGAGCGCGGCGTCGGCAGGGTAGGGATTCCGGACAGGGCGGTCGACCACTGGCGCTCCGCCCGCCAACGTCTTGAGACGACCCAGTGCTCTAGCCACGATCGAGGGGCCACCCCTGCTCTCGTACTCCGAGGGGCCACCCCTGCTCTCGTACTCCTTGCGATCCTGATCCAGCGACGATTCGTCAAGCCGAGCAGCAAATCCCGGCCTGTTATTGTCAAAGAGCCAACGACCAAAGCCGAGAAGAGAATTTACATGGCGCTTGACCGTGCTCTCCTTGACCTTACCCGCGTAAGCTGACCTCAGCCCTTCGACAACGGTCGCATCGTTGGAATAGAGGGGACCCTTGTCGCGACCGGAGACCACTTTTGGGCGATCTGGCTGCACCGCCGCCGGCACAGAACGAGCATGGTCACGCAACTCGGACGGTGCGGGGGGATTCAGATCAACCACTGACGAATCCGGCGCATGATGATGGCGCGCCGTTGAGTGACCCGGCTGCAGCACCGAGGCACCCAGCATCGACCCACTGCCTCCGGCGTACGGCGCCGCGGCGTGTTCTTGTCCGCTCCCTTGCATCATGGGCTGCGCCTCCCATGGCAATGCACCCACTTGATGGGTGGGGGCCTGCATCAGCACGCGAGCGCCTGAATTGCCGATCTCGCTCAGCTGCTTAGCTTTCCCAGGGGGCTTCTCTGGCCGACCCAATGCCTTCTGCGGCCCGCTGTGCTGCGCAGCGGCGTCCCCAATGGCACGAGCCTCCATGCCGAGTGCGTCTTCCGGACGAGCAGCAAGGGCAATTTCGCGCCCGAGTGCGGCGGACGGCAGGAACTTCCGGAGTTGAGCTAGTGCAATGATCCTCCGGTCACCACTGGAGGCCTTATAGCGCTTGGCATCTTCATCCAGCGACTCCTCGTGAAGCCGAGCCGCAATCCCCGGCTTGTTGTTTTCAACCAGGTATTCACTGAAACGTCTAAGAGTAGCTCCATAGTCGTGAATGGTTTGGCGATTCGGCCCGGTCGCAGGCGCTCCCTTGTACTCTTTGATGAGAGCCGCTTTGTACTCTTTGATGAGCACGGCGTCGGCAGGGTCGGGATTCAGGGCAGCGCGGCCCACCATTGGCGCTCCGCCCGCCGACTCTTTGAGACGACCCAGTGCTCTAGCCACGTTCGAGGAGCCACTCTCGCGCTGGTACTCCTTGAGATCCTGATCCAGCAACGGATCGTCAAGCCGAGTAGCAAATCCCGGCTTGTTATTATCAAAGAGCCAACGACCAAAGCCGAGAAGAGAATTTACATGGTCCGTGACCGTGCGCTCCCCGACCTTACCGGCATAGAGTGCTGACCGCAGCCCTTCGACAACGGTCGCATCGTTGGAATAAAGAGGACGCTTGTCGCGACCGGAGACCACTACTGGAGGATCTGGCTGCACCGCCGCCGGCATAGAACGAGCATGGTCACGCAACTCGAACGGTGCGGGGGGATTCAGATCAACCACTGACGAATCCGGCGCATGATGATGGCGTGTTTCCCCGGGAACAACGTCCCGTACGAACACCGAGTCTGGGTTGCCTTGGTCCGGCGCGACTGGAGCCAGGGCTCTGTCGTGCAACGCTCGCGCTGACTGGCCGAGCCGCTTGATCCGCTGGTGAAACGTCCCAACGGGGCTTTCCTTAACCGCGTCTCGCGCCTGTCGGTCCATGAGTTCAAAGTTCGTGAGATAATTTGCCGTTCCAGATGTATCGTCACCCATGAGTCGGGTTTGTAGTGCCTGCCGATTGACGACGAGGTTGTTGAGGTTCAGGTCTGGCAGGTCTGGCTGCCATCTTTGCAATCGCCCAACCAGCGCCCGCGTGCCGTCCACCACGTAGACTCCGCAATCCCACTCGTTGCTCTGCTGGGCGATGCGGGGTAAGTCCACGCGGGTCTCCAGGCTGGCGCCCAGCCTTTCTGCGAGGTGTTTTGCAAGCTTGTCATGCCATCCGCTGACGGAGTCATAATGATAGGCAACCGGCCGTTCCCGGTCGCTGCGATCAACGAACAGCAGCGACCAATGTTTGCCGCGCTCCGCAAGAGTCTTACCGCCATCGCTCACTGGCACGAACAGGAAGTCGGCTGTGTCGTTACCGTTCTGATTATGGACGATGCGCTGGAATGCGCTTAGCTTGTCGCTCTCGGAGCCCAAGCGCAGATGATAATTGGCTACGAGGGGATCCACGAACCGCGTCCGGGCGGCGAGTTCTGGATTGTTCCCCTGCAACTCCTGCTCCAGGAGCTGGTAATCCCTGTGGATATGTTCGTCGCCTAGCAATTGCAATGCGCCGAGCACCCGCCCGCTGGGGTCGCCGAAAACACCAAAAAACCCTTCGACCGCGGGGGACATCCCCTCAGGAAAGAGCTCTGGCGAGGCGGAATTCCCCGCCCGCAAGCTGGGAGGAGCGAATTCCGGTGGCCTCAGTGGCACCTCCTCGCTTGGTAGCAGGTTGCTCCTGTCCTGTGCAGCGATCCGCTCGTCCGGCGCGCGCTGGTCGCCGTCGCGCCAGCTCAGGGGACGAAAGGACCCTGCGGGATCCGAGGCTTGGTGATGGGGCCCAGTTGGCACGAAAGACGATGCCAGAACAGCGTCGTCTTCATTAGCTTTCCCAGGGGGGAGATACTCTGGCCAACTGTATTCCTCCTGCGGCCCGCTGCGCTGCGCAGCGGCGTCCCCCTTGCTCTCAAGACTTTGAAATTTAAATGGGTCCCCGGGAGCAACGTCTGGCGCTGACTGGCCGAGCCGCTTGATCTGCTGGTGAAACGTCCCAACGGGGCTTTCCTTAACCGCGTCTCGGGCCTGTCGGTCCATGAGTTCAAAGTTCGTAAGATTATTTGCCGTTCCGAATGTATTGTCACCCCTGAGGCGGGTTTGTAGTGCCTGCCGATTGACGACGAGGTTGTTGAGGTTCAGGTTATCTGGCTGCGATTGCAATCGCCCAACCAGCGCCCGCGTGCCGTCCACCACGTAGACTCCGCAATCCACCACGTTGCTCTGCTGGGCGATGCGGGATACGCCCACGCGGGTCTCCAGGCTGGCGCCCAGATTTTCTGCGAGCTCTTTTGCAAGCGTGTCATTGCATCCGTTGTAGGAGTCATAATGATAGGCAACCGGCCGTTCCCGGTCGCTGCGATCAACGAACAGCAGCGACCAATGGGTGCCGCGCTCCGCAAGAGTCTTACCGCCATCGCTCACTGGCACGAACAGGAAGTCGGCTGTGTCGTTACCGTTCTGATGGACGATGCGCTGGAATGCGCTTAGCATGACGCTCTCGGAGCCCAAGCGCAGATGATAATTGGCTACGAGGGGATCCACGAACCGCGTCCGGGCGGCGAGATCTGGATTGTTCCCCTGCAACTCCTGCTCCAGGAGTTGGTAATCCCTCTGGATATGTTCGTCGCCTAGCCATTCCAATGCGCCGAGCACCCGCCCGTCTTTAGCT
>NZ_JAMYMJ010000092.1:0-9438 GCF_040318435.1 Mesorhizobium sp. M1143 | reverse complement strand
GACACCCACCCCACCAAAGCGTACCCTATGGGGGAAATCGCCTGATGAACCAGTTCCGCTTTTCCCGCCGTCCCGACATTGGCGACAAGGTCCGCGTCTCCTTCGAGTTCTTCCCGCCGAAGACCGACGAGATGGAAGCCAGGCTCTGGGACACCGTCACCAGGCTGGAGCCGCTGAAGCCGAGATTCGTCTCGGTGACCTATGGCGCCGGCGGCTCGACGCGGGAGCGCACGGCGCGCACGGTCAAGCGCATCCTGAACGAGACGGCGCTGACGCCGGCGGCGCACATGACCTGCGTCGACGCCGCCCGCCATGAGGTCGATGCCGTGGTCCGCGAATTCGCCGATATGGGCGTGAAGCGCTTCGTTGCGTTGCGCGGCGATCCGGCGGCGGGTGTCGGTACGGCCTACCGGCCGCATCCCGATGGCTATGCCAATGGCGCCGAACTTGTCGGAGCGCTGAAGGACGCCGGCGATTTCGACATCTCGGTCTCGGCCTATCCCGAAAAGCATCCGGAAAGCCCCGACTTCGCCACCGACTTCGACATGCTGAAGCGCAAGGCCGACAATGGCGCGACGCGGGCGATCACCCAGTTCTTCTTCGACAACGATCTCTACGAGCGTTATGTCGAGAAGGCGCGCCGTGCCGGCATCTACATCCCGATCGTGCCTGGCATCCTGCCGGTGCACAATTTCACCCAGGTCGCCAATTTCTCGGCGCGCTGCGGCGCGCTGGTGCCGGCATGGCTGGCCGAGCGTTTCGAAGGGCTGCACAACGATCCGCAGACGCATGCGCTCGTGGCGTCTGCCGTGGCGGCCGAGCAGGTGCTCGATCTCGTCGAGCGCGGCGTCAGCGACTTCCATTTCTACACCATGAACCGGGCCGACCTGGTGTTTGCCATCTGCCATATGATCGGCATCCGCTCCCACGAAACAGAGGCAGCTGGGATCCGCCGCCGCCTGAGCTTCATCGTGGTATGAAATCTGAAATGCGAAAGGCCGGGCGAAACACCCGGCCTTTCGAATTTGTGGGCTATTGCTGCTGTTCTTCCGCTCCGGCGGTTACGGAAGAACACCTATGATAAGGGCGCCAATGAAGGCAAATGCAGCACAGATCATCAATGCGTTGATTGGCCTCGTAAGTCCCATGTCATAGTCTCCTCTTCAAGAGCTATGGGTGGAGTCTAGGGGCATTTGTGCCACAGGCAAGCGGAAAATATGCTGCAATGCGACGCGATTGTGGAATTTGCGACCTGCCACCTGTCGTTAAGCGTTGAAACTCTTCGGCAAAAGCCGCTGGCAGCCTGTGAATAAATTGTGACGCGGCCGTGGCGAAAGCGAGGCATGGCAGCGCTACCAGACCTAAAGCGCGTCGTTGTCCCAAAACCGCTGCGCACTTTTGGTCGACAGGCATTAGCGCCGACCAAACAACCGCCCGTCGATCGTCACCAGGCCAAGCGCGATCAGTGCCATGCCGCAGAACTCGAACAGAGCGAGCCGCTCGCCGAGGAACAGGAGGCCGAGCAGGATGGCGCTGGCCGGGACGATGAGCGTGACCAGCGAGGCGTTGGTGGCGCCGGCCGAGGCGACGAGGTTGAAATAGAGGATGTAGGCGAAGGCGGTGGAGAGCAGCGCCAGCGCCAGCACCGCCGTCCAGACCGGCGGCGAGGCAGAGAACAGGCCGGCCGGGCCATAGGTGAGCAGCACCACCGGGATCATGATGATGGTCGACGCCGTCAATTGACCGGTGGCGATGACCGGCGAGGGCACGCCCTTGAAGCGGCGGGCGATCATCAGCGCGACGGCGTAAGACAGCGAGGCGCCGATCAGCGCGAATTTTGCCCAGACCGGGCCGCCGAGCCCGGCCAGCAGGCCGGGGCCGATCATGACAGCGGTGCCGGCGATGCCGAGCCCGATGCCGGCAAGCTTGTTCCAGGAGAGCTTTTCGTCCGCTGTCAGCGCGTTGGCGAGGATCAGCGTCCAGAACGGCGTCGTCGCATTGAGCACCGAGGCGACGCCGGCGCCAAGCGCGGTCTGGCCGGCAAAGATCAGCGAGAACGGGACGACATTGTTGGCGAGCGCCAAAAGGAAAAACAGGCCGGCATGCGGGAAGGCGAGGCGGAAGGACGGACCGCGAATGCCGAGATAGAGCTGCAGTGCAATGGCCGCAATGGCAACGCGAAACAGCACCAGCACCAGCGGGTGCATTTCGGCAACGGCGATGCGGGCAAAGAAGAACGAGCCGCCCCAGATGGCGCCGAGCAGCAGAAGGTGTCCCCAGTCGCTTGCCGTCATCGGTCCGCGCTGCACGGCTGTCGTGGCTATTGCCATCGTGAAAATGTCCTCCCCCAAGCGGCATGGATGCCAGTCGGTCAGGCAGAAGGCATATCGGGTTCGGCGGCAAGGGCCACCCGAAACGTGATTGCTGGCAACAGTGCTGCCAGGAGGGTGCGCTGCTGCGTCAGTGCCCGCCAGACACAGAATTGTTTTCTTTGGCCGCTAGCTTGGATTAATTGTGCGCAGCCGAGAAGTCAGGGGATTCGTCCATGCAGCGATTCGAGAATGCCCGCGAGGCGGCGCTGGCGCTTCGGCCGGACGATCCGGTCTACTGCTTTCGCCCGCAGGTGCTGAAGGCGGATGCCAAACAGTTCATGGGCATGTTTCCCGGCAAGACCGCCTACGCAGTCAAGACCAATGGCGAGCAGATCGTGCTGAAGGCGCTGGTCGAAGCCGGCGTCATCGCCTTCGATGTGGCCTCGCCCGGCGAGTTCGCCGCAGTGCGCGCCGTCTCATCCGACGCCGAGATGCTCTACATGCATCCGGTCAAGGCGCAGTCGGACATCAAGCTTGCGCTGGAAAAATACGCCATCCGGGTCATTTCGCTCGACCATGAGGACGAGATCACCAAGCTGACGCGGGTGGTGCGGGCGCTTGACATCGATCCGGGCTCCATCAGCGTGTTCGTGCGCATCCAGACCAAGGGTTCGGCGGCCTATGAACTGTCGAAGAAATTCGGCGCCGGGCCGGCCTATGCGGTGGAACTCGCCGAGCGGCTCAACCGCACCGGCTACAAGGTCGGCCTGTGCTTCCATGTCGGCAGCCAGATCGAGGATCCCGACACCTTTGAGCGGGCGCTGGCCTCCGCCGATTGGGTGCGCAACCGGCTGACCTTCGACATTGCGGGCCTCGATGTCGGCGGCGGCTTTCCCGCCGAGTACGGCCATGACCCCAATCGCAAGCAGATCGAGATGCCGTCGCTCGGCCAGATCATGTCGCGGCTGTCGGGCGACCTGAGGGAATACCAGTTCGACCAGATCCCGTTGGTGGCCGAGCCCGGCCGGGTGATCGTGGCGCGCTGCCTGTCGCTGATCGTGCGGGTGCTGCTGCGCAAGGGCAAGCGGCTCTACATCAATGACGGCATCTGGGCGTCGCTGTCGGATTCTTGGACCGGCAAGATCACACTGCCGGCCCGCTTCATCCCCGATCCGGCGATCCGTTCGCGCAATGGCGAGGAGAAGAACATCGTGCCGTTCAAGGTCTGCGGCGCGACCTGCGATTCCGTAGACATCCTGTCGCGGCCGTTCTGGCTGCCGGAAACCGTCGACACCGGCGACTGGATCGAGATCGGCCATATCGGCGCCTATTCGCTGTCGCTGAGAACCCGCTTCAACGGTTTTTATCCCGACACATTTGTCGAGGTGACGACACCCTTCGATGAAGGCGATGCGCCGCAGGGATTCGCCAGCCTGGAGACGATGGCGGACTAAGCGACCCCGCCACCGGCCTGGATATTCTCGCCGGTCAGCCAGCGGGCCTCGTCGCTGGCCAGGAAGACCGCAACATCGGCAACGTCGCGGGGCGCGCCGATCCTGCCAAATGGAGACATGCCGGCCGCCACGGCACGATCGCGCTCGGGAAGCAGGTCCGTGTCGGTGAAGCCAGGCGACAGCGCATTCACGGTGATGCCGCGCGGTCCGAGTTCACGCGAGAGCACACGAACGAATTGTTCGACGGCGCCCTTGCTGCCGAGATAGAGCGCCGTTTGCGTGAAGAACATCTTGGTGCCGCCGGTGGAGACCGCGATGATGCGGCCGCCGTTTCGCACACGGCGCGCTGCTTCCTGAAGCACGAAGAACGTGCCCTTGGCATTGGTGCCGAAGACATGGTCGAAATCGGCTTCGGTTGCCTCGGTCAGAGGCTTGATGACGGCGACGCCTACATTGGCAACCACGATGTCGATCGCGCCGAACTCACTCTCAGCCTCGTCAAACAGGCGATGAATATCCGAGACGCTTGATATGTCGGCCTGGACGGCGATCGCCTTTCCTCCCTTGCCGGCGATGGCGGCCACGACCTCGTCAGCGGCTTCGTGGTTGCCGACATAGTTGACGACGACGGCAGCGCCCTTGGAGGCGAGGCCTTCGGCGATGGCTCGCCCAATGCCGCGCGAACTGCCGGTGACGAGTGCGGTTTTGCCTTGCAAGGACTTGGGCATGATACGTTTCCTTCAATCATTCAGGCCCGTGCCGGTTTCAACGGGTCCGCTAGTCGAGAAATAGGGCCATGCAACTGATCAGATAATGGCCTATTATCTGACTAGCTTGTTAATGTAGGGATACACAATGCGCGGTTCTGAATTCGCCGAGCTCAAGGCATTCGCCGCAATCGTGGAAGAGCGTAGTTTCGTCCGCGCCGCCGCCCGGCTGCGTGTTTCCCCGCCGGCGCTCAGCCAGTCGATCCGGCAACTGGAGGCTCGCATCGGCGTCAGGTTGCTGAATCGCACGACGCGTAGTGTTTCACCCACTGGTGCTGGCGAGACGCTGTTTGCGCGCCTTGCCGTTGCGTTCGAAGAGCTAGAGGGCGCCGTAGCGGACATTCATGCCGCGCGTGATCGGCCGGCGGGTTCGCTACGAATAAACGTGCCGCGTGTTGCCGCGGTGCGGTTCATCGGCCCGATCCTTGGCGACTTCCAACGCGCCTATCCTGATATCGCGCTGACCGTCATCGTCGACGATACGCTGACCGACATTGTTCGAGGACGGTTCGATGCCGGAATCAGGCTTGGCGAGCGGCTGGAGAAGGACATGGTGGCAGTGAAACTGAGCGGGGATTTGCAGATGGCGGCGGTGGCCGCTCCCGTCTATCTCGAAAATCGGGCCATACCGCGCCATCCGCAGGAGTTGCATCAGCACAAATGCATAAAATTCCAATGGCCTGGTGGCGGCAACCTCTATCGATGGGAGTTCGCGCGCGGCAAACGGTCTCTGGAAATCGCCGTCGAGGGCAGCCTGACTGTCAACGACACCGAGCTGATGCTGAACGCGGCGCTGGGTGGAGCAGGCGTTGCCTACATGATCGACTATCAGGTCCAGTCCTGGATCGATGCGGGCAGGCTGATGAGATTTCTAGAGCCCTGGTCGCCCAGCTTTCCAGGCTTCTTCCTGTATCACCCGAGTTCGAGGCACGTCCCCCCGGCTTTGCGGGCATTTATCGACTTCGTCCGGGCAAGGAGTAGGGAATAAGGAACCCAGCTTGGGCAGATTCTACTCACAGTTTCCCCAAAAGCTCCGGCGTCGGCCAGCCGTCTACCGGCATGCCGAGCCGCATCTGTTCCTTGCGGATGGCTTCGCGGGTGTTGGTGCCCAGAATGCCGTCGACGGTGCCGACGTCATAGCCCCTGGCTTCGAGCTTGGTCTGCAATTCCTTCATCTGGTCGCCATTGAGCCCGGTTTCGGGATTGCGCGGGTCGAACTGCTTTGCCCCGGCCAGCCGGCTGGCGAAGTTGGCGGCGGTCAGCGCGTAGGTGAAGGACTGGTTCCATTCGAGATAGACGTCGAAATTGTCGTAGGCGAGGAAGGCCGGACCTTTGCGGCCCATCGGCAGCGCCAGGCCGGCCTTCAGGCCATTGTCGATCAGCGGCGTGCCATCGGGGTTGGCGACGCCCCAGGCGGCCCATTGCGACAGCGGCAGCTTGTTGGTGCGGCCGGTCTGCTCCCAAGGCATGTCCTCGGGCACGCGCACTTCCTCGATCCAGGGCTGGTCGCGTTTCCAGCCGCGCGACAGCACCTTGTTGGCCGTGGTCATGATCACGTCGGGCACACTGCGCCTGAGATCGACGATGCCGTCGCCATCGCCGTCGACGCCGCGCGCGAGATAGTCGGAAGGCAGGATCTGCGTCTGGCCGATCTCGCCGGCCCAGGCACCGGTGACGTCGGCCGGAACGACGCCGCGATCGATCAGCGTCAACAGCGGCACCAGTTGCGGCCGAAACAGCTGCGGCCGGCGGCAGTCATGCGACAGCGTCACCAATGCGCTCAGCGTGTGGAAATCGCCCTGTACGGCGCCGAAATCGGTCTCCAGCCCCCAGAAGGCGGTGATGATCGGCGCCTGGACACCGAACTGCTGGTCGGCGCGCGCAAAGATTTCGGCGTATTTCTTCAGATTGGCCGCGCCCTGCTTCAGCCGGTAGGCCGAGATCATGCGGTTGGAGAACTGGATGAAGGTCTGGGCGAAGACGCCCTGGGCGCGGTCACGCGCCAGCACCTTGTCGTCGATGGTGGCGGCTTCCAGCGCGTCAAGGCCGACAGCGCCGACACCGGCCGCCCTGGCTTCCGCCGCCACGCCTTGCTTCCAGGTTTCGAAGTCGCCGCCGCATTCCTGCGCCGCCGCCGGCACGACCGCGGCGCCGAGCAGCAGGGCCGCGAGCAGCCCGGAGCGCAGGCGGCTCTTCGACTGTTTCCGGCGTGGATATCCCAGTGGTTGCAGGTAGGTGCGCATGGGACGTCGAAAAGCAGGCGGCAGAGCCGGTGTCAACGGGTGTTCTGCCGCAGCCACTTTTTCCAGGCTGCCTCAGTGCCGTTGAAGACGTTGATATCGGACTTGCCGGTCATGCCGGGAACGATACCGGTTCCGGTGTATTGCCAGAAGGTGAAAGGGTGGCTGCCGTACTTCTGGCGGGGGTGGCCGGCCACCGAGCGCAGCCAGTAGGGATAGCCGCGGAACGTCGAAAGGTCGTTATCGTCGAAGAAGTCGACCGAGGTGTAGATGATCGGCTTCTTGCCATAGTGCCGCTCGATCATCTCGAGAAAGGTGGTCATTTCGGCCCGCACCGTCGCCGAATCCGGGCGCAGCCGGCAGGTCGGCGATTGCGGGTTCCACTCCATGTCGAGCACCGGCGGCATGGCCGAGCGGTCGACGGGCACGTTCTGGATGAACCAGCGCGCCTGGGTGGCGGCCGGCGTGCAGAAATAGAAGAAATGGTAGGCCGCGCGCGGAATGCCATTGGCCTTGGTGCGGGACCAATGCTCGTTGAAATACTCGTCGAAACGGTCGCCGCCCTCGGTCGCCTTGATGAAGGCGAAGGAGATGCCGCTGGCCTTGGCCGTCGGCCAGTCGACCGAGGTCTGGTATTTGGAGACGTCGGTGCCGTGAACGGCATAGTTCCAAGGCGCGCCGCTATCCCATTCATGCGGCTTGGAATCTTCGAAACGCGGTGCGCGCACGGCAACCGTCGGGCTGCTGGATGGCGACATCGAGGGCACGAGATCGCCGGCGGTCGAGCAGGCGGCCAGCAGCGTCAACGTGATGAGGGCCGCGAAACGGCGCATCGCATTTCCCGAGCCGGAATCAGCCGGTCGCTGTTGGGTTGTCGTTGCAGGTGCCCCTCAGGCGATCGCCCCACAGCATCGCCTGATACGCTATTTTCGTGCATGTCGTTGTTCCAAAACCGCTGCGCACTTTTGGGCGACATGCACCAGTGATCGCCGATCATGGTTGATAACAGGTTGACGGCGCTCGACAAGAACACCGATTTTGCGGAAGCAATGGCGGCAAATCGATGACATAAATCGGGCCGCAAGCCACGGGCAGCGGAAAAGCAGGGACGGAAAGATGCGGATCGCCGTGAAGATCATCAAATGGCTGCTCGGCCTGGTCGTGTTGGCCATAGCCGCCCTGTTTACCTGGCTCTACGTCGCGCCGCCCGAACTGATCCGCGTCGGTTCCGGCTATTCCGCCAAGATTGTCTGCTCGAATGTTTTTATCGCCGGCCGTGATCCCAATGAGGTGCTTGCCATCGACGTGCAGGCGCCCGGCCATCCGCTTCTCAGGCTGATGAAGGTGTCGGTCGACAAGAACAGGGGGACCGTCTCGGCCGGGCTGCTTGGCTTCCTCGGCAAGAGCGTTGCCGTTGCGCGCGCCGGCCTGGGTTGCGCCTCGGTTCCCGATGGCGACGTCGGCAAGGCACGGCGCACGTCAATCCCTGCCGAGGCGTCGGCGGCCACCAAGGGCGATCTGTGGCCCGAGGGAGATCGAGTCGATGCCTCGCAAAATCCCGAAATCGACAAGATCCTCGACGGTGCGGCGATGACCGGCATCGGCATGCGCGCCGTGGTGGTGGTCAAAAATGGCCGCATTGTTGCGGAGCGTTATGGCGACGGCTTTTCGGCGAAAACGCCGCTGCTGGGCTGGTCAATGACCAAGACAGTCAACGCCGCGCTCGTCGGCACGCTGGTCAAGGACGGCAAGATGGCGGTGACCAATCAGGGCCTGTTCGGCTCATGGAAGGCGGACGGCCGCGCCGCCATCAGCCTTGCCGATATGGTGGCGATGTCGAGCGGGCTCGAGTTCAACGAGGATTATGGCGACGTTGCCGATGTGACGCGCATGCTCTACCTCGAACCGGATATGGCGGGCTTCGCCGAGGCCAAGCCGCTGACCGGCGACGTCGGCAAGGTCTTTTCCTATTCGAGCGGCACGGCGGTGATGCTGTCGCGGCTGTGGCAGGATGCAATCGGCGACAAGGACAAGGCGCTGATGTGGCCAAGGACAGCGCTGTTCGGGCCGCTCGGCATGCAAAGCGCGGTGCTCGAAACCGACGAGGAGGGTACCTTTGTCGGCTCATCCTACCTCTATGCCACGGGGCATGACTGGGCGCGGTTCGGCCAATTCCTGCTGCAGGGCGGCGTCTGGAACGGCAACCAGATCCTGCCGGCCGGTTTCGTCGACTGGATGCGCGAACCGGCACCGGCCTCGAAAGTCTACGGCAAGGGGCAACTTTGGATCGAAGCCCCGGGGGACGAAGGAAATCCCGGCGCCGGCGTCGCCGCCGGCCTGCCCAACGATACCTACTGGATGGAGGGCCATGACGGCCAGACGGTCGCCATCATCCCGTCGGAGCAACTGGTGGTGGTGCGGCTGGGGTTGACGCCGGCCAAGCTCGGCTACCGGCCGCAGGTGGTGGTCGGCGCGCTGATGAAGGCACTGCGCTAGCTCCCTTTACCCTCCCCTTGATGGGGAGGGTCGGCGCGTAGCGCCGGGGCGGGGTGCCTGGCACTTCACCCCCACCCCCGCCCTAGGCGCGGCCACCCCCCACGAGGGGAGGTTAAAGTGGGCGCTATTTGCGACCCCCCCCCCCGCAAATCCCCGCAAAAACCCGCCC
>NZ_JAMYMJ010000091.1:0-10213 GCF_040318435.1 Mesorhizobium sp. M1143 | reverse complement strand
AGATGGGATACAGCCTCGAGGGATGAGGTCCGACGGTTTGAGGCGAACTTCCGCGTCTACGGCATTCGCAAGGTCTGGCGGCGGTTGCGTCGCGAGGGCTTCGAGGTCGCCCGCTGCACGGTTGCCCGCTTGATGAAGGCCATGGGCCTCGAAGGCATCGTCCGCGGCAAGCCGATCCGCACTACGGTGAGCGACAAGGCCGCACCTTGCCCTCTCGACCACGTCAACCGCCAGTTCCATGCTCCGGCGCCGAACATGCTGCGGGTCTCCGACTTCACCTGCGTCGCGACCTGGACGGGCTTCGTCTATGTCGCCTTTGTCATCGACACCTATGCCCGTCGGATCGTCGGCTGGCGGGTGAGCCGGACGGCGCATGCAGCCTTCGTTCTCGATGCCCTGGAACAGGCTCTCCATGATCGGCGGCCCGCGCGGGGAGGCGGGCTCATCCATCACAGCGATAGAGGCAGCCAAGGCGGATTCAACCGGATCGCCGCAACACCGGCATCATACTGTCCCCCAAGGAGCTGGTCGAGGAGTTCGGCAGGTGTTTTCCAGCCGAGCGTTTTGCGCGGTCTTGTGTGATAGCATGGGCAACTGCGTCCAGTTCCCGGGCTGTGTGCCGACTGAGACCCGTGCCCTTTGGAAAGTACTGTCTCAGCAAGCCATTGGTGTTTTCGTTGGAGTCTCGCTGCCACGGGCTTGGGGATCGCAGAAGTAAATCTCGAGCCCGGTGTCGATGCGCAGGTCGGCTGCTGCGCCATTTCCGCTCCATGGTCCCAAGTCAGCGACTGACGCAGCTGCTCGGGAAGTTTGCCCATGGATCGGGCTATGGCTCTGCGGACTGCTTCAGCGCCGTGGCCGGCAAGTGGTGGACCGTTCTTGATGCGCAGGCTCTGCTGATAGCCAGGCATGCGCGGCAGGTGAAGCACGCATTGTGAAGCGTGAACTTCGTTCCACGAGCGTACCGATCGCCTAGCTTCCGAGGCCAAGGATGAGGTCGCCTTCCCAATGTCCGGGGACAGCCCGATCGGCAATTTCGGCCGGACGGTCGCTTATTATAAGGGCGTCTCCAATGAAGGACTTGTTGCGAACTCGGGCCCGTTCGCGCGGTACGCGCAACGCTCGGCCTGAACGCAGACATGCGGTCAGTCCTCGGCGCAATGCTCCGCGTCCTTGTATGTACAAGGACTGATAGATCGTCTCGTGGCTGATCCGCATGGTTTGATCCTCTGGGTAATCGATCTGAAGCCGATTTAGCGATCTGCTCGGGGCTCCAGGCTGCCGACCACCTCCGGCTCTGTCGTTTTTTCCATACCCACCTTGGGGCCCTCGAATGAGGCGCCATTGGGGTTGGTGACTTTGCCGGCCAAGCGCTCCTCAACATGTTCACGCAGAGCCGGATTGACCGCCAGCTTGCCAGGAGGCCGCCGGGACTCACGATCGGCGTGCCATTGGGCGGCACTGGCCGGCAATCCAGATTGCCGCTGCGCGTCGCGGCATTGCGCCTGACCTCCCGCGAGATTGTGCTCGGCGGCCGACCTAGTTTACGAGCAATGCCCCGGATGCCGATTCCCTTGGCAAGCTCAAGCGCAATATCCTCGCGCTCCCGAAAGAAAGATATCGCCCCGAAGGCGGCTTCGCCCACGGCGCCAAATGCGTTGGCGGCATCCCTCCTGCACTCCGAAACCAGCGCGGACCAAGAGGCGTTGATGTACCGGCATCCAGTGCGGCCTCCTCGCTCGAATGTCCCAAGGCAATAGCTTGCCAGAACCGGAAGCGATTCTCACGCTGCCAGGCAGGCGGACGCCCGGGCGGTCTAGCTTCTTTCGAGTGCACCGATCTGAAGCGCGTTGGTGAACCGTCATTGCAACCTCCAATCCCTTGGTGTTGCGACGACCGGTTGAATCCGCCCAACACGTCAGCATTCAATACACCGAGCGCTTGGCGGAGGCCGGCGTCGAACCCGCAGCGTCGGCGACTCTTTCGATAATGCTCTCGCGGAAACGATCAACGGTCTTTACAAGGCCGAGGTGATCCATCGACGCGGACCCTGGCTCATTCGAGGCCGTCGAGTTCGCCACGCTCGAATGGGTCGACTGCTTCAACAATCGCTGGCTGCTGGAGCCCATCGGCAACATCCCGCCGGCCGAAGCCGAGGAACGCTACTACGCCATGTTGGATGAACCAGCCATAGCCGCGTGACTCAAACGAAACCGCCACCGGAATGCCCGGGGCAGTTCACATCGCATTTGGGAACACTACCCGCATTTGATGCCAGCTTCATCGTATTTTCTTCGGCTTGGACGGGCTCTTGGCAGACCCACAGAGCTGGAAACCCTTTGCCATACTACAACTGTAACATCATATCGGTTTAGCAGGTCAAGCTTCGGTGGTAACCTCATTGGGTAGAATAACTACTTTGGAGGCGAGCAATGGATCGCGATAACAAACGGGCACGTGCAGCTGCAAGATCATCTCAAGGCGTGGGGAGCAGTAGCCTCCGTGACGTTCCAGAGGGGCCATTGAGCGATGTTGCAGAACGGCTGGTAACCGCTACCCCGCGCGATACAGCGCGAAATCTTGGGGGCTTCAAAGGCCTCGGGACGCACGAGCGAACAGCCGTTCGGGGCACTCAACCCGGGCCAGAAACTGACCTCGCGAGATTTGAAAGGCGGACCAATCGGCTTGGACGATCAGCCATCAATCTGGCCGCGACATTAACAGCCGAATTGGGGTACAGCACGGATGACATAGCATTGCAGAAAGTCGGGGCGGCCAGTAATCTAGGCGATTACCTAACGCCAGGGCTGCAAGATGCTATTGTTAATCGCATTGGCAACATGGATCCGCCGTCGCAAGCTCTCGGAACTTATTACGTTGCGCCACACTTCAGTAAGTTTACTGACGAAAATAAATCTCGCATTCTTGATCAGGCCATTGGATTGGCTTCTTCTGATCCGGATGGCAATGTCAGAAACATGGCATCCAATGCTATTCTCAACATGTATCCCCAGTTAGACGCAAATCAACAGGCCCAAGCTCACTCAGTTTTTCCCGGCATGCAAGACATCTTGCCGCACATGCCGCCGCCGCAGCATGCAGCAGAGGAACGGAGTGCGAATCTGGACGGCCACATAGCAGGTATTGAGGCTGCAGTCCGTGATACAGTAGGCCCGCAAACCTCCTATGAACAGCTGCAGCGGGGTGCTCAAATCGGGCGGTCCATAAACCACGCCTTCAATCACGCCCGAGAGGACCTAATGGAGGCCACCAGAAGCAGAGATCGCTCCGGCCGTTGAGGTCTCGGCCATGGTACAGTGACGCTTTCTCTCCCGAATCCGTTTACGGCCTTGCCGTTTCCAATTCGCTGGCCGTTGACGTACCTGCTTAGTGTAACTTTCAAAAACCACGTCTGCCGGGTGATGCGCTGCAAGCATCGCACCACCCACTGCGGCATCGATCTGTCGAGCGGCGACATCGCGCGACGCCGGTTCGGTCTCTGAAGCACGCGCAGCATTAGCTACGGCTAATCCGGCAATGGAACAATGCTTTCAACAAAAACGACGCCCCCCAACATAGCCATTAGCATCGCGTGCTCACTCGCCGTGGGCTTCTGTGCGGCAAGTCTTTACGCAACCTTCCGCCACGGCGGCAGCGGCGAGGCTCTGATGGCGTTTGATGTCCGTGCCTTTTGGTTTGAGACGCCCTTCTATTTGGGTTTCGCAACCCCCGTTTTCTATCGGGGCGCGGCTATCGTGCTCTCGACGTCCGCGGTCGTCTTGCTGATTCAGCAGATCGTATTGCGCCGCAAGCTCGAACACCACGGGACGGCTCGTTGGGCTCGAGTGGATGAAATGCGACGCACGGGATATCTGCGACGATACCGTGGCGTGACAGGGCCGGTGTTTGGGAAGACAAGTGCGCCTTTCTGGCCTGGCTACTACCTGACCAATGGCGAGCAGCCTCACAGCCTCATCGTTGCACCGACCCGCGCTGGCAAGGGCGTCGGCATAGTCATTCCAACGCTACTTACATTCAAAGGCTCGGTGATAGCTCTGGACGTCAAGGGGGAGCTCTTTGAGCTCACCTCGAGGGCGCGCAAAGCCGCAGGTGACGACGTGTTTAAATTCGCGCCGCTGGATTCGGAGCGGCGCACAAACTGCTACAATCCGCTGTTGGATCTTATAGCGTTGCCTCCACAGCAGCAATTCACCGAAGCCCGCCGCTTGGCCGCAAACCTGATTACGGCCAAGGGGGAGGGCGCGGAAGGTTTCGTCAGCGGCGCGCGAGATATCTTTGTCGCGGGAATCCTTGCCTGCATCGAGCGGGGCACGCCAACAATCGGCGCCGTCTATGACCTCTTCGCCCAGCCGGGGGAGAAGTTTAAGCTCTTCGCGCGACTCGCCATGGAGACCCAGAACAAAGAGGCACAACGCATCTTCGACGACATGGCGGGGAACGATACGAAAATCCTAACCTCCTACACTTCCGTGCTCGGCGATGGCGGGCTCAACCTGTGGGCGGATCCCGCTGTAAAGGCGGCCACAAGTCGCTCGGACTTTTCGGTCTATGATCTTCGCCGTCGCAGAACGTGCATCTATCTTTGCGTTGGTCCGAACGACCTTGAGGTGATCGCGCCTCTGATACGCTTGTTTTTTCAGCAAATCGTTTCAATTCTGCAGCGGTCGCTGGCCCGCCGGGATGAAAAGCACGAGGTTCTCTTCCTGCTCGACGAGTTCAAGCACTTGGGTAAGCTGGAAGCGATCGAGACCGCAATCACGACTATCGCGGGCTACAACGGGCGTTTCATGCTCATCATCCAAAGCCTTTCGGCACTGACGGGGGCTTATGGAGAGGCTGGCAAGCAGAATTTTCTCAGCAATACCGGACTGCAAGTGTTCATGGCCACGGCTGATGACGAGACTCCGAACTACATTTCCAAGGCCATCGGTGAATACACGTTTGAAGCCAAATCGATTTCCCACAGCCAGGCGCGAACGTTCGACTGGACCATTCAGAATTCACATCAAGGTGCACCGCTATTGCGTCCCGAACAGGTTCGGCTGCTCGATGACGACTACGAGATTGTTCTCATCAAAGGTCTGCCACCATTAAAATTGAGGAAGGTGCGTTATTTCTCGGATCGCATTCTGAAACGCATCTTTGAACGCCAGACAGGCGCCCTCCCGGAGCCGGCGCCCTTGACGGGAGCAGAGGACGCGCTCTCCGCCGAATCTCAACTCGATGACCCGCTGTGTGAATTGGCGCAGGACTTTGACGATACAGTTTGATGTGAGGCTGGTGTGGACCCCGCGAAAAAATCCATCCCGTGTAACAGCTTTGTCGCAGGTGCAGGACGCCGGCTTGGAAGACGGGCAAGCGGTCCAGGCCCGGCGAGTGGGCTTTGAGCAGCACGTGTCCGAGGCGCTCCGGCCGCTGTTCGATGGTCGAGCTGACGAGCCGCCTACCGGTCCAGAGGAGCTTCTGCGACTGGAACAAGGGTTTCGCGAGGTGCTTCAGCGAGGGCAGGATCATCAAGCCGCCTCGTCTTTTTTCAGCGATCCAAGGATGCCCGCTGGACGGGATGACCCCAAGGGAAGCGTGTCGGACGCTTTCGCAGCAGCCGGCTCTAGGCACGCCGGAGTCGAGGCCGCCGCCCCGCCAGTGTTAGCTGCCAGCCAACAGCAGATCCGGCCCTCGCCAGTTGCGTTTGACCGGCCGGTATCATCCTCGGCTGCTGCAGGCGTGCGCTTGTATGCCCCTTCGATGATCTCTCGGAAGACCAGTTCCGAAAACTGCGATCAGTTGCCCGCCTTGTGCTGCCGCCTCGCCGTCGAGGTCGAAACGCCCGCGAATCAATGGAAGGTCAGCGGGCCATGGGGGCAGAGTCCGACGGCGTCTACACCGCCTATTTGAGGGGAGAGGTACACTTGGCTTTCCTGTTCCAGCAGCATCCGGCCGCACACCGACGCGATGGGGAGCTAGAATTCAAATCGGACCTTCGCAAGGCACGCACCGCGGATCAAACGCCGTTCGTTTGGGAAAAATGGCTCAGTACCGACAAAGCTTCTGTAATGGCCCTAGTGGCCTCGGTCGCGCTCTTGGTCGCGATACAGTGGCAAGACCCCCAGATCAACGAGGCGGTCCTAAGCGAACTGCGGACGATTCAGATCAACTACGCATTGCTCCAGCGAGACGTCGCCCGCGCCGACATGGTATTGGACTTCCGTTCCGTTGCTTCTACCGGGCAAGCATTAAAAAGGAACCTTCAAAACTACCAACGCCTTGTTGAGATCTCGCCCAATGAGAGCTCCGGGGTGCACTCCAGGTTGGTTGCACAGCTCAAAAATTCCCTCGAAAACACAGAAGCTGCCATCTCGGCCTCGGCCGCGCAAAATGAGCTTCTGCAAAGCTCTCTCGTACGCTTTGCTCGCTCGGCTAATCGCCTTCGGGGGGGAGTGTCGAACAGGCCTGAATTTTCCAATCTGATCCTTCAATTTTCGGCCAGACCGGGATTCAGCCTCGCATTACAAATCGATCAGTCTCTCCGCCGACTTCCTCCTAGCCAGGACCAAGTCACGGAGGATGTTGCCCGCGAGGGCCGCGCTATCCTGTCCTCAATGTTGAGGTTGGACCGCGCTGTCAATCGGATCCCATCCTTCGACACGTTCGCCAAGGCTGCCGAATTGGAGCGAGAACATCTGAAAGCCTACAGCTTCGCCAGCGCGCAAGCGCAGCGTACACGGCTTTTCTTTGGCTTGGTGTCCATATGCCTCTGCTTGTTTGCGACCATTCGAGCCTCCACGCTGCATGTGCGGACGAACCGGTTGGAAAGGCGGTTAGAGCTTGAAGCGGCGATGAGTGAGATCGAAGCTTGTTTCATCGACAGTCAAGCAACGAAGGCTTCGCGGCGCTTCTCCACCGAAGCAGCGCTTAGACTCATTCAATGCGTTTTCGATGCGGATCAATGCGCGCTTGCTCTGGTGGATCCGAGTATCAGCAGGAATACCGAGTACTTTGTCGCGAACAAGCGCATGCGCGTCTGGAACGCCACGCTAATCCATGAAGTCGTCTCACTTGTACACCCGGAACAGCCAGTGTTTCGCGTCGTTCCGGCGTCGGAAGTGTTTCGGACTGCCGTAGGCACTACCGGTGTTTGTCAAATTGTTGGTTGCCGGGCCTCCGATCAGCAGGCTGCGGTTTGTATCCTTGTTTTTGAAGGAGATCGCTCACCACCCTCCACAGACGACCTCCTGGTTCTGGCGAGCGCTACTGTGCGTTTAGGCAACCATCTTGAAATGCAACGTGTACACACGGAACGTAACCTTTTTGAGAGTCGATGGGAGCATGCGGAAAGGCTGACGGCTGTCGGCACAATCGCAAGCGGCGTTACACATGAATTCAATAATGTTCTAGGAGCAATAGTCGGCTACGCAGAGATGGCTAAAGGTCTTGTGCGCCGCCCCTCGAGAATTCGGGGCCACATCGGCCAAATTATCTTGGCCAGCAACCGAGCCAAGCTGATTATTGACCAAATTTTGTCGCTAAGCCGAACTCGGAAGCGCGTGACGATGCCTTTCGACGTCTCGGAGAGTGTAATGGATCTCGCGCCATTGCTGCGGGTTACACTTCCTGCGGATGTTCAGTTGAACTTCAAGATCAACGAGTGGCAAACGGTGATCGAGGGCAGCCCGACCGAGATACAGCAGATCCTTATGAATCTATGCAAGAACGCGTCGGAGGCTCTCTTGAATGAGGGCCGTGTCGAGATTAGCGTTTCTCGCGCTCACGTCTGTCAAACGAAGCCCGTGGCTAAGGGCACCTTGAAACCGGGAGATTACGTTCTCCTCTCCATCAGCGACGATGGCCAAGGAATCGCAAGTTCGGTGCTTCCGCACATCTTTGAGCCCTTTTTTACCACGCGCTCTCGCGTCGGCGGGACCGGACTGGGTCTTGCTGCAGTGGACCGCCATGTGAGCGCGCTCGCAGGATGCCTTGACGTCACCTCGGCTGTTGGCCGAGGTACACGCTTCGATCTCTACTTACCGGCCTGCGCTGAGGAGCAGGTCAGAGCTGATAGCGCTTCCGGTCCATACGATGGATCACTTGGCAATGGAGAAATCATTGCAGTGGTGGAGCCCGATCCAGCAGCGTTGGAGATCTACAACGATAAGATCGCCGCGCTTGGTTATAAGCCTGTCGGCTTCGCGACCTTCGAAAGTCTTTGCGACTGGATCGAGAGCGGGAAGGCAGCCGACCTCCTAATTTTCGATAAAGCGACTTTCCTCGGGCCAGGACAGCCCGAAGCCGTACGTACCACCCTGATGACGGTGCCCATCATCGTCGTTGGTGGAAGCGACCCCATGCCGATCACATCTGGTAATCAGACCTTCGTCCTTTGGCTAGCCAAACCGGTCTCGTCCAGGACGATGGAGCATGCAATTCGTAGGATGATAATGGCATGATGCCGCCGACGCGCTCAGGATACCGAGCTATCGAGGCAGTCGGAGGCGGAGCCGGCTGGGATCCAGCAAATACAAGAGCGTCGGACGATCTCTGCGCACCCGGCTCATGGCGAGTTCCCCTCGAACACTGTCGTCGGCTTCCGCTCAAGGAAGGCTCCCCGACCACGGCAAACCTGCCGCCGTGCTCGTGACCGTCAAGGACAAGTCGCCGCGCGATGGGGTCTGCGGGCCTCCATCCTTGACAAGTCACTGCGCGCTGGCGGCGACAGGCGACGGGTAATATAAGGTCGGGACGAGGAGATGGTCGCCAATCGGTCACGCAAGATGGTTGACGAGATGACTCGAGAGCAAAGCTTGACAATCATCGCCCCATTCACGCCAGACTTCTCCTGTGCGTTCATCACTCGGCTACGGCTCCTCGCCTGCCCCGACAAGGCTATCGCCGCCCGGCCGGGCAAGCGATATCCCAGGTTCCGACGTGTTCCCTTTCATGCTTGATGGACCTAGGCCCCGGCAGGGCGGGAGCATGAGGCTGGGTTCTCGATCGCGGATCTGTGAGGCAAGCACGGGGTAAGCGACGGCTCGACCCACCATTGGGGAGGCCGGCTTCGGCACGGAGGTGCGGCCTCGGCGTTGAGAGGCATCGGATCGGGTGTAGCAGGACTTTCGAACTAACTGCCGACAACACACTGGATAGGCTGTTCTCGTCGTTCGGTCCAGTTCACCAACGCCTATGTCGACATTTTACGGCGCTTCACTACTAGCCGGGCACCGCACGATGGCAGCTCGTTCTCTCCGGCAAAAGGTACTCCCTGTGTTAGCTTCCGTGTTGTGTGCTTGCCCTCAACTGCGGGATACGTAAGGCCATCCCTAAAAGCATCGAATGCGGCAGCAACAGCGCGAATCCCAAAGCGATGCTCCCGCCGTACGCGGACAAGACCGTTTTCGAAGTCCACTATTCCGTCCTTGGCCAGCATCGCCAAACGCTCATCTGAACCGCGAAGACGGATCGGATCAGATCCGTGGGCGACACAGATTGCCGGCACGTCAGCCTCGAAATCGCACATTAATCGCTCGATGATTGCGGCTCGCACGCGGTCGTCGTCTGTGAGGCGATGGCCCTTCGATGTCGCCAGTCGGCCAACTGCGATGTGCTGGATGTAGATATCCCGTGTAACTTCGTTTTGAACGTACCCCTGGCCGATGCGGCCGATAGCCGACGCGCCGAAACCGATCAGGGTTCTGCAGGTATCGGCAGAGTAGCCCAACGAGTTACGTCGCAGGCGACCGGTTTCCTGTGCCAGCGCGAGCTCGTCGTGCGGCAAGGCGAAATGGTCGAGCCCGATCTCCCGGTAGCCGGCGGCAACCAGCGTCACGGCGACAGCCGCATGCTGTTCAGCGCGGGCAGCGCTGTGGGGAAGAAATTCCGCCTCGATGAGGCGCTGATTCTTTATTTGGGATGGGATATGCGAGTAGCCGAACAAGGCAAGCCGGTCGGGGCGCATGGCGACCGCCGCCCTGACTGTTTCGACGCACGACTCCACCGTTTGACGCGGCAGGCCGTAGATGAGGTCGAAGTTGATGCGGCTTACTCCATGCCGGCGCAGCACTTCCACGGCAGCCGACGTCTGGGCCTCGCTCTGGATTCGGTTGATCGCTTTTTGAACAATGGGATCGAAGCTCTGTACGCCCAGGCTCGCGCGGTTCACGCCGGCCGCTCCCAAGCCTTCCGCCATCTCGGGCGTGAG
>NZ_JAMYMJ010000090.1:0-10497 GCF_040318435.1 Mesorhizobium sp. M1143 | reverse complement strand
CCGGCGGGCACCCCACTGCCCCCCCCGCCCCCGCCCCCGCCCCCGCCACTGCGCCCGCCGGGGGCGCCGCCCCCGACCCCGACCCCCGGGCCGACCGATACGCCGGCGCCGGCGGTAACGCCGCTGCCAACCGAGGCGCCGACACTGGCGGTGGTGCCGCTGGTGCCTCCGACCGTCGCTCCGGCATTGACGCCCTTGCTCCCGCCGACCGAGACACCGACGCCAAGCCCGCCGCCACTGCCGCCGACCGAAACACCCACCCCACCGCTGCCGCCGATGCCCACACTGAGCCCGCCCGCGCCAGCCGGAAAGCACAAAGCCACGGTAACCGCGCCGCCGGCCAAGACCTTTGTTAAACTTTTAAAGAAATCCATAACGCCGCTCCCTGTGTTGGTTGCCTGGACGCAGGTTGAACAGCATCCGTTACCAATATGATTACGCGAGTGTAGCGTTTTTAGTTTCTGCAAGAATAGGTAGTATTGGAAATCGTTGTTATGGCTTCTTGCGGAGACCGGAATATATATTTTGGAATTGGCGGAAAAAATCGAGGATTTGCGGTTAGACTCGGAACCTTAGACAGGCAGGACGAGTGCTCGCATGCGGGAATTTACCGGGCGCATGCCTCAGGCCATCTTGCGAAGCCGCTTCCCTAGGCTGCGGTGGAGGATGGACCCTCGAGAATGGGCTCGTGCTGAGGAAACGGGACGATCCAAGAACCCGCGACGATCTCCACCGGTGTCGGGCGCGTTGAGCGCCACATCGTTCCCCTGCTCGCAGTCGACGGCGTCAGCGCTACCCTCGCGGAAATACCTTCGCCCCGTTTGGCGTTTCTGCCCTTTGGATCGGATGCCGATCGTCCGCTGGCGTTTCGATCTCTTCAACTTACGTCGAGTTTCGCAAATCCGCTTTGCATCCCGGCTAACGTTCGAAGGGTTCGCCAAGCGAGGCGACACCGTTCAGCCTGAGCAAGCGGCGGTCCGCCGAGATGACACCGAGCACGACGATCGTAACGAGATAGGGAAGGCTGGAAAGCAGTTGCGATGGCAAGTCCAGACCGGTCGCCTGGGCGGCGAGGCTCATCAGCGAAACCGCGCCGAAGAGGCAGGCACCCAGGAAGATGCGGCCAGCGAGCCACGTACCAAAGACAACCAGTGCGATCGCGATCCAGCCACGTCCGGCAATCATACCGTCCGCCCAAAGGGGCGTGTACACCGCCGCCGCATAGGCGCCGGCAAAACCCGCCATCATGCCACCAAAAGCTATGGCCGCGACACGGATAGCGATGACCGGATAGCCGATGGCGTGGGCTGCCTTGGGATTCTCGCCGATTGCCCTCACGACAAGGCCGGCTCTCGTATAGGCAAACATCGCCCAGATCGCAAACGTCACGGCAAGGGAAAGCCATACGACGACGTCCTGGACAAACAGCCTGCCGACTACCGGGATTTCCGAGAGGCCGGGAAAGGCAAGTTTCGGGAGCCCCTTGACCGTCAAGCTCTCGTAGCTTTTGCCGAACAGCGCCGAAAGGCCTTGGCCGAGAATGCCGATCGCAAGGCCTGTCGCGACCTGGTTTGCCCGGAATCCGAGTGCCAGCACTGCAAAGACGAGGGACAGGACGGCGCTACCGAGGCCGGCGGCAACGAACCCCAGCAGGTGTCCACCGCCGTGGTAGACGACGATGAACGCGAGCACCGCGCCGAGGGCCATCAGGCCCTCTACGCCGAGGTTAAGAACACCGGCGCGCTCGACCACCAACTCGCCGAGCGCGGCAAGGAGAAAGGGGGTTGCCGCTGCGAGCATGCCCGAAATAATGAACTCGACGGCGTTCATGGCGGGCTCAGGTGATGGGGTCGGCGCCACTCGATGCGGTAGCGCACGAAGGCCACAGCGCCGAGATAGGCGAGCAGCAAGCTGCCTTGGAAGACGCGGACGGCGGCGATCGGCAGGTTTGCCGACACCATCGCATTGTCGCCGCCGATATAGAGGACAGCCATGAAGAGCGCGGAAAAGATGATGCCGACTGGATGCAACCCGCCGAGATAGGCGACAATGATGGCCGCATATCCGTAGCCGGTCGAGATCGAGCGCTGCAACTGGCCGAGCGGACCCGCGACCTCCGCCGCGCCTGCCAGTCCCGCCGCCAAGCCACCGATCAGAAGCGATAGCCAAATCGCACGCCCTTCGCTGAAGCCGGCGTAACCGGCCGCGCGCGGGGCAAGGCCGCCGACCTTGAGCTTATACCCCATGAAGCTTCGCTGCATGAAAACCCAGGCCACCAGCGAGAGCGCAAGTGTGATGAGCAGCGAGACGTTGACACGGGTACCGGTGATCAGGGTCGGCACCATCGCGTCGTTCTGAAACATGACGGATTGTGGGAAATTGAAGCCGGCCGGGTCCTTCCATGGGCCGAGCAGCAAGTAGTTGAGGACTTGCGCCGCAACGAGGCTCAGCATCAGAGAGACCAGGATCTCGTTCGCATTGAGCCTGACGCGCCAGAAGGCGGTGATAGATGCCCAAAGTGCACCGCCGAGGGCACCGAGAAGCAGCATCAGCGGCCAGATCCACTGCCCGGTCGCCTGCGGAAACCAGACGGGGATCGCCGAGGCGAAAATAGCGCCCAGGATAAACTGGCCCTCCGCGCCGATGTTGAACACTTTTGCGCGGAAACCGATCGCCAGCCCCTGAGCAATGAGGAGAAGAGGCCCCGCCTTCAGCAGCACCTCCGCGAACGATGCCCAGGAGAGGAACGGCTCGAGAAGCATCGCGTACAGGACGGCCGCCGGATCTCGGCCTATCAGCACATAAAGGCCCAGATTGAGGATGATCGCCATGCCAAGCGCGACAGCCGGGGCCAGCATGGCCGCGACGAGCGAGGCATGCTCCCGGCGGACGAGCGCGGGGAGGAACGGCGCGGCACGAACGCTCATGCAGGAACCTTCTCTGGCGAGGCATGTGCTCCGATCATGTATCTGCCGATGTCTTCGGGGCGCGCGTCCCGCGTGACCAGAGGCGGACTCAGCATTCCATGATGGAGCACCTGGATGAAATCGCAGAGTTCGAAAAGTTCCTCGAGTTCCTCGGAAATTACGAGGATCGCCACGCCCAGGTTGCGCAACGCGATGAGCCGCCTTCTGATGGCGGATGCAGCGCCAATGTCTACACCCCAGGTCGGCTGCGCCACGAAAAGCAGTTTTGGCGACAGCATCATCTCGCGACCGACGATGAATTTCTGCAAGTTGCCGCCGGACAGCGAGCCCGCTTCGGCATCCGGGCCGGAGGCGCGGACGTCGTACCGACGGATGCATTCGCTGGTGAAAGCCGTCGCTCCGGCGCTGTTGATGAGGCCGCGCCTCACGAGATCGAAAGGATGGGCGGTAAGAACGGTGTTGAGCACGAGCGACATTTCAGGGACCGCGCCGCGTCCCAGCCGGTCTTCGGGCACGAAGGCGAAGCCAAATCTCCTGCGCGCGGCCGCATCGAGTGTGCCTACGTCGCGGCCCATCATGTAGATCCGGTCGCGTTGTTCCTTCAGCAGCATCGCTTCGCCCGAGATGAGCGCGGCAAGCTCGCCTTGGCCATTGCCCGATATTCCGGCTATGCCAAGGATCTCGCCTGATCGTACCGTGAGGCTGATGCCGGAGAGCGGCGTGGCAAAGGGGTCGTCCGGCGTGTAGTCCATGTCGATTATTTCCAGCCGCTTCTCCCCCTCGGGCATGGCCAACGCGGGCATCACCTCGGGCATGTCGCGGCCGATCATCATCCGGGCGAGGTCGTGCGCATCATAGTCGCGCGGGTCGACGGTGCCGATAACGCGCCCTCCACGCAAGACCGTCGCCTGGTCACAGATCGTGCGAATTTCCTCCAGTTTGTGGGAGATGAACAGGATGGACACGCCGCGGTCGCGAAGGCGCCTGAGCGTGTCGAACAGCTTCTTCACCGCCTGCGGCGGCAAGACCGAGGTCGGCTCGTCGAGAATGAGCAGCTTCGGGTCCGTCATCAGGCAGCGGATGATCTCCACCCGCTGCCGTTCGCCGACCGAGAGCGCGTGCACATCGGCGAGAGGATCCACTTCAAGGCCGAAATCCTGGCCGAGGCTGCGGATGCGCCCCGCCAGCTCCGCCTTGCCGCCGGGGACGACGAGCTGGATGTTCTCGACGACAGTCAGCGTCTCGAACAGCGAGAAATGCTGAAAGACCATGCCGATGCCCCTGCGCCGTGCCTCAGCCGGCGAGGCAAGGCGCAGATGCTCTCCGTTCCAGACGACGGTGCCTTCGTCCGGCTGTTCAACGCCATAGATGAGCTTCATCAGCGTCGATTTGCCCGCCCCATTCTCCCCGAGGATCGCATGGATCGATTGGGACGCCACGTCCAGATCGATGGCTTGGTTGGCCCGGATCTGGCCGTAGCTCTTCGAGATGCCGCGGAGCGACAGAAGGGGCGGGGTCATGACTTACTTCGGCAGTGGTGTGGTGACACCCTTGACGTGCCAGTCCATCGCGACGATCTCGGGATCCGCTATCGTCGCACCGGCGGCGGCGGCTTCGCTGCCGTCGGCCTTGGTGATTGGACCTGTGAAGGGCGAGAAGCTGCCGTCGGCGATCTTCGCCGCCACTTCCTTGATCTTCGTCATCGTGTCGGCTGGGATATCTGAGTTCCAGTCCACGACCTCCACCACCTTTTCGGCGACGCCGAGGAAGGTGTTGGCGCCCTTGAAGGTTCCGGCCAGATGGGCATCCACGGAAGCCTTGAAGAAGGGCGACCAGTCCGTCGCGATGCAGCCGAGATATTTCTTCGGTGCATATTTCTTCATCGACGAATTGAGGTTGAACGCGTAGACGCCAGCCTCCTCGCAGGCCGAGATCACGGAGGGTGTGTCCTGCGCGTTCGAGAAGATCACGTCGCAGTTCTGTGCCATCAGCGCCTTGGCGGCTTCCTGTTCCTTGGCCGGGTCGAACCAGGAGTTCACCCAGACGACCGATACCTCGATATCGGGATTTACGGTCTGTGCGCCGAGCGTAAATGCGTTGATCGAGGTGATCAGCTCCGGAATGGCGAAGGCCGAGACGGAGCCGACCTTGCCGGTCTTGGAAAGAGCTGCGGCGGCTATGCCGAGCAGGTAAGTGCCCTGGAAATACTTCGCCGCGAAGGGCGAGAAATTCGGCGCAGTCTGGAAGCCGGAGGCATGCAGCACGGTGACCGCAGGATCGCGGCGGGCGATCTGTAGTGCACCATTCTGGTAGCCGAATGAGCCGGCGATCAGGAACTTGTTACCGTCGGCGACGGCCTTGTTCATGATCCGGTCGGCGTCCGGCCCTTCGGCGATGTTCTCGATGACGGTGATCTTCACCTTGTCGCCGTATGCGGCCTTGACCGGCTCGAGGCCGGCGGCGAGCGCATGGCCCCAGCCGACATCGCCGACCGGCGACGGGAGCACGAGCGTGATACCGAGCGGCTCGTCGGCCGCAAAGGCGGGACGGCTGCCAAGCGCGCCGGCAAGCCCTGTTGCGGCAAGGCCCTTCATCAGAGTTCTGCGGGTCAGATAGTTCAGCATGTCAGTTCCCCTGTCTTAAGTTGTTAGAATTCCACCGCGGCAAAAGCGGTTTCCGCGTCCGCAGCAAGCCGGGCCTCGTTCAGCCCGGTAAACGCACCCTTCTCCCAGACGATGCGGCCGTTGATCATGGTCATGTCGGTGGGCATGCCGATGCCGACCTTGGCAATCAGGCTCAATGGATCGTGGCGCGTGCCGACATAATCCATGCGGCGCGTGTCGATCGCGAAGAGGTCGGCGGCCATGCCGGGCGACAGTCGGCCGATGTCATTGCGGCCCAGAAGCGCGGCCCCGCCCGTTGTCGCATAGCCGAGGAAATCGGCCGGCGCAGGCACGGGATGAGCGCGCGTCGGGGCCGCCAGGCATTGCAGCATGTAGGCGGAATGGATGCAGTGCATGAGGTTGGAATTGTCGTTCGAGGCAGCACCGTCGCAGCCGAGACCGACGCGCAGGCCAAAGGCGGACATGGCGGGAATATCAGTCACCTCCGCACCCACCAGATAGACCGGCTCCGGGCAATGCGAGACACCGGTGCCGCTCGCCGCCATCAGCCGCAGTTCGTCATGCGTCAGCTCCCAGCAATGGGCATAGAAAGTGTCTCGGCCGGCAAATCCGAGGTCCTCGAGATAGTCCACCGTACGCATGCCGTGGCGGGCCTCGATGATCGGGCTTTCGCCCTCGCCGACATGGGTGTGCATCCGCACCCCGCGATCACGCGCCAGCGAAACCGATTCCACGAAGGTCTCGCGGTAGCAGTTGACCGGCTGGCAGGGAGCGACCACGACCTGACGCATGCTGAAGGGACTGGTGTCGTGATAAGTGTCGATGAGGCGTGCGCAGTCGGCAATGAATTCGTCCGTGGTCTCCAGCATCTCGTCTGGAATGGTCGAGCCTTCCGATTTTGGCAGCGTGTTGCCGCCGCGGCCGGCGTGGAAACGCATGCCGAGAAGGTCGGCCGCTTCGAACTGCCGGTCGATGAGCCGTTTTCCGGCATGGCGCGGAAAATTGTACTGGTGGTCGAAGGCCGTCGTGCAACCGTGCTTTATCAACTCTGCCATCGCCGTGATCGAGGCGTGGTAGAAACAATCCTCGTTGAGCCGGGAGAAGATCGGATAGATCCGGTCGAGCCATTCGATGACCGACAGCTTCGTCCAGTCGAGTTCGGCACGGTTGCGCACAAAGCACTGAAAGAAGTGATGGTGCGTGTTGACGAGGCCGGGATAGACGAACCAGCCGTCGGCATCCTGCACGATAGTACCGGCCGGCAACTCGCTTCTGTGCAGGCCTTCCCCGATTGCCTCGATCTGCGGGCCATTCGTCAGCACATCGACATTGCGCCGGACGCTCGGACCCCTGCCCTCGTCGGTGATGACCGCTGCGCAATTCTTCAGGAGATAGCCGGTCACCTCACGCCTCGTCCAGCATGGGTCGCGGTTCGGGCTTCAACTCGTGCAGCCGGTGGATACCGGGCATTTCGATGAAATTGTCGAGGCTGCGGAGCGCTCGCGACCAGAGCCGGATCGTGGGATACGGATCGAGGGAAACGCCGCCGTCGGGCGCGAGCGCGACGTAGGGAAAGCAAGCAATGTCGGCAATCGTCGGCCGGTCGGATGCGAGAAACCGATCGCCACGCATTTTTTGTTCGAAGAGGCCGGCTTCCAGCTCACGCAGTGCCGCTATGCCATTGGCCTGAAGCGCACCGATGTCACCGGGACGCAGCAGCATCTCATGCAGGCGCGCGCCGCCGAGGTTGGCGGTCAGCCTGTGCGAGAAGGAAAGCCATTGTTGGATGCGCGCCGTCTCCTCGGGGGCGCCGCTGCCGAGCCAGGCCGGTGCTGCCTTCGCGGCGAGATAGCCAAGCATGGCGGAAGACTCGGTCAGGATCAGGTCGCCGTCTTCAAGGATCGGGATGGAGCCTCCCGGATTAAGTGCCATAAGCTCGGGGCCGCGATGCTCGGCGCCGGGATGGAAGTCGACCGGGCGGATTTCGAGCTTCACACCTGACAGCGTCGCCATCAGGCGCACCTTGTAGCAACTTGGGGAGAGGATGTAGTCGTAAAGCTTCATTGTGCCACCAATTGCGCGCCGTAGGTATAATTGTGGCGCTTCAGCCAGCGGCGATAGGCGACCGAGGTCAGGTCGGCGCGCGTCGGGATTTCCATGCCGGGATCGAGCGGCAAAAGACGCGGGATCTGGTTTTCGAGGATCGAGCGGTCCTGCAGGAAAATCGTCTGCTGGAAATGGATGAGGTCGGTCTGTGGCGTCTCGTCATCAAAAAGCGCCATCCACGGCCAGACGTCGCAGAGATCCTCGGCAAGCGGCTGGACGAATAGCGCAATCACATCCCATTCGCCCGGGCGCGGCGGGCAGGTCTTGTAGAGGACTGAGCAGGTCGGAGCCGGCACGCGGTACATGTATTCCGTCGTGATACCTCCGCTCGCGGATTTCGCCGCCTGCGGCTGGTAGAACTTCACCTGGGTCGCCCAGACCTCATCCTCTTCCTCGCGGATATCGACCTTGTAGTTTTCGACCTCGGTATGTGGCTCCGAGCCGAGGATGTCGGTATGGACGAAGGGGAAGTGTGCGATGTCGAGGAAGTTCTCGACGGCGCGGAGCGGCGAGCAGCGCACCCGCACCACGCCGACATCGACGAAGCGGCGCCCGGGCTGGTCTGCCTCGGGAATTGGGAAGACCGGTTTCTTCGGTTCGCCGAGCGACGACCAGATATGGCCATAGCGCACCGAAACCGGCAGCACGCGCCCGTTTTCGCCTGTCACTTTCGCCGCGCCATCGGCGTCGAGCGCAACCTTGATCGGCTCGTCCATCAGGGTGGTCTCGCGCCCATAGCGGTCGAGCCGGCTGAAAAGCCCGACCGGATACCATTCGTCGCGCATCGCATCGTCGATCATGGCACAGCCCCTTTCGCCTCGATCCCTTCGGCCATGCGCCGAAGGCTCTCGGCGGCTCGCGAGGCGGCGATGCGCTCGGACGCATCGCAATCGGCTGGAACAAGGACGTGGATCAGCGTCTCGCCGGCTTCCTGCGGGATAGGCACCAGGCGGATTGCCGGCGCGCCGGGCGCCTGCCAGACGTATCCTTCAACGGTGGCCTTCGTACCGGCAGCGACCGAGAGTGCCGAACATCCGGCGCGGGCCGTCAATGAACGGAGCGGGACGTAACCCTCAAAAAGGGGTGGCTTGCCGTCAGGCTCTCCATCAGCGACCCAGATGATCCCGCCCGCCTCTTCGACCAACCGGGTCGCAACGCGAATCGTCTCCGGCGGCGTGAGGCTGGGATGGGCAGGAATGCGCAGGCACTGACCGGCCTGCGAATAGGTCCAGCCGTGATAGATGCAGGAGAGCGCCTCGCCGCGCACGAAGCCATGGGAGAGGCGCATGCCGCGATGCGGACAGCGATCCGCCGATGCCGCCAAGCGCCCCGATTGGCTTCGCCAGAGGGCAATGGGACCGGCGGGCGTCCGCCCCGGCATTACCTGTCCTGTTGGCAGATCCTGGGAAAGGGCGACCGGCACCCAGGTGTCCGTCTTGTCGGACAGCATGACCTTACTTTCCGTACTGATACTACTGTTTCCCGACCAGAGAGATGCCGGCGCAAGGAGTTGGCGAACCGCTCGATGCGGCTGACGTATGCATAATTATTTCGCAATTGCAATATTGATTAAATTAAGTGCAAACGGAGGGTAACCACACGCAAAGCTATATGTTTTTTTGCTCGACAGGCGCGCGGTCGATCGTCTCGACCCAGACTTCAATGGGCCCAAGCGAACATCCCATCTCCATCATGTCGATCAGTTCCGCCGCACCGGCAATATCGAGTTCGATGCGATCGGTGCTTGCATGAGCGATGTGGTGCGCGAGACCGAGCTTGGCCGCATGGCGCATGATCCAGGGCAGGAAGGACGCGGGTTCGAGGTGGCCGCGAATGGTCATCCGCTCATGCAAGCGGTGTTGACTTTGCTTCATCACGAACGGAACGCGCGCCTTGGTGTCACGGTCAGCAGCATAGCGTCTGACTGAACGGGCGGAAGTGGTAATCGACGCGCCAATAACACCGAATATCGACTGATCGCCCGTGCCTAGACCCGGGCACTCATGCATGTCGCCCAGAAGTGCCGAGGTTGTGGGACAACGACATGCATTAAACAAAGACTTCAAGCGGTCGCATGAATCCGTTCAGCGCGACGCTCTTTAGGGTTATCCAAGCTATTGTAATGCATCTGCCCTTCCCGAGAGATGGGTGACAGTTCATTCCGGAGACATGGGTTACACTTTCGGCCCTTTGCAAGGAGAGCAAGGTGCCTTGGAAGGAGTGTAACGTCATGGAAGAGCGGCTGAAGTTCATTGCCCGGCTGCTGGACGGCGAGAAGATGGCGGTGCTTTGCCGTGAGTTCGATATCTCGCGCAAGACCGGCTACAAGATCCTCACACGCTACAATGACAGTGGCCTTGAGGGGCTGACGGATCGATCACGCCGACCCTACCGCCACGCCAATCAGCTTCCGTTTCAAATCGAGAAGCTGATTGTGCGCCTCAAGCAAGACAAGCCGACCTGGGGTGCGCCAAAGATACGCGAACGGTTGGCCCGGCTGTATCCTGACGTTCACCGGCCTGCGATCTCGACGGTGCATGCGGTTCTCGACCGCCATGGCCTGGTCGAGCGCCGCAAGCGAAGGCGCAACAGGGCGATGGGAACACCACTTTCAAACGGCTATCGGCCCAACGATCTGTGGTGTGCCGACTACAAAGGCGAGTTCATGCTCGCCGATCGGCGCTATTGCTACCCGCTGACGATCACCGACTTCGCCAGCCGCTATCTCATCGCCTGCGAGGCGTTGTCGACTACCAAGGAAGCCTATGCCTTCACGGTGTTCGAGAGCGTTTTCAAAGAGTTCGGCCTGCCCAGCGCCATCAGGACCGACAACGGCGTTC
>NZ_JAMYMJ010000089.1:0-10683 GCF_040318435.1 Mesorhizobium sp. M1143 | reverse complement strand
CTTCCGGTTCCGATGGTTACCGGCTCACTTGGCGCCTCGATCTACACTGACCAGGTCATCTGCGGGAAGCGGGCGCTTGAGATTCGAAGGCCCGGGGATAGCTCCGTCGGATCATTGTTTTCGTTCCGTGAAAATCCGGCGACGACGCGGCCGGGCATGCTAAATTCCTTGCTGTCCGCCAACTTCCCGCTTGTCCTGAGCCAGAGCTTTTCCTTCCTTACTCGCCCGCAAGCTCATGCCAAACTAAGCCTTAAGTCCAGCCAGATGACGAGTGCCGGCGACAAGGCTCTCACCCAGATCAATGAACTTGCCGAGGCAGAGGACGCACTGGCAAGCAACGAATTCGTGATGGGTTCGCATCATCTGAGCCTGTGCGTCTATGCCGACAGCCTCAATAGCCTTGCAGATCGCGCAGCAAGTGCCCGCGCACGGCTGGCCGACGCGGGCGCCGTTATCGTCCAAGAGGGCATCGGCATGGAGGCCGCATATTGGTCCCAACTTCCGGGGAACAACAGGTGGCGCACGCGCCCGGGGGCGATCACCTCACACAATTTTGCCGGGCTCGTCTCATTTGAGAACTTCCCAAGCGGTTCCAGTTCCGGCCACTGGGGCAATGCTGTTGCGCGCTTTCGCACAAACGGTGGAACTTCTTTCGACTACATCCCCCATGAGAATGACGTCGGCATGACGGCAATATTCGGGCCCGTTGGCAAAGGCAAGACGACGCTGATGACCTTTGTCCTCGCGATGCTTGAGCAAAGCTTGGTTGATCGCAATGGTGCGATCGTCTTCTTCGACAAGGATCGGGGTGGTGAACTGCTGGTGCGAGCCACGGGAGGGACATATCTTGCGTTGCGCAGAGGCGCTCCGAGCGGCTTGGCCCCTCTGCGGGGACTGGACACCACCTCCGCCTCTCGGGACTTTCTGCGCGAGTGGTTGATGGCCCTGATCGAGAGTGACGGCCGTGGTCCGATCTCGCCGGAGGAAAGCCGTCGGCTGGAACGCGGCATTGTTCGTCAGCTTTCGTTCGAACCCCCTATGCGCTCACTTGCGGGCCTGCGCGAGTTCCTATTGCACAGCCCCTCCGAGGGCGCAGGAGCACGGCTGCAGCGGTGGTGTAGAGGGGGGGCGCTTGGATGGGCCTTTGACGGCGACGTGGACGAAGTAAGGCTGGATGCCTCCATTACGGGCTTCGACATGACGCAGCTCCTGGAATATGAGGAGGTCTGTGCACCGGCCGCCGCATACCTTCTGCATCGAGTGGGCGCTATCGTCGATGGTCGTCGGTTCGTGATGAGCTGCGACGAATTTCGATTCTATCTACTCAACCCCCAATTCTCGGCCGTTATCGACAAGTTCTTGCTCACGGTCCGCAAAAACAACGGCATGTTGATACTCGCAACGCAGCAGCCTGAACACGTTCTGGAATCGCCTCTCGGAGCTAGTCTCGTTGCGCAATGTATGACGAAAATTTTCTACCCATCACCGACGGCGGACCGCTCTGCGTATGTCGATGGCTTGAAGTGCACTGCGCAGGAGTTCGAGGCAATCCGCCAGGGAATGGCAATCGGCAGCCGCAAGTTTTTGCTCAAGCGCGATAGCGGGAGTATTGTTTGCGAATTCGATCTTGGGCAGATGCGCGAGTACGTAGCCGTACTCTCGGGGCGGGCCAACACAGTGCGCTTTGCCGATCAGCTTCGCAACCAGCACGGAGACGCCCCAAGTGGGTGGCTCGACAAGTTCATGGCCCGGTACCACGAAGTTCAAGACTGACGGAGGAATATTCATGAAATTTGCCAAACTTGCAGTAACGACCCTTGCTGCTTCCCTTCTGCTTCACGGACAGGCCCGTTCGCAATTTATCGTCAGCGACCCTGTAACAGAAACACAAGCGACCTTAACAGCGCTTTCCAATGCGGCGATCCTTGAGAGGTCAATCGAGACGCTCGCTACCACGATTGAAATGGTGACAATTCTAACGTCGTCATTCGCTGTCACGGGACTGCTAAGCTCACTTAACCAAGGAAATCACTACCCGTCGAGCAATAAGCTGGAGGAGCAGATGTTTGATGCTCGGGCGCCAGCTTCGATTATGGCCCGTAACATTGCGAAGGACCCAAATCGGATAGTCAACGGCACCGATTCAGAAGCGAAACTGTTACAGGGACAAATCGCCGGGGCCGCCAATGCCGCAGCTATTGCAGCCGACACTTTGGGCATGATGGACAAGCGCCTTAAGGATAACGCCGGCACGCTTGGTCAGCTTTCCCGCTCGGGAAATATTATGCAGGCCACCGTGACCAACGGCCTGGTCCTCAAGCAGATTCACGATGCGATGATCCAAAATGTCCAGGCCACGAGTCTGCTGACAATGGCCACTGCACAAGGGAGCCTTCACGCCGTGGAGGAGGCCGCCACGCAGCGTCGCGAACATCAGGACACCGCTAATATGTTTAGCATCCTCCCGTAAACCACACAGAGTTCATCAGGCTCAGCTGCGCTGATCAGGGACACATCAGGCTCACGCCATGAATTTCAAAATTCCCGCGCCATTCACGACTATACACACGATCTTTCATGGGGCCTTCACGTCCGGGCTGCACAAAGTGCTTGAAAACGTCCAAGCGGCGGTCAGTGCGCCTCTGGTTGCGTGTGTCACGCTCTGGATAATAATCCAAGGCTGTCTGGTCATGCGTGGTCAAGTCGATGCGCGCGGGGGTATCTCGCGCGTAATCATGGTGTCGATTGTCGTCGCCCTTATCTTAGGGCAGGCCAACTATCAGCAGTACATTGAAGCGCTCTTCGACGACACGATTCCGAGGTTGGCTCACGACATCAGTGGCAGCGACTTGCCCTTCATCGGAATCCCTCAGAAGCTCGATCTCATGTTTGCTTCAAGCCAGTATGTCTTTCAGCTGATTGCTTCCGAAATTGGGCCTATGAACGGCCAGGACATACTTGCTTTCGAGGGAGCGCAATGGATTTTCTACGGCGCGCTGTGGACAGCGTTCGAGATCTACGATGCCGTTGGAATTCTGACGAAGGTGCTCTTGACGATCGGCCCCCTGGTCCTTGTAGGCTACCTTTTTGATCACACTCGAGACATAGCCACCAGATGGATCGGCCAACTGCTCTCGTACGGGCTGCTGCTTCTCCTCCTCAACATCGTTGCAACGATAGTAATCGCTGCCGAAGCAGTCTCGCTGGCAGCCATGCTTTTGATGATCAAATTCTCGGGCACGACAGCAGCCAAGATCATCGGGCTTTACGAGCTCGACATGCTTTTCCTAGCTGGTGACGCTCTGATCGTCGCGCTTCCGACGATCGCCAGCAGCATCGCCGGCGGCTCTTGGGGAGGTGCGAACCGACCTCTTAACAGCCTCAATCGCCACTTTGCCAACACGGCGGGTGCTTAATCACTCGACAAGCTCGGTGCCAAAAACATGAAATATTGCCTACTTCTGTCAATCCTCGCTTTGGCCGCCTGCAAGACGAGCCATGGGCTTGCGACATGCGCGGGTGCCCCATTCCAACTGAACGTGGGACAATGGGAAACCACCCCTGAGGATCTTCGGGTCGAATGCGCGGAAGAGCCAAAGTGAAAGTTCCTGAACATGCCCTTCTGGTGGAGAGAGAAACGCTAGCCGCCCACTATAAGAAGGTGGAGGCGTTTCAAACTTCACGAGCGAAGTCTGCGCGGCGCCTGTCAAAGGCCCTGATAGCCTTTGCCGCAGCGGCGGTCCTAGGAAATGTTGCACAGGCATTTACCATTGCTGCCATGGTCCCGTTGGCCAAGCTCGTACCTGTGTTCCTCTGGGTCCGGCCGGATGGGACCGTCGACAGCGAAGTGTCAGTCTCTCGACTGCCGGCAACCCAAGACCGAGCCGTCATAAATGCTTCGCTGTGGGAATATGTACGCCTGCGCGAGGGGTACACAGCAGATACAGCCCAATACGCCTATGACCTCGTATCCAGTTTCAGCGCGCCGGCTGTGCGACAGCAATATCAAGATTTCTTCAACTATCCGAATCCCACCTCGCCGCAAGTCACGGTCGGCAAACGCGGCAAGCTCGAGGTCGGGCATATTTCTTCAAACGACATCAGTCCGGACGTTCAACAGATCCGTTACAAACGTTCGCTTGTTGTCGATGGGCAGATGCCGATAGTGACCACCTGGACAGCTACCATCCGCTACGAGCGCTTGACGGGTCTGCCTGGGCAATCGAGGCTCACCAATCCGGGAGGTCTACTCGTCACTTCCTATCAAAGCTCGGAAGATAGCGTATCGAACCTGGGCTATGTGCAGCCATGACAAAAAGAGCGTTTCTCGCGCTGGTCTGTTCACTCTTCTTAACGATGGAAGCGTCAGCGGAAGACACACCACTTGCCGGCAAGCATGATGCGCGCATGCGCTACCTGGCTTACCGTCCTGACGAAGTGGTGCGCCTGTCTACCGCAGTGGGGGCAACGCTGGTTGTCACATTCGCGGCCAACGAGACAGTCGCAGCCGTGGCCGTTTCCAATAGCAAAGACCTGGCTGCGCTCCCGCGCGCCAACTATCTCTTTTTTAAGGCTAGCCGGATGCTCCCGCCGCAGCCGGTCGTCGTGCTGGCCGAGAGTGAGTCGGGTACACGGAGATACGTCTTCAGTATTTCAACGAGAGCGATGCCAAAACTCGATGAGCAGCAACCTGACCTATACTACAGTGTGCAGTTCACCTATCCTGCTGATGAGGCTGCTGCTCAGAGAAAGGACGCAGAAAGGCGCTCGATTCTTGGTCAGGCCCGGGCGAAAGTGCTGCGCGACGAGAGAGTTCAGGATTTGTTGAATCGGCCCGCCGCAACTACCAGTCCGGACGAAAGCAATTTTCACTACGTCGCAAAGGGCGATCGATCGCTGGCGCCGCTGGAAGTTTTCGATAATGGCTTTACCACCGTATTTGGCTTCGCAAGCAATTCCCGCATACCCTCCCTCTACATTATCAATCCCGACGGCAAGGAAGCCGCTGCCAATTACACGGTCAAAGGAGACTATGTTGAAGTATCCGCAGTCGCCCGGGAATGGCGTCTGAGAGATGGCAATACGGTCTTGTCCATTTTCAACAGGGCTTATGACCCTGTGGGACGAGCGCCAGGGACCGGTACAGTGACACCCGACGTGTGGCGCGTTTTGAAAGGCCCGGCCGATGAATGAAACCGGCCCACAGTCGGGACATGATGTCCATGCCTCAGGATCGATGGTCTCGGAGCCGGCCCGCCGGCATGTTTCGGGATTGCAGAAGTTGGCCGTCGCTGCTCTTGTTCTCATCTCATCTCTATCGCTCATCTGGCTCGGCGGTCGTCCCAGCACACAAGACGAGCCAACTCAGCCAAAACCTCCAATTGTCGCCGACGCCGAGCCATTCCGCCCCGTGCCGATTGAGATTGCTCCCGAAGCTCCAGCACCCGTACAGGCGGCGCAGGCAGGAGATTCTGCGCCATCCACGCCGCCTCCGGCGCCAGCTGATCCGCCGCCGGAGGAAACACCAATTTTCGCCTACAGTGGCAGCGGTCAAATGCCCAACGACGGTCAGCGGAGCGAAGACAACCATAGGGATGCTCCCGCGACCTCGCATGAGATTTCAGACGCTGGCGATCTGACGGGGCGATTGAAACCAGATATACAGGAGCCAAGCCGGGCCACACTTTTGCCGCACCCTGATCTCGTGATTACCCAAGGAACGATAATTCCCTGCATTTTGCAAACGGCAGTCGACACAAATTTACCCGGTTATGTGAAGTGCGTCTTACCTAAAGACGTCCGCGGCGCCACCAACAACGTGGTGCTTTTGGATCGCGGGACGACCGTGATTGGCGAGATCCAGCGTGGTCTCCAACAGGGGGATGCGCGTGTCTTCGTGCTGTGGACGCGCATCGAAACGCCTGACCATGCCCTCGTTTCGCTAGCGTCGCCGGGCGCTGACGAGCTCGGCCGCTCCGGAATGCCTGGCACGGTGGATAATCACTTCTGGCAGCGCTTTGGCGGAGCAATGCTCATGAGCGTCATTCAAGGCGCGTTTCAGGCCGCCGGTCAATACGCTGGCAGCTCAGGTGGAGGAAGCGGCATCAACAGCTTCCAGAGCAACGCCGGACAAGCCGTTGACACGACCCTTAGAGCAACGATCAACGTTCCGCCAACTCTGAAGAAAAACCAGGGAGATGCTGTATCCATCTTTGTGGCTCGGGACCTCGATTTCTCAGATGTATACGATCTTAGACCGATCGCCGTGGCGCCAGCCCCCCAACATCGCCAACGCCGGAGAGACAACAATGCGACCGGAGGCTGACCCTCAATTGCGTTTGCTTCTCAACCCTGTTTTGAAATGGCGTGAGGAGCCAAGGACCGAAGAGGTCGCTATCAACCGGCCTGGGGAAGCCTTTGTCCGACAGGCCGGCGTTTTCACGAAACATCCGCTGCCGCTATCTTATGACGATCTGGAGGACATCGCGATCCTCGCTGGAGCGCTGCGCAAGCAAGATGTCGGACCGCAAAGCCCCCTCTGTGCGACTGAGCTGCCGAACGGAGAGCGGCTGCAGATCTGTTTGCCGCCCGCTGTTCCCTCAGGAACAATAAGCCTGACGATACGGCGTCCCTCAAGTCGTGTGACCGAACTCAAGGAAGTTTCTTCTCGCTACGAATACTCGCGTTGGAATCAATGGCGGTCACGAAAGGAGCGCCAAGAGCGGCAGGACGAAACGATTCTTCAGCACTACGACCATGGTGACTTGGAGCAATTTTTGCGAGCATGCGTTTGCGGGCGGCTCACGATGCTGCTTTGCGGACCTACTGGAAGCGGCAAAACGACAATGAGCAAGACTTTGATCAACGCTATACCCCCGCAAGAGAGGCTGATAAGTATCGAGGACACGCTCGAACTTGCAATCCCGCACGAGAACCATGTCCGGTTACTTTATCCGAAGGACCGAGCAAGCGTAGGTGCGGTGACAGCCGAGCAACTGTTGCAAGCCAGCTTGCGCATGCGCCCTGATCGAATATTGCTTGGCGAGATGCGCGATGATGCTGCTTGGGCCTACCTTAGCGAAGTCGTCTCCGGCCATGCGGGATCAATATCAACGATTCATGGGGCGGATCCGGTCCAAGGCTTTAAAAAGCTCTTTTCACTCGTCAAGAGCAGCCCGCAAGGAGCTGCTGTGGAAGACCACACGCTTCTTGACCTGCTGTCGGCTGCCATTGACGTCATTGTGCCGTTCAGTACCCACGGCGACGTGTATGAGGTGGGGGAGGTGTGGCTCGCCGCCGATGCCCGGCGACGCGGAGAGACAGTAGCCGACCTTCTTAACAAGCACTAAGGCTAGAGCACGTCGGGGATCGGTAAGTCGTTTGTGATACGATGGCGTAATTTGTTCAGATTGAACGTCCACTTTGATTTGAGGGAGGTGGATAATGGGAGGAGGACTGGGCGTAGACCTTCGGTCACAAGTCTGAAGTCTTCGGGCGCCCTGTCGGCGCGGCAAGTTGCGGCACGATTCGACTGGGTGTATCGAGCGCGTCCGCTGAATTGCGCGGGCGACGCTCACCGAGCTGGTGCCGATGCCTGCTTCAAAAGCGGCATCGACACCCGGCAGTCGTACCCTTGATTTACCTAGCCGCGCTCAATGAGTGTCTTCAAAGCCGCCGAACGTGGTTCGGAATGACCGGTGGTAAATCGGGAAGTGCCATATAGGGAATCCTCCTGGTATTGCCTCCAGGGGGTCCTCTCAATGAACAAAGCCGCAACCTGCCCTTGCGACCTCAGCTGGATGTTGCGACGCAACCCATAGGAGGATCGATGCGCAGAGAAATCGCAGGCAGAGTCGGTGGCATTGTGGGCCCGCCGACCGACGGTTTCAGCCCGTCAACAGGTCTTCACGTGTTCCATCCCCGACTATTGCAGGCGTGCGGCTTGCATGCTCCCGCGATCACCCATCGGAAAGAGCGTTACGAACACTACGAAGAGTTGCGCGACTTCCGCTGTCGCCCCGGTCTTACAGCGGACGGTGACCTGTCCGACCTTGATAGGACGTGAAATGCGAACGCTGCTCATTGATCATCATGTGGATCTTACGCGCGCTGTGCGAGTTGCGCTCGGGGATAGCGGTTTTGCCGTTGATGTAGTTGGCAACCTGGAACAGGCATCGAGGGCATTTTGTTGCGCTACCTATGAAATTCTCCTGCTGGAGTTGGCTCTGCCAGATGGCGATGGCTTGGGCTGGCTGAGACAGCTAAGGAGCAACGGGCATTCAGTTCCAACCCTCATTATGAGTAGCATCAACGATCTCGAGAAGCGGATTGCAATTTTCAACGGTGGCGCGGACGACTTTCTGCTCAAGCCCGTCTCTTTCGATGAGCTCATCGCCAGAATGAGAGCCATTCTGCGCCGGTCGACACAGGTGACCGACCCCATCGTTGTATTTGGCAATCTCAATTTCGATCCGATCGGCCGACAGGTTTCCGTCTCGGGTCATCCTCTGAAGATCGCACGCCGCGAACTATGTATTTTAGAGCATCTGCTTATCCGTGCAGGCCGCATCGTGCCTCGTGCGCAGTTGGAAGATCACCTCTATTCGTTCAACGACGAGGTATCTGCCAACGCGCTTGAAGTCGGAATCTATCGCTTACGTGGACACCTGAGAAGGTCAGGTGCAACGCCACGTATCACGACCATGCGCGGCATTGGTTACATTCTTGAATTGACTGAGGCGGCATCCGCATAGTTGGTCTAAATTGAAAGAACAGACTGCCTGCCCGTCGTCAGGGTGAGCTTGTGGCCATAATGGACATCGCGGCCGCCCTTGACGATGATGTCGGCATGCGGTTCGAACGGCTCTGTCGCAAACCTTTTTGTAAGCGAGCATGGCAAGAAAAACGCCTCAGCTGTGGAGGAGCACGTGATGTTCAAGGGCCGCCATTTCGACCAGGCTATCGGCTTCAAGTCGCATGCGAACGACGTGGTTATCCTCTCCGGCATCGAGATGATCCACATGATGGGCAAGCGACAGGCGAGGTATGCCTACAAGGCTGTCGATCGCTGTTTCGATCTCCTCGCTGCCTGACGGACAGGCCGAAATGGCCGTTCACAACCCCATTTCCAGGTTTGCGACAGAGCCTTTTGTCGGCGTTGCCGGCTTCGAAGGGCCGGTGCGCGCCGAGCGGATCAAGATCACCCCCGGCCACCTTGCTGCGGCCACTCGCCGAGTACGAAGCGGCGGCCGGAGGGAGCTGGTGATGACGACCCTAGATCATGACCTGCTGATCGCAATCCTGGATCGGCTGAAGTTGACGGCGATCCGCGACCAGCTCGACACGCTCATGTCGAGCAAGATCGCGCAGTTCCCGTTTGTCCGCGAACTCGACGGCTTCGGCTTCGACGCGCAGCCATCGGTCTGCTTCAGCCAAACGTATTCATAGGTATGGGACAGGCTGCTATGTCCGCCACCCACGCCTGCTCCGAGGCCCTCCAGGGCAATGGTCTGAGACCTGGGCTCAAGCCCTTCGGCGAGGAGGATGAGACGCCGCTGGAGCTCGGGTGCAAGCGCTGCCACGCCCGCTCCGAGGCCCCACAAGGCCGTAGCGCAGTCGTCGGGGTCACGAGGCCCCTCGGCCACGACGACGAGACGCTGCTGGAGCCCGGTTGCAAGGGCTGCCACAGATGGCCTGAACCTGAATCCGCCTTTCTTGAGGCGTTGCGACTATCCGCGGCGACACGCAGCTCTTGATTTGTGTGCGAAATCCTCAGCAGATCCATCGGGCTGAGCCGCTCAGCAATATCAACGAGAATGTCCAGCGGCAGATCAAGGATACTCAGAGGAGGAAACGCTCTTGAGGCTCAGAGCGCGTCTGCTCCACTATAGATCAGGATGATTCACCGGGTCCTTCAACGCCAGCCGCGGGTTCCGATGAGAGAATTGTCCCTGATATCACGCTCGATGGAGTTAAATGGCGAGATGGGCGCCTTGCCACGCTCCTCAATGCCCCTCATGATTCACCGCCTATAGCTACCAACTGAATGAATCATCGTGATTGTCGCGCAGCGGAATCCTCAAGGATCGGGCAGTTCGTAGGGGGCGCCGGTTTGACCAGGTTGAGCCCGCGAATTGCTCGATCGGACAAGATCCTAATTCTCGACCATGCGGTGAGGCTCGAACGAGATCCTCGGGACGCACTCCAAGGTTTCGATCATGTTCGGCACACAAGGAGAGGGCGGCATGCTGCCGCCCTGTCCGCTGTAAGCTGATAGGGGCTGGATTAAAAATCCATACCGCCCATCCCGCCCATGCCGCCCATACCGCCGCCGCCCATGCCGCCAGGCATGCCGCCGCCAGCAGACTCCTTCTTGGGAGCCTCCGCGATCATGGCTTCGGTGGTGACGAGCAGGCCGGCGACCGAGGCCGCGTCCTGGAGGGCAGTGCGCACGACCTTGACCGGATCGACGATACCCATGGCGATCATGTCGCCATATTCGCCGGTCTGGGCGTTGTAGCCGTAGGTCGCGCCCTTGTTGTCGAGGATCTTGCCGGCGACGATCGAAGCTTCAGCACCTGCGTTCGACGCGATCTGACGGGCCGGAGCCTGCAGTGCACGACGAACGATGTTGATGCCGGCAGCCTGGTCGGCATTGACGCCGGTGACCTTGATGTTGGCCGA
>NZ_JAMYMJ010000088.1:0-10943 GCF_040318435.1 Mesorhizobium sp. M1143 | reverse complement strand
CTCCACTGCTTCCTCCTATAGAGTCTTCCCACTGGACGGCTTGTTCGCGGCGAATATCGGCCACAGCCATTGGGCCCCCTCGCGGACGTTCGGAGCACCGGTCCCGACCGGGTTTGCGAGAATTTGTCCAGCGCGTTCGCGTCGTCGAATGTAGACCGGAGCATTCCAGCGCGGTGAAATCGAGGGGTCAGGCCGGCGACGTGGGGCAACGACGTATGTCTTTCCGTTCGTCTGGATGCCCGCGTCGCCGTCACGCGAGACGCTTTGCAGGCTCATTAAGGTGTTTGAAGCCGGCCCAATCGCCGGCCCGACCATGACGCGCCGGCCTTTCGGCGGCTTGATGGCAGGCGAGAGCGCGGTGTTCACTACGGCGACGTTCACTACGGCGACGGCATTTTCGGTGCGCATGATCATGGACGACGTCTCGCTGATGCGTTCGCAGAGTCCCATGCATGGGCCGTGCCAGAGAAGGAATCTTTATTAAACAACGGGTTGGCGGATTTACGATCCTGTCCGACATCCGACATTGAGGGGGGACGCTTCAGGGCGGCGCCCGATTTGCACTCCGGATAAAATAGTTTTCCGAATAGCTAATCGGGCACCCTCTGCATCAGAATACTTCTATCTTGTGGGGACCAGCACAGTCTTCATGAACGGACAGTGCAGAACCCTGCGTCTCTGTCGGACAGATCACGATATGCCGTGTCCATCGAGCTCAGCAGTTGCAAGAGCTGCCAGATCCTTCGCCCTATCGTGCCGTTGCACTGGCTATCCCGACATCCTCGGAGGCCGCGATCACGAAGAGTGACGCAAACTCATGTCCGCCGCGAGGCCTCTCTCATGGGAAGCAATTCTCTTTCTTGGTGAAGGATCGATGCTCATGCTCAGATGGTCGCGGATGGGCGGATGCCCGGCCTAAGCGCATCAATGAATCTCTGTACAGATAGCCGGAACAGAATTGGTTATTCTGCCGGTCCAAAGCACGACGCCATTCCATCCCTGCGGCTCAATCCAGGCGGAGGGATGAGGCAGCAGTTTTTTGCGCGCCTACCGGTCGGCCAGGAATGGGAGCCCTCGTAAACGCAGGCATTCGATGATCGCTGCCGCGGAGCTCCTCAGGCCGTGCCGTGCCCGACACCGGCAACGTCGTGGTCGTCAATCGTCCCGTCGCCGATGTCGATCCGAAGCTCGGCCAGTTCGCGGTGAGCTTCACTGCTATTCCGCAGTGCCCACGAGCTCGCACAGGAGATTCTACCAGGGCGGTCACGGCTGCACTCGTTGTCGGGTCTGCGACAAAGTCGACATGAGGCACACGGCAGTCAGAGCCATGTCATTGTTGTGAAATGGTTTTCTCGTTTGGCACGACACGTGCAAGACTATCCGCAAACGCGCTGCGGCAAGGACTGAGGAGAAATCATATCATGATCGAGCCCGCCGAACATGCAGTCGCAGCTGCGAAAACCGGGCCTTTCCGAGCCGACAGGACGTTGCGGTTATTTTCCGGTCGACACCATACTTCACGTTATCCGGACATGACCGTATTCGATTTCCAACCAACGCTGAATGCCCCGGACGATGATCCCTATCTTTGGCTCGAAGATGTGGAAGGAGAACAGACAATTGCCTGGGCCGCCAGCCAGGCCAGGACCCTGGGGCAGTTCGATGGAACACAGTTCAATCGCGACCACGACGCGCTGACAGCGATCTTCGACCGCCCCGACAAGATTCCCGTGTTCATGCGGCGCGGTCAGTACCTCTACAATTCTGGCAAGACGGCCGGAAATCCGCCCTCACTGTGGGGCCGGGACCACCATTGCCGCCTACGCAGATCCTGCTCGCCACCACGAAGCGGGCCGAACGCACCCACCCGGGCCACGCGCGTAAGATGGTCGCAAAGCTGCAGGCCTCTGGTTATCCCGCTTACTGCTAAGTGAGTACAGGTCGATGATTGCGAGCACGGCGCAAATAGTGTGTGCGCGGTCCCGCGCACACTGCGCACACTGCGCATGAGCGCTCCGCCACGCAATTCGCAAGAGTTTTCGTAGTTCAGTGCATCATTTCTGAAGAGCAAGGAGAGAATATCATGGCGAGAAAGCGAATCGGCGTGGCGCGGGGCGTAACAGCGGCCATCGTCCTGATTCTGATGGGGCAGCAGGCCGTGGCGGCCGAGCTTGCGCAATCCGGGAGCGTCCCGCAGGCTGGAGCCGCGGTCACGGGTTGGCCAAATCCTTGGCAGGTTCGCCTGCGCGCGTTGGGGGTCATTACTGAGGATTCGGGCTACGTCAATGCAGTGCCCGGCTCCGGCCTTTCATATTCGAACACTGTGACGCCGGAACTCGATATCTCCTATTACTTCACGGACAACATCGCCACGGAGCTTATCCTCGGCACCACCTATGCCAACATTGAGGGCCAAGGAGCGATCGGCGCGCTGGGCAATGTCGGCAAGGTTTGGCTGCTGCCGCCCACGCTCACATTGCAGTATCATTTTACCAATTTCGGCGCTTTCAAGCCCTATGTCGGCGCCGGCTTGAACTACACGATATTCTATAACCAGCATGCCGGGAGTGCCGATGCTCTCAAGGTTGATAACACGTTCGGCACCGCGCTGCAGGTCGGGTTCGACTACATGGTGGATCAGCATTGGGGCATCAATTTCGACGTGAAGAAGCTTTTCCTCAAGCCAGACTTCGACGTCACAGTGGATGGCGCGAAGCAGACGGGAAAGGCGGAGCTCGATCCTTGGTTGATAGGCGCAGGTGTCACCTACCGCTTCTAACAACGAAAGGTGAAGGCGGCTGCTGATGGCCGATCGAAATGAAGGGCGCGCCTTGTGCGCCCTTTTTCCGTCGGCCCTGAACGGGCGACACTTGATGAAGCCATTGTAGAGGGGCGACCGCCTCCTCCCGCGAACCAAGAAGGGTGACCCTGATCAATGCGGGCTCGACTAACGCCTGAAATGGAGGTGTTTAGATGCGCTTCGATCAGGAGGGCTATTGGGTATTGTTGATGGCATGCCAAGGTTAGGGCCTTTGCCCGGCATCATTCTCCCGGACGTAATGTGTGAGCTATGCGCCTGTGTTAAGCAATCACGGAACTCCTCGACGCCGACAAGATGCCTTGTCAGCCACGCTGCGGCAGCTGCTGTGCTTTTGCTGCAGGAGCGGCGACCGGCGCATTGGCTGCATTCCTCGGCAGGCCGAGCGCTGCCCCATGGCTTGACCCATGGCACGGTGCCGCGCTCCAGCTCGGCAATGATGCGGTCTGTGATCTCCTGATAGAGGCTGGCGCCCGGGCGCCCGCCCGTGCCGGCCCCCGCCGCTCCGGTGGTGGGGTGTGGGGTATTAATTATGAGGACGAAGTCCGCCTCTCCGGTAACGTGGTAGTATTGCTGCACCGGAGGGCAGTTCAGGAACCGTCTTTTCATCCCGTCAAGCAAATCCAGTTTTCGGTTTGTTGCCGTCACCTGGATGAAGACCTCTGAGGACGCCCTACCGCTCTCTCGCTTAGGACGGAAATGTCCTTTCTGATTATTCCGGTGGAACGAAGCCCTTTTAGACGTCTCGCGACCGCCGCTGCCGAGAGGCCAACGCGGTCCGAAATTTCGCGCTGCTGTATGAGGTCGTCGAACGGCACCAATTGCAGGATTTTTATGTCGAAATCGCCGAGGCGCGCCTTGCAAGCCTGCATCATTTAGGCATTCTCCTGATATACGTGGCTCTCAGTGGAAATTCTGCGCCATGATATAGTCGCGTCGGAACGTCTGGAGGGTAAGGAGCGCTCGAATTGGAGCCTCTAACGACATGAGGCTGCTTTATCTGGTTCTGAACCACTCGGCCGAAGAGCGGAAACGACCACCGCGCGAATGGTTCGAGGCCAGGACCCAGTTCGCCGTCGTTTTCGGCGAAAGGTTCGTCAGCCATGACGAAACCGGCCTCGCGCAAAGAACTCCTGACAGTCCCGAGAACCGCTGACTTGAAACATGGGAGGGGACCCTGAACCCCACAAGCCTGTCTACGAACCGACACGGATATCCGCCCTCTCTTCATGCCAACTCAGCGGCGTACCGCAACCCCTGTCCGGCCCCCAGACACCCGCCAGACTTTGTCCACACACTCCACTCCTTCAAGTGGACTGGTGCTTATCGATGAGTTCTTTCACCCTCCCTTTGCGGAGCACCTCGGCGTGCGCCCAGCGTTCCGATATCTCGGCGGATTTCAGCTCCATGTCCCGAAGGAGCGCTTTTGCCACGGAAAGCTGCTCGTCGGTTGATCGTTTTCCAGGTCCTCCCCCGAACCGCAGAGCATCCCTGCACTCTTCGAGACTTTCGGGTAATACGCCAGCGAGTTTGCTGGCCAATTCGCTTCGGCGCTCCGCGACGCTGCTATCCAGAGACAAGCGCCTAGTGATCTCGCCGATTATTGCGTGGGCCTTCCTGAAAGGAACGCCTCGCGACGCCATTCGTTCGGCGGCAACGGCCGTCATCGATGTGCCGTCGTCCAGATTTTCACGCATCGACTGCACGTTGAAAGACATGAACTTTACGATGAGCGATGTGAGGGCTATGGCCCGCTTAAGGGCATCTTCTGCTAGGCCCAATGAAGAGCAGCCGTAGTTGCTTGCCTCGATCGAGTTGCTGAATGGCGATTTGCAGGTAGCCGTTGCAGCAGAAACGTATGCGCCGATTACGGTGCTTGCCGATCCCTTGACGTGTTCAAGCAAAAAGGGGTTCTTCTTTTGAGGCAGCATGGAAGAGCCGCCGGCAAGATTGTGAGGGATGTCAACGAGGGCGAACTCCCGCGTCGTCCAAACCTGCAGGTCCTGGGCCATACGACTGAGCAGGATTGAAACGCCAGCGAAGACTGAAAGCCCCTGAAGGTGATGATCGCGGCTCCCGACCGCATCAAGAGAGTTAAACGACGGCAGTTCGAATCCCAGAAGACTTGCGGTTTGGCGGGGATCTATAGGGATGCTGGTGCCTCCGCCCGCCCCCGCCCCCATAGGGCAATTTCTGATGTCGTCCAGGAGGGAATGGAGGCGCTGGCGCTGGCGTCCCAGAGCGAAGAAGACGCCAAGCAAGTAGTGTCCTGGCGACCCAGGGAGTGCGATCTGGTATTGACTGTACAGCGGAGCCAATAGTCTCGATGCCTCTTCCGCTCGCTGAAGCAGGTCATCTTGTGCAATTCCAATCTGTTGGGAGATGGAACGCCCGGCCTCCCGGAGAGCCAGGAGAGAAATGGTCGCGTTCAAGTCGTTGCGGGACCTAGCGAGGTGCAGCCAGCCGGCCTTTTCCGGGCCAACTCTGGCGCCAAGTTCGGCCTCATAGGCAAGGTAGAGGCCACGCGGCGCATCGCGGCCCTCCAAAGACTGAAAGCCCTCGTCCTGGAGGTCCAAGATGTGCTTGAGGAGATCGGCAGCGGCTACCTGGCTGATCAAGCCTTGGTCGGCGAGCATCACCAGATGTGCCTCGTCTATGGTCGCCTGGTGCTGCAGCAAGCGGCCATCGCGCGAGATTTCAATAGGCGGAGCGAGCAACTTCATCGCTTCGGGATGTAGGCCCCACCCGCCCACGCTTGACCCAGCGACTTGCGTGTCGTCCGATTCGCCTGCGGCTGCTTCGATATTGATCACAAGGGAATCGATCATACGTTGCGCTGCCGCTACGGCGGCGTTGAGTTCATCAGCGACGCCCACGGCGTAGGCTACTCGGTCTCTGAAGTCGCCATTTATTTGAACTTCGTCTCCCTCAGATTTCATTAGCCCCGCTTCGGGCACCGTCGGGTCCGGATTTCGAGAAAAGCCGAGACGTTTGAGCTCCCCGGACGTGTGAGCAAGTCGGAACCGGATGGCTCCCGCCCTTGCGCTCGCTCGGGAGAGCGTGAACGCTTCCCCCGCGTAAAGTTTGATTACCATGTCCAGGACTGACGTACCCAAGGCGTGCGAGAGCATGACTGGAATCATTCCTCCAGCCAGCCTGGCATTGACCTCAATGATGACGGGGCCCCGCTCGGATAGCACAAACTCTACATGAGCCGGTCCGAACTCCAGGCCTAGCGCCGACACCGCGCCCGCGGCAAAAGAGGCCAGTTCCTGGAGGGATGCCTCGGGAAGCGGGGCCGGGAAGTCGTGCCCTACCTCGACGAAGCAGGGAGCCGGTCCCTTATGCTTGGCAAGAATTCCCAGGCAGTGCAGCGTCCCATCATACGCGATGATCTCTGCGGAGTATTCCTTACCCTCAACATATTGCTGGATCAGGATGTCGGGACTAGGCAGATCTACTTGATCGAGCAGTGCGCCCCTTGCGCTCTCAAACGCCTTGATGGCGGCGGCGGCACTATCGCACAACCTCACGCCGCTGCTACCACTTCCGGACACTGGCTTGACGACCACCGGTAGAGTGGCCTGGGCAAGAATATTCTCGACATCTCTGACGGAAGTGGCCAGCCCAGTTTCAGGGACCCTGATTGATTGTCGCCGCAATTCGGCCGCCTGCTTCCATTTGTTGCGGCATGTGGCTATCGCCTCCGAATTCGCTGCTGGTCGCCCTATCGCCGTAGCGACACGTGATGCTGCTTCCACAAAATACTCCGACGACGAGTATATACCTGCCAGCCTACTTAACTTGGTAGCGACCGCAACGAGTTCATCCGGGCAGCGGGTCTCAGCTTCGATCACTTGAGCGACCGGGTCTTTGAGGAACGGATAGCGCGCAGGATTACGCGTAACGAGATAGGGCTCGAAGCCCAGGACTCGGGCCCGCTTCATCAACAGTTCGCCAGTGCCCGTCGTGTTGCTTTCCACGAAAAGGAAGCTGCCTCGATTCATCACACTTGCTCCACAAGGCTTAGGACAGCTTCCCGGCTTTTCCCATCCCAATGATATCGGTTCCATGGTGGCAGGGCGGTCGAGGGATGGTTTTCGGTGGCCGGCGCTTCCAGCAGAATACTTTCATTCAGACATGCGTTCTGCTCGAGCCACTTATGGTCGTAAACGGCTTCTACGTAGCGGTGACCTTCATCGGGGCATATGACGACTACTGTCTCTCCTGGATACTGCCGGGCGCGCCAACGCCCCACGATGTAGCTCGCCCCCGAGGTCGGACCGGCGAAAACGGCATGCCGCTCGTGGAGGGTTCGCGTTGCAGCAAATGCGAGCGGAGCCGAGATAAGATGCACCTCGTCATACAGTTCATGCTTCACGTTCTTGGGGACAAGACTGTTCCCCAGCCCCCGCAGTTTCCGTTCGCCATCCTGTTGGCCAAAAATGACGCTATTGAAGGTGTCCACTCCAATCAGGCGCGCGCCAGGGGCTTTTTGGCGGAGGCGCTCTATCGTTCCGCAAGTAGAGCCGCCTGACCCCACGGAACCGACCAACGTTACGTCGGCGTCCAACATCCCCGATATCTGATCGGCGAAGAGCTTATAGGCTGCGGGGTTGTCCGGTGTTTCGTATTGCCGGGGCCAGAAACAGGAGTGGCCCAACTGTCTCATTCTAGCGTGTAATGCATCTAGGCGGCTTCTTTGATAACCACCCTCCCTCGCCTTTTCAGTAATGATGCAGACGTCAGCTCCCAAGGAGTTCAACCTGTTTTCCAGGCCTTTGTCCATCACTGGGTCTGTGAAGATTTCGAGCTGGAATCCACGTTCCCGACAAACTACGGCCAAACCCAGTGCGAAGGTTCCGCTCGAGGTCTCGAGAACTTTCATGCCATGCGTCAAAGTCCCTCGAGCCAGCGCTTGTTCAATGATGTGCATCGCAGGGAGAAGCTTCATGAACGCGAATTGCGCAAGATAGAGGTTTGCATCACACCTAATAATGCTGGGGAGAGCATAGGCATCAGAATAGCTGGAGAATGGCAGGCGTTTGCGAACAGCGTCCATATTGCTTACCTCACCGGCAGCCAGTCATTGTCAGGTATATATTTGGCGAGTTGTCGAACGGCGATACATGGGCGAGCACGGACCGAAGCTTCAGTGGAAAGTCAGCCGCCATTCGATCAAGCAGGATCCCAATCATTGTGCCGCTGTGCGCGACGATGACCCCGAGAGCGTCAGTGGCCTCGGATGCTTTCAGCATTGAGTTCAGATGCCTCTTTGGAGCTCGCTCCTGATGCAAACGGGCGCTGGCAGTGGCTATTCTGCCTATCGTGGCGGTGTCACCGCGTGGAATTGCTATGCGAGCGCGGTGGAGTAGTTCCTGATACTCTGCTCGGTGAGTGGCGGAGGTTTCACTTCGCCTTTGATCATAGTCGACGGTTTCGACGGTCCCTCCTTCATCGATACCAACGATTGCAAGCGCTGGCATTTGCCCGAGGAAGGAGAGAAGGCTACATTCTCGCTGTTGGTATGCGACCACACCTGGATACATCACCCCGTCGGATGGCTCTATCTCCGCCATTAGCTTCTCGATCAACGATGTCCGGATTCTACGCTTAATGCAGCGGGCGATTGACCGTGCAGTCGCTACAAGATCCGCAGACGAACTCGCCATTCCTTTGCCTTCCGGAAGCTCAGATTGCAAAAAGAGGATTCCTCCTGAGGCGCCGAGCGCAATCACGAGCTTCTCAGCCAGTCGCTTTGCTTTGAGTTTATGTGACGGATAAACGGTTACAGATCGTGTACCTGCAACCGGCATAAAGTGAGCCCGCGCAAAGAGCGCGATGGGCATCGTGACCAAGAAGTGAGGGTCCCGGGGAACGCAGCCAACCGGCAGCTGACCTTGCAGCAACTCGCCGAATGTACCGCAACAAAGCGTGTCGCCGTAGCCACAATTATTCCCTGGCTGCGGCCCGTCCTCGGCGATAATCTCTGCCGCATCTGTGCCACCGAACGCCTGGTGATACATCTGTGGCCTCCAAACTTCATAGGCGGCCGCTTCTATAAGCTCTCTAGTTGTGCTGCTCACCATGCCTCGTGTGGGTTCGATGGAACTGGTGGAATGCTGGGCCGGCATGTCACTTTCCTTAGGTACGCTGATATGTGATTTGCTGCGAGGACACGAGGACTTGGACCATCAGAGCACGGCTCCTGTTTCAGTCGAGATACTAACAAGTAACCGGGTGCCAGCTGCTGCCTAAACCCCGGGTTAACGTACCATTTTGCACGATTAGCGGTTGCAAAGATTCTGTGAAGTTAGTTGTAGGATCTGTTACACTGTTTGATGACTGCGATGCATGACGACGGTGGGTGCGACGTTCAAGGGACGCAGGCGGTGATGTTGCTTTTTGCGCGCTGATGCCTGGCCGCTCCGGCGCGTTCGTCGGCGCTGACGTACATTGCAGATCATCGGCGATAGATGCCCGGCATCGACGTCTTGTCCCGCCCGGATCACTGCGTCGCACATGACGGTCGCATCGCAAGACTCCCGGGGGGCTTGAAATGCGCCGGCTCTTCCATCCACAAGCCTGCAAAGTGGATGGCCGAGACCCTCCTTGCGTACTCTAAGTTCTTCGCGCGCCCTAGAACCCGTCGGTGGAACAAGTTCCAGACGGAAGATGTTATTGCTGCAGATATGTAATCCCCCGTCCGAAGGATTTTTGCAAATTGATTACCGTTGTTGTGACAGTAGAGCTTGACTATTAGGGGTAGTTCACGGAACTGCCTTCGAGCATAACGGCTTGGCAAGCGCATGAAGGAGTTTCGATTTGGATTCTTTCAAGAGAGTCGAGCGGTTGATTGATGCCACCAGCGTGGAAGCGATCGATAGCGCGCGCGTTTTGCTGGACCAATTCAACGGCAAGTCAGAAACAATCTCCCGGGCGATTGACGACTTCCTGCTTGATTTCATGACCTTGCTGTTTGTGGTAGAAGCCACCCGCGAGCAGTTCCACAATCCGGCGAGGCGGCTAGAGCATAATCTGACCTGATGGAATCGCGAGGGATTCCCATCGGGGAGAATATCTGATTCATCATGTCGGCTGGGTATGGAGGCCAGCAGGCATGGTTAGAGCCATATCGGAGGATTTGCGTTCGCGAGTGATCGCAGCGGTTGAGAGTGGCCTGTCGCGGCGGGCTGCGGCGGATCGTTTCGGTGTTGCCGCGGCAAGCGCGGTCCGCTGGGTCCGCGAATGGCGAGAGAGCGGCGCGACGCGGGCAAAGCCCCAAGGCGGAGACAAGCGCTCCCAGCGGATCGAAGCCTACCGGGATACGATCCTAGCGGTGATCGAAGGTCAGGACGACATCACACTGGTCGAGTTGGCTGAATTTCTCAGGGCGGAGCATGCGGTCGTGTTCGCGCCGAGCACGATCTGGCGCTTTCTCGACCGTCACTCGATGACCTTCAAAAAAAACAGCGCACGCCAGCGAGCAGGATCGGCCCGACGTGCTCGCGCGGCGACGCGCCTGGTTCAAGGCCCAGCCTGATCTCGATCCCGAACGGTTGGTCTTTATCGACGAGACCGGCGCATCGACGAAGATGGCTCGCCTGCGTGGACGGGCAAAGCGGGGCATGCGGTGCCGATCTCCGATCCCGCACGGGCACTGGAAAACGACTACTTTTACAGGCGCATTGCGCCTGACGGGCATGACTGCGCCGATGGTCCTCGACGGACCGATGACGGGTGAATGGTTCGCCGCTTATGCCGAGCATGTATTGGCGCCTACGCTTCGAGTTGGTGACATCGTCATCCTCGACAACCTGCCCGCTCACAAAGTCGCCGCCGCCCGCCAAGCGATCGAAGCGGCCGGCGCGCGAATGCTCTTCCTACCGCCTTACAGCCCCGACTTTAACCCGTGTATGGATGGCTCCTGCGGGTCAAGGGTATCGGATCGGGTTTGGTGAACAGGTCGGTTGCGGCCATGTATACGGCGTCTGAATGTGCAACGGGATCGCTGCGCGCCCTGATGAATATCCGCTTGGAGAACAGGTCCCACTCAATCGAGCGCGCTCGAGGCGCTTCGGATTGATCGGGGTGTCCTGGTTCTTCGTCTCCGTTTGTTCGCCAT
>NZ_JAMYMJ010000087.1:0-11287 GCF_040318435.1 Mesorhizobium sp. M1143 | reverse complement strand
GAGCAGGTGTTCGAGCGCGGCAGCCTCGCCAGCACGACGCGCTGGATCGGGATCCTCACCATCCTCATCCGCCCGCCTAGGACAACCGAGCAGCTGCGCAAGAACCCGCTCGGCGTCTTCATCAACGCCATCGACTGGTCGCGCGAGCTCGACAGCGCCGCGCCAACCCCCGTTTCCCCTAAGGAGCCCGCCAATGACAAATAGAGCCCCATTGCTTCGTGCTGCCTTGATCCTGTCGGCGTCTGCTGCGGTTCTTTCGGCCTGTGCCTCGAAGCCAGTGCCGCCGCCTCAGATTTCCTATGACCACGAGGACTTCAAACCAGCCGCGATCGAGAAGGCGCCGGAGAAGCCGGTCAAGGTCGTGGAAGTGCCGAAACCGTTACCGTTGCCTGGTCAGTTGATGCCCGCACCCGGCAAGCCCGCCCCAGATAAGCGCTCGCCGGAAGAACAGGTCGCCGATGCCAACAAGGCGGCGACGCAACAACCCACCAAGTTTGGCTATGTCAATGCGGTGCAGGTTTACCCCTTTGCCGACGGCGCGCTCTACCAGCTCTACGCCGCGCCGGAGCGCGTCACCGATATCTCATTGCAGCGGGGCGAGAAGCTGACCTCGGTCTCAGCCGGCGATACGGTCCGTTGGGTGATCGGTGACACCGTTAGTGGCTCAGGCGATGACCAGCGCACTCATGTGTTGGTGAAGCCATTCGCGCCGGGGCTTGCCACCAATCTGGTCATCACGACGGACAGGCGATCCTATCACCTGCAGCTTCAAAGCACTGAGAAAACTGCCATGGCGGCGCTCTCCTGGACTTACAGCGAAGACCAACTCGTGGCGCTTCGGCGGCGCAACGCTCAGGCAGAGGCTGAAATGCCCGCGGCCTCGAACGTAGCACTCGAAAACATCCGCTTCCGCTATTCGATCACCGGCGACACGCCGCCGTGGAGACCGACGCGCGCCTTCGATGATGGCAGCAAGGTCTACATAGAGCTCCCGAAGCGCATCGATCAGGGCGAGGCGCCACCGCTCTTCATCGTCGGTGCTGACGGGGACAACCAGCTCGTCAACTATCGGATGCACGGCAACTACTACATCGTCGATCGCCTCTTTGCTGCGGCCGAGCTAAGGCTGGGCACCAAACAGCAGCAGGTGGTGCGCATTACGAGAACCGACGGTCGGCAACCGCCGCGGCGGGTTTCGCTGTTTTCGCGTTTTGGCAGGTGAGGGGAGGCTCATGACCGATACTTCCCATCCGAATGCTCCGCCGAAGCTCAATCCCGAACAGCTGCAGCTGCGAGCCTCGCCCCGCCGAGCGGTGCGGTTCAGGCGCGGCATAATCGTCGCGATCGCTGCTGTTGGTTCCGGCGCCGTTTTTGGCGTCACGATGATGGCGCTGCAGGGGCCTGCGTTGCGCCTGAAGCAGCAGGCCGAAGAGCTTTACAGCACCGACCGCAAGCCGACCGCCGAGGGACTCGAAGCGCTGCCTAAAGACTATTCCGGGATTAAGCCAAAGGCTCCGGTGCTTGGACCGCCGCTGCCCGGGGATCTCGGCCGTCCTATTCTCGAGCACCAGAGCCAGCTTGGCATCGCGCCCGGGCAAGACGTTTCCGCCGAGGCGCAGCGGCTTGCACAACAAGACATTGAAGCGCGAGAGTCGCAAGTCCTGTTCCGCATCGAAAACCGACTCCAGCAAACGGAAGCTCTTGGCAATGGGCAGGGCGGACGTTCACCTTTCGAGCCGGCGCCTCAGCAGGCAGATACCGATGGGACGCTAGCTTCCGTCGCGCCGGCCGAGGGCGACCAGAACAACCAACAGCGCAAGCTCGATTTTATCGATCAACGGAACACCGGCGGGATCTACAATCCGCATGCGCTGCAGACGCCGGCTTCGCCCTATCAGATCATGGCCGGCAGCGTGATTGCGGCAAGCCTGATCACCGGCATCAATTCCGACTTGCCCGGCCTCGTCGTCGCGCAGGTTACCGAGAATGTGCGCGACAGCGTCACCGGCAGCATCCTGCTCATCCCGCAGGGCTCACGGCTGTTCGGCACCTACGATAGCGTTGTAGCCTTTGGCCAAAGGCGCGCTCTGTTGGTGTGGCAACGCATTGTGATGCCGGACGGCTCATCGATCGAAATCGACAATCTGCCCGTGACCGACGCGGCCGGCTATGCCGGGCTCGAGGACAAGGTGGATTTCCATACTTGGCAGCTGATCAAGGGCATCGCCGTGGCCACATTGCTGGGGGTTGGTACCGCGTTGACCTTTGGGGAAAACGAAAGCGACTTAGTCAAGGCGATTCGTGAATCCACCCAGCAGAACGTCAGCCAAGCCGGCCAACGGATCACTGAAAAGAACCTGAACGTCCAACCCACGATCACCGTCCGCCCTGGTTGGCCGTTGCGCGTCATCGTGCACAAGGACCTCGTGTTGCGGCCATACACGGGGTGAACAGGAGGACTTCATGGCTAACCTAAAACTCGGAAAACTTCCGGACCGGACACCTTCGAAGATCACCATCACCGTTGCCGCCGACTTGAGCCAAGCACTCAACGACTATGCCGCACTTTACCGTGAGACCTATGGCGAGTCCGAAACGGTGGCGGAACTGATCCCCTTTATGCTGGTCGGGTTCCTGGAAGGCGATCGGGCGTTTGCCAAGGCCAGAAAGGAAGGTCTGCCGGGCGCCGGCGCGTCTGAGAAACCAAGAAGGCAATCATCTTCCACACTGGACAAAGGTTAGCGCTTAGTGTCGTTTTGGAGCAGCTAGGTTCTTGATCCTGACCGCGTTGCCGCCGGTCCCAGCGAGCGTTTCGCACAATTTGAGATCAGGCTTTCGCTTTACGCTTTAGGAAGGTTTCTTGGCCGGAGCGGCCTTCCTTCCCAAACCTAACGATTTTGCCAGCGCTGATCGGGCGGCCGAATAGTTCGGAGCGACCATGGGATAGTCCTTCGCCAGGCACCTTATCTCGGTGTCCACGAAACCGGCAGCAGGCCATGATTTTCTATGCATTTCCCGAGGCGCTACGTGGGGAGTCGCGCAAGACCATGGAGGGATTGGCCGCCGAGGCGACGGAGGATGAACGGGTAGACCATATAGTAGTCTTTGCCCGTTGTACGGACCGCTGGGACGTTCCATACGAAGCAGTGCTTCTGGTTCGTCGTCCCCCAAGGAGACGCGGCAGATAGCGCAAGCGCTTAGCCTAACACCCGATCCTGACGCAACCTCTGCGCCGACAGTCGACGCATTGCCTGGGTCTGCTCTGCTTGCCTCGCTCCCCATTGCCCACCAAACGTGGGGGCAGGTTTCCGCGCGGCTTGCCTAGCGATCGGACTCGGCCGCGAGCTTCCACGCCCCATCGTCCGCCATCTGCTCGGACAGCCGCTGCATCACGCAGATCACTTCGACAAGGCGCACGCCGTCGATCCGGCGCATGTGCATCGTCGGACGCCGGACTGCGATCAGCTTCTGCATGTCATGGTCGAATTCGGTCTTGTCGACGAATACATAGCCGAACACTTCATCCCAGTTTTTCGTGCTCTGGATGATCCCCGACAGTTCACCCAGTTCGGTAAAATTGACTAGCGGTGCGACCGCTTCACCGCGCGCCATCGCCACCTTGCGAATCTCCTTCGCCTTGCCGATCAGGTTCGACGCGCGCAGCTTGAACCAGTCCGGTCCGAAGCGCTCTTCGAGCTTGCGCTCGACATAAGCGCGCAGTTCTTGCTCGAACCGCCCGACCAACACATAGGCATCCTTGCTGGTGCCGCGTGACCGCACGGTCATCGATACTTCGCCAAGCGTCACGACCGCCACGGCATTGGCTTCCGAGCGAAGCCCGACGGTCAGCCCGCTCTCGATCATGATCTCGAGCGCCATGCCAGGCTGGGCGACAACCAGCCCTTCATCGACTTCGGCCTCGCGATACATGCGCTTGCGCACACGCCCGTCGCGCCAGAAATTTTCCGGCAGATCGACGCGCGTGCGCCACTCGCCGAAGAGCGAATGATAGGCGTCGATCTGGAAATGGCTGCGCCGGTCGAATACTTCGCCAATGCCGGCGAGCGCCGACATGTTGAGTTGGGTCGCCGCGAAATCGGCTTCGCACCGGGCGGTCAGCCCAAGCAATGCGCTCCTCTTGGCCTGATCGATCGCGGCCGAACCGACGAAGTTCTTAGCGATCGCGTCGCGCATGTCGCCGACAGCCGTGCCAAGGCCCCCGCCGAGCAGCTTGGTGATATCGGGGGTATCGATCCTGCCGAGCGTGCTCGCCCATTGCGAGGTCTTGGCGATGTCACCGAACGGTCCGGCAAGCGAGGCGAATAGCGATTTCTGGACAGCACGCTGCTGCTCTTCGAGCTGCTTGATCGCCGATCCGATGCCGCCGAGCGGTCGCATTGCCTCTTCGAATGTCCGCTGCGCCTGGCTGACGGTGCTCGCCAACAACGGGTCGATCTTGAGCGGCTGCACGCCCTGGATCGCCGCAATCACCTTGGGATCAATCGACGGCATGATTGCGCCGATCAAGGCAAGCTTGGCATGGTCGATTGCCAATGGCTGGATCGCATTGAGTTTCGCGGCCAGCGCCGTGGATGGTTCGAGTAGAGTGCGCATCGCTTCCATGCGCACGATCTCGGCCGCTCCAAAGGCCGGGCTAAGCCCGAGCGCTACCTGCTGCGCAGGCGAATTGGCGTAATCGCGGGCCAGCTTTGCCGCAGGGGAAAAGTAAAGCTCCCGCGCCATTTTGACCGACGGCGATTCCAGATACTCGCGGGCGAGGCGCTCGGTCGCGCGCTCACGCGCGCCGCGTGCGATCTCTTCGGCAGCCGTCAGCGGCTCGCCGCGCGCAATTTTCGAGAGCTTGTCGCCGGGGAGCTTGCCGCTAGCACTGTCGTCGTCATCCATCGCCACCGCCTGTTCGCTCGCACTTCGATCGGCGGCCGCGCGCTGCCTTGTCTATATACATTCGCTCGCGTCCTGTCACACGTCGCCGCGATCAAAAGGTGAGCGCCGGTCTGCTACACGGCCCAACAGCACCCTCTCGAGAAGGGGTACATGGCGTCTGTCGAGCGCATCCTGCCCAAAGTTCTAAACCACGCCTGATGGCCGTGCCGAAGTCGGCCTAGCGCCTTCCGAGGAGCCAGCGCAGAACATTCCGGACCCGTTGCCAGAATGTGACGACGTGCATTTTCTCGATATGCTGCTCGTCCCGCGCGCGACTTGCCTGAACCTCGCGGTCGGACATCGGGGGTAGCCAAATGATGCGCCCACCTTCGATCAGATAGTGCGAACGACAGGCGAGCTCCCGGTTGCCGACCGAGGGCGATATTGTGAACGACCTTGCGTTTTGCATGAGCTGCCAACCTGCCGGCTTGATCGGCAGGACGACTCTCGATCCGCATCCGCAGGCGCAAAGGTGAACCGAAGACCGAAACTCATCGCTATAGTAGAATTTACCCGGCGTGACCTCGTCGGGAAATCGCTCGCAGGGAACCAAGTCTAAAGCATCCGTTCGGTGGATCATGCCAGTGTCTCTCGGAAAATCTTCAGGCGGTCCAAATTCATCAGCAAATTATAGCCGGGGTCGGTGTCGGCATAATAACCGAACCTCTTCTTAAACAGCATGACCGCGATGGCGGCATTGAGGGCGTTGAGCTCCGCGATCTGGATGTTCGTTTGATATTCATGGTCGGCGTCGTCGACCATCGGCAGGATGGATGCGGCGAGCACGGCCGATCGGGTGTCGTCGTCGACGAGCGTCGCGCGGACCCTGCCGTTGAGGGGTCCATCGGTTCGCGTCAGTCCCATTCCGACGTCGATGAACGGTTTGCCGAGGCCATTCAGAAGCTCGACGACCTTCGCACGACTGTTGCCCTTGTCGACACAAAGGAAGACGAAGTCGCAGTCCTGAATTGCACCCGGCATGTCTTGGCTCACGCGGATAGCCTGGCCTGTCACGCCCGTTCGAAAACTTGAATATCGCTCGACGTAAAGATCGACCTTGTTCTTTTTGAAATCCTCAAATCGAGTCGTTCCGGGCGATCTGTACGAGTTTTTAACCACGTATTCGTCGTCGTCGAAGAGCTTCAACCCTTTGACCGGGCTCTTTGATAGGAAATCGAGCACATAGGAGCCCGTACCGCCGAGGCCGACGATGCCGACATTTACATGGGAAATCCGGCGATTGAGTTCGTGGAGCTCGGCGTGGGAGGAATGCGTGTCAGGAAAGTTGAAAGGACTTTGGATGTCGGCGCCGAAATCGACGTCGAGAAACAACTGATCCGCTTCCGGAAATTTGTACACCGCCGGCCCCGAGATCACTTGATAATATTGCTCGAATTTCTCGAATAGGGACCCATAGTCGCGCATCTGGCCCGGTGCATTCGCGATCTTATGAGAATAATAATAGCTCGAATAATTATCGTCGAAAATCAGCGTCCTGTTCTCGCCGCCTCCAAGAATGCTGAGGAGCGATTGGCCATCGAGCCCGCACGGATCCTCCCCGAGAAAGTACATCTGGTGATTGGCCGGTATGCCTATCTCTGTTTCATTCGTGAGGTTCAACGGGTCTGCGATAAACCCGCGACGAAGCTCGCCCCGGCAGTTCAGATAAGGAACGGCCATGACGAGATAATTTGCACGAATGGCGAAGTGGCGCCCCTTGACTTCAAGGCGCGCCAGGCTTCCATCAGGAGCGACCAGTGGGGAAGACATCGAAGCGCATATCCTTCTTCACCTTGATGCTCCCACCGAAGGGAAGAACGTCATCCGGCTTGTCGGGATTGGGGCCTCGCTCATAGGTGACTGAGTACCCGCGCACCTCTTCGCCAACAACGCCGTAGGCAATCTTCACCAAGTCGGCATGGGAGATTTCCCCTTTTGACACGTGATGTGGTTGGGTGTTGACGAAAATTTCGACGGTGTCTGCATTGGGATTTGCCATTTTCAATCCTTTCGTATGTGCGCCTGCGAATGTCCGGAGCAAAATCCCTTGGTCCCGGCTCTTCTGCGTGTTATTCCCACTTCTGGGAACGCTGATTCTTATATGGCACGGCGCGAGGTCGAGCGCAAGAATCGTCCCACATTCGGGAACTATTTTGTGCTGGAGTCGCGATTAGCCATGAAGCTGATGGGGATATCGAGGTTGCACGAACTTGCCCGTCGTGCCCGTGACGGCCTTGATGGAGCCGTACAGGCCTTGGTTGCTGAGCTCGAGGCAGGGTCGTGGCGCTCGATGGCTGACATCGCTGAGTTCTACCCGTTAGCCGTCATTGACGGCATCACGGTCCGAATCCAACTCAACGGTGACTATCGGGTCGATCTCCTCGCTGACTGCGGGGCGCAGATGGTTCTCATTGAATATGCGGGCGCGACTAGAGTGGGGCGCGCGCCACAGATAAAACAGGGAGCAAGGTGATATGACGGTTCGACCTATACGCACGAACGAGGACCACCAATCGGCACTCAAGCGTGCCGCGGCGCTGTTCGGGCATAACAGCCCAAAGGATCGCGACGAGCTCGAAGTGCTGCAAGCCGTCATCGAACGATGGGAGCGATCACAGCATCCCGTCGAGGTAGCCACGCCTGCTGAGGCGATCAAGTTTCGCATGGCACAGACAGGACTGTCACAACGTGATCTGATCCCATATGTCGGAAGTAAATCGCGGGTATCCGAGATACTCAACGGCCAGAGACAACCAACGGTTGACCAAATCAGAGCACTGCACCAGCACTTGGGCGTTCCAGTGACTTCGCTGATAGGGTCGTTCAAACACGAGCCTGCTACGGGTAACTCGAGCACCTCAATTGCAGCGGAGGGGAAGCTCCGGAAGCTTGGCGTAATGAAAGAGAAAGAGAATTTTGCTGACTTTCTATCGCGCTCGAAAGCTTCTACTCCGGCAGTCGCTATGTTGCGCAAGACCAGAACTGAAAGAACCAACGCCAAGACGGATTTTTCGGCGCTTGAGGCATGGTGTGCGACCGTCTTGTCGCTTGCAGAAAAGATCTCTATCAAGAAGAATAAGATAAAAGATCCACAGATGTCGGCAAGAAAACTTGCTATGGTTAGCACATTTCCTGACTGGAGTGCTCACGTCGTAACAGAACTTAATCATATGGGGATAATATTTGTAATATTGGAACACCTTCCGGGAACGTTTCTTGACGGCGCGGCGATGTGCCGTGGCGATGGCGTTCCGGTGCTGGCGCTGACCCTTCGCCACGATCGTTTGGACAATTTTTGGTTTACGCTGTTGCATGAATTTGCCCACGTGGTCTGCCACTTGGGTCCTGATCGACAGGTCATTTTGGATGATCTGGATGTGGCGAGTTCGGAAACCATAGAAGCGGAGGCGGACTCGTTTGCGCGCAACGCTCTTATACCTCCTGCCATATGGAAGCGGATCGACAAGGACAGCAGCACTGAGGAAGTATTGGAGGCGGCGCAGAAAGCTGGCGTGCATCCTGCGATCTCCGCCGGCCGCTGGCGGTTCGAGCATTCGGACTATCGTCGCTTTTCCAAGCTGATCGGTCGAGGTGAGGTTAAAACCGCTCTTATGCCGGCCTGAGCCTCAATGTCGCTTTGAGGCGCAAACGCTGCCAACGCGGTGCCAGTGCCTGCTTTCAGGCAGCGGCAGGCAACGTCGTTGCGGCCAAGACGGCGTCACCAGCGGAATGGCACCTTTCTGCTGGTTCGCACCAGCACCGGACCGTCTGCTCTCGACCCCGAATTCGCCTCAGAATGCGAGGAATTGCGAGAGCGTTTCGCGCGATCCCGGAAAGAGCAATCCCACTTCAATCGCGATTGCCGCGAGGACTTGGAGCAGGAGGATGCGAGCGAGCCTGGAGCGGAACGGCTCCTTGCGCGTCTTGTGCCGGATCGTTTTTTGCGCGATCACAGTTCCGATGCTGCCGCCAATGATGGCGAGTGTAAGAAGCGTCGACTCTGAAATGCGTTGGGAACCGTTCTTGGCCATAGCCTTATCGAACGCCATGAAGGCGTACGCCAGCAAGTTTACCGCGAGAACGTAGCCGATGACCCCGATTGCAAACTGCTCAGGCATGCGCTCCTCACCTTCGGGCCAGTATAACCTAAGCCCGTTAAACCAACGGATGGCAACGGGTCCATCTAAATGGGGTATCTGAAACGTCGTCATGGTGACCCGAAGGGCGACTTTCGCCAACACTATCAGGTTGCGGGAGCTGGTGAAATGATAGCATCTATCTCATCATGCGATGCAATTTCTGTGGATAACGGAACCGAACCACCGGTATGATTTTGGATTGGGTAATTTTGTGGGTACGGATCGATATCCACACTGATATTATCCGATTGAAATCAAATACATAGCTTACAGTTCGATTCCGCTCTGGAACCTTGAACTTCGGTTCCACCTCGTCCACCCGCAGGTATTTGCGCACCGTATTCCGAGACAGGCCCGTCCTACGGCTAATCTCTCGGATCGATAGATGTTCTCGATAATGCCAGCGTCGGATCACGCTCAATAATGCCATGTCGATCACTCCGTAATCCCCGCTGAAAAAACGCAGGGTAAGGGTCAAACATGGGTCAATTCTCGGTGGAAATATCCTGGGTTGCCGGGTCAGTTCTCAGTGGCAATCAACAGGCAAGGACAAATCCTCGATATGGTCTCCATCCGCGAGCGTCCCGCCGAGGCCGAGGATCGCGCCATCCCAGGCCATTGGGAAGGTGATCTGCTCGCTGGCGCAAACGACACCAACATCGTCACCCTCGTCGAACGGCACAGCCGGTTCACGATGCTTGTGAAGTTGGCGAGAAGGGACTCGGCGACCGTGGTGGCCGCTCTCGCGCAGAAGATCGGCTCATTGCCCGAGGAGTTGCGGCGCTCCTTGACCTGGGACCAAGGCAAGGAGATGGCTCGTCACAAGAGCTTCACCGTCGCAACCGATCTACAGGTCTACTTCTGCGATCCGCGCAGTCCTTGGCAGCGCGGCAGCAACGAGAACACCAACGGCCTGCTCAGACAGTACTTCCCAAGAACCACCAACCTATCCCTCGTCTCGCAGGATCAACTCGACGCCGTCGCTCGGAAGCTTAATCAGCGACCTCGAAAAACCCTGGACTTCGAGACCCCGGCCGATAGGTTGCAGAGGGTGTTGCGATGACAAGTTGAACTCACCGCCCAATCTCGGCCGTTCGCTGCACTCCTACTTCATCCTAAGAGCTGCCGTTCGTTCGCGGGCTGCGTTGGACGCGCGCAGAAGCGCATCACCTCGTCAATCTTTGTCCACATAACTTAGGAGCTGGTGTCACGGCGGTAGAGGTTGATACGAATCGCATCACCAAAGAACGTTTCGCCCCAGGACGAAATGATGTTGCGCTCATCGAGCCACTTCACAAATTCAACGTTGATGTCTGTTTTGTCGATCCTCGGGCTATGATAGCCGGTCTTGATCTCGGAGAATGGTTCCGGGAGGGCGGCGAGGATCTCGCGTACATCACCGTCGCCCAAGACTTTCTGGCACTTGTTGAACAATGAAATCTGGACCGGGATCGGTGCCGAGTTCAGGATGACCGCGCGCGCGGCTTCGACACCCAGAGCGCTCACGTCCGCCCCAGTCCTCTCCAAGATCGCGCCCACTTTGCCCGCCCGAGATTGCAGGCCACCGAGCAAGGTGAGATCCATTGACCGGATGATCGCCAGTTTACGGGCGTCACCGATATTCTCGCCTAGGAGCAACTCACGGAAATCGTCTTCGAGGGCGAACGTCGCCTCGTCTTGTAAATATGCATCAATGTTTTCGACCACGAATAGGACTCGGAGGTCAATTTGCTCTCTAAGCGCGTCCACATTCTCTTTCGTAAAATTGACCCTCGCTTTCTCGATCAGTACCCGCAATTTACCAGGGCCAAGATTACTCGGAAATTTAATGAAGGTCCTCGGTAGCCTTTGGACATAGATTCGATACGTTGCGTCTTGCAGGGCGTCGTCGTTGATCAGGAACTGGCGCAGGGCGGCTGCCTTATCGTCGGAGGGAATAGCCTGCTGCGGAAGTGCCGCCAGCGCTGCCTTCGTCTCCAGAAAACCGGTTAAAGTTGCCGCATCGAAGGCCTCGCTGCCCATGAAGGCGAGGCAATTCTCCCAGGAAGGCTCAATTCTGCTCAACTGGAAAACGAGTGAGTGAAAACGGACTGGCACATCGCCGAGGGAAGAGATGGTAGCCGACTGCCTTTCGAGGAACGCACTCAGATCGTCAAAATCGGCAACCTCTCGACCGATAATGGACAGAATGGTGGCCACGCTCT
>NZ_JAMYMJ010000086.1:0-11481 GCF_040318435.1 Mesorhizobium sp. M1143 | reverse complement strand
CCCGGGCCCGCCGGCCCGCCCGGGCGCGGCGCCCCCGGCGCCCCCCCCCCCCCCCCCGGGCCCCCCACCCCCGCACCCCCCCGCCGCGTGCCCCGGGGGGCCGCGCCACCCCCGCCCCCCACGTCACGATGTTGTGAAACCGTTCTGCAACAGGCCTGCGGAAATTTATGGAAGCTTAACGAAATCGGTATGAATCGGTATAGTAGCGCCTTACATCCGCCATGCGGTTGGCAAGATCGTCTAGCGGCGCGGAACGGGAGCCGGCTTGCAGCCGGAGCGGGTGATTAATGAAATTCCTCGGAAATAAAGCCACCGTGATGCCGCTTGCAGTGGCGGCAGCACTGGCCTTCGGTGTGCCGCAGGCAAGCGCGCAAGGCCTGTTCGACATGCTGTTCGGCGGTGGCGTCAAGCACAGGCCGCAAGGCGAATTCCCGCCGCCGCCAAAGCGCAAGCCGAAGCCCGCCGTATCGGGCGGTGGCGGCACCAGAATCAGCAGTCCGTCCTACTACACCTACAAGGCCGACCGGCTGGTGCGCGTCGACTTTGCCGCATTGGTGGCAGCACCTCCCCAGGTGGCAACAGCTGAAGACGCCGCCTTTGTGCCGTCGGCAACCAGCACTGCCTTCCGTGAAGCCGTTGCAGGCCTCAGCGACTATGAACTCTATGCCGAGCCCGATATCGCCAAGGCACTGATTGCCTATTACTCTGCCAATCCTGATTTCATCTGGGTGAACGAGGGCAATCCCAATGCCCGCGCCCAGGACGCGGTGAGGGTGCTTGGCGAGGCCGCAAGCTATGGTCTCACGTCGGCCGACTACACGGTCGAGGTGCCGGCAGCCAACGCATCGGCAGTCGATGCCGATGCCCATCTGAAGGAACACGTGCGCTTCGAGATGGCGCTGTCGGCGCGCGTGCTGCGCTATGCCCGTGACGCCCAGAGCGGGCGCGTCGATCCCAATCGCATCACCGGCTACTATGAATTTCCGCCGAAGCCGGTCGACATGGAAGGCGCGCTCAAGACGCTGGCCCACACCCAGGAAGTGCGCACCTACCTCGAATCGCGGCACCCGCAGAACGCGGAATATCAGGCGCTGCGCGTCGAACTTGAATCGCTGCAGGCGAGCGCCGAAAACGAAATCGTCGTCGATCCCAAGCTGTTGCTGAAGCCCGGCGAGACCAGCGCCGAACTGCCGAAGCTGCTGACGCTGATCGCGCGCAATCTCGACGACGAGATGGGCGGCGCCTATGGCGAGATCCTGTCTCGTCTCGGCACCAGCGATGTCTATGTTCCCGAACTGGTTCCGATCATCAAGGCCGTGCAGGTGAAGGCCGGCATGAAGGGCGATGGGGTCATCGGCCCGCGCACCGTCGCCTCGCTCGCCGGCGCATCCAAGGCCGACAGGCTGCAGAAGGTGCAGGTCGCGCTGGAAGAATTGCGCTGGATGCCGTCCGATCTCGGCAGCCCGCGGGTCTTCATCAACCAGCCCGCCTTCACCGCCAGCTATATCGACAATGGCGAGGAGAAGCTGAAGACCCGCGTCGTCATCGGCCGGACCACCAACCAGACCGCCTTCTTCTTCAAGGAGATCAAGCAGGTCGATTTCCATCCCTATTGGGGCGTGCCGCAGTCGATCATCGTCAACGAGATGCTGCCAAGGCTGCGTGGCGATCCGGGCTATCTCGACCGTGCCGGCTACGAGGTGACCGATTCGCGCGGCAGGCGGGTTCCCTCTTCCTCGGTCAATTGGGGCGCCTACGGCGCCAACATTCCCTACAGCGTGCGCCAGCAGCCGAGCGAAGCCAATGCGCTGGGCGAACTGAAGATCCTGTTCCCCAACAAGCACGCCATCTACATGCACGACACGCCGCAAAAATCCTTCTTCCAGCGCGATATGCGGGCGCTCAGCCATGGCTGTATTCGCCTTCAGGATCCACGTGGGATGGCGGCGGCGGTGCTCGGCGTCTCGGTCGACGACATCGCCGAAAAGCTCAAGCACGGCCATGCCAGCGAAGACGTGACACGCACGATTCCCGTCTATGTCTCCTACTTCACTGCCTGGCCGGATCTGTCCGGCAAAGTCGAATATTTCAACGACGTCTACGACCGCGACACGCGGCTGATGCAGGCGCTGGAAGCGACTGAAGCGGTGCGCTCGCCGACGAGCTGAACCAGCGGAGTTCCTCGTTCAACGAACGAGGAACTCACTTTGTCTCTCTGGTTTTATTAGATTTTTGGCCGATGGACGGTCGCCCGTTTCCTGCGATCAGCGCTGGATGAGCGGACGCCGGAAGCCGGCGTCGCGGCCCGCGATCAGCCAATAGACCAGACCGGCTACGAGGCCGGCGGCGGCGATGATGCCGATATCGGCCCAGCGTCCGGCATCCTCTTCCGCGGCCGGCCAGACCAGGAAAAAGCCGGCTGCAGCGGCAGCGGCGCCAAACAGCATGTGCACCAGGAAATTGCGCAGGGCAAAGAATTCGGCGAGCAGCGCGAAGATCAGCGTCTGCAGGCCGGTCAGCACGATCGTCAGGAAATAGACGACCATGCCGAGCGGCGGCCACAGCAGCACGACAATGGGCGAAAATTGCATGGCGCCGAAATAGTCCGGCGCGTTGGGCAATACGGCGAGTGCGCAATATATCGCCACGACCGCGAACAATCCGATCAGCACCGAAACGAAATAGCCGGCAAGCATCATCAGGATGCGCTTCAAAACATGCTTAACCATGGCCATGCACCCCCGTGCCCTGCAACTGTTACGCGCACTCAGCCATCAAAGGCGGATCGGCGCAAGAGTGCATCCAGCAGTGCTTTGCGGCAAATCTTCAGGCGCCGCCGCATAGATGTTGTGAATCCGGCAAAACCCATGTGCCTTTTATCGTGAGGTCGACGCCGTAATAGACCCGCCCGCGCTCGTCGCCCTGCGGACAATCCCTCGGGATCGATATAAGGCACATGACGACAGGATCGCCGGCTTTCGAACTGGCAAGGCCAGGCTCCCGCTCGTAGGAAACCCCGGCCCCGCCATTGCTGAACCGCGCCAGGCTGCCGGCTTCAGGGCCGGCGGTTTCCAGCGGGTCGTCGCCGAGCCGCGTCGTCAGCGCGGTGATGTGGGTCAAGGCGCATTGGCCGATCGACGAGGGCAGGGGCTGGTCGAGGCTGCCCGGATGGCGGGCCGCGGTGTCGAGCGCCTTCTTGCCGATCAGGGCGATGTTGTAGTCCTGCACCCAGGACGGCGCATTGCCGTAGGTCTGCAGCGCGTTGTTCTGGGCGCTGACGATGCAGGCAGCATCCTGCCCACAGGCGTTCCTGTCGGCGATGAGCGCACGGGCGATCTTGCGCTTGTCGCCGCCAAAGGCTGGCTCGAAACCCGTAAAGGCCTTGGCGACCGAGGCATCAATTGCCGACAGTTGCGGGTCGGCACAGATCGCCTTTTCCACCGGCAGGCTGGCTTTCCGGCAATCGAAGGACGGCCCGTCGGCACGCGCTGGACCAAGGCAGACCGCCGCGCCAGCCAGTGCGACGACAAGCGCAAGCGAGTTGGCAATTCGATTGGAAGAAAGCATGGTCGCCCCGTTGTCCGACAACTGCCACCATTCTAGGCGAAAACGCGGCGGACGGAATTGCCGAAGCGGTGTCGGTATCGGCGCTATTTCGGTTCGGCGGTCACGGGATCGAAGGTGATTTCGACTTTCGCCTTGTCGGCGGTGTAATAGGTGACGGTGTACCCTTCCTTGTCCCAGTCGACCTCCTTCACATAGCGAAAGCCGTCGCGCTGCTCGACCTTGGCGATGATTGCCGACAGTTTCTGGGCATTCGTCGGCGGCAGTGGGCTGTCATCCGCGGCAAAGGCCGTCGAGCCGGCCAGAAGAACGACGACACCGGTCGCCAGAACAAGATTTCGCATGATTACCCTCATTTCACGTTGGCATGAACCGCACCGGAAACTCGCAGGCAGCACAGTTTGTTCCGAGAGCTGACATCGCGCAGCTTCCGTGAAGCCCTGGATCGCCGCGCTCAGAGCGACGGCACGCCAATATTTGCGCCAACCGCCGGCCAACCATGAGTGCTGCTACGGCCCGCGCTGGACAACCCGATGGTGGTAGAGCTTTGCCCAAGACCCTGCTAGACTTCTGGTCCTGGCGGGGTGGCATGGCGCGCCAACCCCGCCGGAATCTTCATCTCTCAGCGCGCGGCGAAGTGTTTCAGGAACGGGTCGTCGCCTGTGCTGGACCAGAACCAGAAAGGGAGCGGGGGCTCGAACATGGCTGTACGGAACTACACCCGTCAGCTGGCGACAATCATTTCTATCGATGCCGTCGGGTTCTCCCGGCTGATGGGCATCGACGACGAGTCTGCTGTCGCGGCATTCGAGGAACGGCGCGACATCATCGCCGACAGCTGTGGCACATTTGGCGGCCGCACGTTCGGCGACGCCGGCGACAGCATCATGGCCGAGTTCGGCAATCCGATCGAGGCGTTGCGCGCGGCCTTTGATTTCCAGGGCCGCATCGTCGCCCTCAACGCCGAGGTTGCCGACGACATGCGCATGCCGTTTCGGGCCGGCATCAACACCGGCGACGTCATCGTGCGTGGTGGACGCCTCTACGGCGACGACGTCAACATCGCCGCGAGAATCCAGGAATTCGCGCCGGGCGACGGTCTCGCCGTTTCGGAGACGACCTGGCACCATGTGAAGGACAAGACGGCGGCCGAATTCACCGATCTCGGCGAATTCATGCTGAAGAACATCGCCTTGCCGGTGCGCGTTCTGATCGCCGGCCGCAGTGGCAACGGATCCTCGCCGGCGGCGTCGTTCGCCGCCATTCCCCAGGCCAATGCGCAGCAGAAGCTGTCGTCCAAGGGGCCGCCGGCGATCGCCGTCCTGCCCTTCCACGCCGATGGCGGCGAGCATGACATCGGCTACATGGCCGACGGCATCGCCGAGGACATCATCTATGGTCTTTCCAACACCAGATGGCTCTCGGTCATCGCCAAGGGCTCCAGCTTCCAGTTCCGCGACGACACGCTGGGCACGCGGGTGATCGGCAACGCGCTCGGCGCGCGCTACATCGTCAGCGGCACGCTGATGCGCAATGGTGGCCAGATCCGCCTCAACACCTCGCTGGCCGACGCGTCCAACGGGCGGCTGGTGTGGTCGCAGCGCTTCGATCGCGATCTGGTCGACATCTTTAACCTGCGCGACCAGATCGGCGCTGAGATCGTTTCGATCCTCGACAAGGAGGTCGACCGGGCGGAACAGGCACGCACCTTCCAGGTTCCCTGGGAAAGCCTGGAGACCTGGCAACTGGTGCGACGGGGCCGCTGGCACATGAACCGGCGCACCCGCGGCGACACCGAAACCGCACTCGAGTTCTTCCAGAAGGCCTACCGCGAGGACGCCAACTCGAGCGCCGTGCTCAACGAACTGGCGTGGTGGTATTTCTGGCGGGCATGGCTGCGTTTCGGCGACAGCGACGATTTGAACAAGGTCGAGCAGTTTGCCCGCAAGACGTTGCTGGTGGACAGCCTGGATGCGCGCCCGCACGCCCATCTCGGCGCCGTCGACATCATGCGCGGCGAACCGCGGTCGGCCGTCGACCATCTCGAGGAAGCGATCCACATCAATCCGAGCTTTGCCTTCGCGCGCTCGGCCATGGGCAGCGCCCAGCTGCTGCTCGGCAATGCCGCGTCAGCGATACCGTTCTTTCTCGATACCGAGCGATTGAGCCCGTTCGACCTCTACCGCTTCCACAATCTGGGGGAACTGACGGCGGCCTACTGTTTGGTCGAGAACTGGCCGGCGGCGATCGCTGCCGCCGATCGCTCGCTCAACCTGTCCCCCGGCTATTTTTATTCCAGGTTCCTGAAGATCGGCGCGCTGATGCGAAGCGGCCGGCCGGAACAGGCGCGGCGCGAGATGACCATTTTCACCACCCGGCATCCTGATTTTTCAGAACAGCGTGTGCGCTGGATACCTTTCACCGACAAGGCCGCGAACGAGTTCCTCGTCGCCAATTTCCGACTGGCCAAATGAACATGGCGTCAATGCTGGCTGGAACATGGACCAACTGTGAAAAGATTCACATACGTGCAACCGATGCAAACCTAGGCGTTGAACGGCCGGCATCGCAATAACGTGGATAGCCGGGGGGCTTGAACGCGCATGACCGAACTGAAGTATTTCGACGCTATTCGCGCGGCCCAGAAAAACCAGCGCCCGCTGTCGGAAATGCCGCCCTTCGATCTCGGCCGGATCCGGAAGACAGGGCTGATTGCGCGCATCGTCGGGTCTCTGGCCGAAGACCCCCGCTGGGCGCTTTCCTTGTTGCGGCGTTTCCGGCCGACCGGCAAGCTCTTCGGTGTTCTCGTGGTCACCAAGAACGCCGATGTCCGCGACATATTGGAGCGCGGCGACGAATTCCAGACCCCATACGGCCCGGAAATGACCGAGCTTGCCCGGGGATCCAACTTCATCCTCGGCATGCAGGACGGCGCCGACTACCGGCGCATGAAATCGTCGGTGCTGAGTGCATTCCCGCCGGCCGAGGTCGAAGCCGCCGTCAGGCCGATCGCGGCGCGTCATTCGCAAGAGATCATGACGCGCGCCAGCCCCGGCTTCGATGCGATCTCCAAGTTGATGAAGATCGTCCCGGTGCACATCTGCCGCGATTATTTCGGCGTCGAGATCGACGATGAATCCGAATTCGCCGACTGGGCGATCGCGCTGAGTGCGCTGTTCTTTTCGGACCCGACGGCGAGCCCCGTCATGCGCGAACTCGCAGTGGTGGCGGGCGACCGTCTTCTCAAAGTCATCGATCGCTCCATCCAGTCGGCGAGGGACCGGGGCTTGAAGGCCGAGCAACCGCTGGCGAGGCTGGTTGTCCAGACGGATCAGGGCCGCCTGTCGCGGGACGACCTCAATGCGATCATGCTGGGCATGATCGCCGGCTTCGTCCCGACCAATGTGTTGGCCGCCGGCAATTGCCTCGACGTGATCCTGTCGCGGCCCGACGCACGGCAGGCTATCGATGCCGCATTGGCCGAAAACGATACCGCCAAGCTCGACAGGGCCGTCCTTGAAGCCATGCGCTTCAAGCCGATCTGGGTCGGCCCCTGGCGCTACACGGCCCGCGACGCGATCATCGGCAAGGGTACGCGCCGCGAGCGCCTGGTGAAGGCCGGCACGGTGGTGATGCCGGCGACGCTGTCGGCGATGTTCGATGCCGACGCCGTGCAGAACCCGGACCAGTTCGACACATCGCGCCCGTATCGCGACTACATGGTCTTCGGCCACGGCATTCATCAGTGCATCGGCGCCGAGATTGCCAGGATCCAGATCGGCGAAAGCCTGCGCGCCCTGTTCCAGAAGCAGGGCGTGCGCCGCATGCCCGGCAAGGCCGGGCGGATGACCCGCATCGGCGCCTATCCCGAAACGCTCAAGGTCGATTTCGAACGGGCAGAACTCTGCCGCACCGTAACGCAGTCTATGGTGACGGTGGTCTGCCCGGTCACCCGATCCGCGTCGCTGGATGCTGTCCGCGACAAGGTTGCCAGCCTCGGCAACCCGGCCGTCGAAGATATCCGCACCGCGCTCGACATTGCCGGCACCGTCCACTTCACCAGCCTGACCGTGGTCGGCACCGGCGAGATCGGCGCTGATTCCGGTCAGGAAAAAGGAGCTCTGGTTCTCGAGATTTCCGGTGACGGCAGCATCGACGATGTTATCGATGCGGTCACGCACGCCATCGGGCACCGGCTGCGGCCGATCTTCAAGGATGTCTGCGATCTGCGCGATGGCGGCGCATTGAACGATTTCCTGCGCAAGCACAATGTCGACATATCGCCGTCCTTCGGCAGCAATGCCGGACTGGTGTTTTCGGGCACGCCGGGGCACTCGGTCCAGCGTATCAAGGCCGAGCAGCAGCTTTTCGAAGCCGTGCGCGACATCGTCGAGCGGCCACGCAAAGGCGCCGGCAACGCTCCTGCCGTGCTCGCTGAAGTTCGCCAGCATGTCCAGTCATTAGAGACGTTTGCCTGGGCGTTCGAGCCGGCCGAGAGCCTGCTGGAAAAGCCGCCGGGTCATTGGGGCCGTGCCCTGATGACGACGTTGCTGGTACCGCCGGTCTTCGTCACGGTGGCGATCATCTGGGCTGCTTGCTGGTACATGGCCTACGGTGTGGTGTTCGGCAGATCTATCGACATCAGTTCCCAGGAAATCTCCTTCACCGCCATAGCCGTAGCAATCACCTCACTTCTGTTGTCGGGACTCGGAGTGTTGGTGGCAGCGGCGCTGCTGGCGTTTTCGTGCTTGCTGGCGCTGCGACGCCGCGAGGACAGGGATCGGCCGGAAAGCACATCGATCGGCATATCTGAATTGAACGCGATACTCGTCAAGGAGGGCCACGCGGCACAAAACCATCTGACTGCGATTTCGACGATGAAGGCCGGCATTCTGCGGCGGCTGGCGCTCAGGTTTTCTTTCTACCTGATCTCGATAGCTGCCCAGAAGGTATTCAAGCCAGGCTTCCTCAACACCATCAACACCATCCATTTCGCCCGCTGGATACTGCTGCCCGGCTCCAACCGATTGATGTTCTTCTCCAACTACGGCGGCAGCTGGGAAAGCTATCTTGAGGACTTCATCGCCAAGGCGTCCGCTGGCCTCACCGGCGTGTGGAGCAACACCGTGGGCTATCCACGCACACGATGGCTGTTCCTGGACGGCGCGCGCGACGGCGATCGTTTCAAGCGCTGGGCGCGGCGCCAGCAGGTGCCGACCCTGTTCTGGTACTCCGCCTATCCCCAAATCAACACAGAGCGCATCCGGATCAATTCCCAGGTCAGGCGCGGCATTGCTTCCGCCGTCGGCAACGAGGCGCGCGACTGGCTGAGCTTGTTCGGTTCGCTACGGCGCCCGGCGAGCGAAACAACCACCGTTCAAAAGACCACTTCGCTGCTGGCCAATATCAGCTCTGCCTTTCCGGCGCCTCTCGAGCAGCAGCTGGAAACCGGCGAGATCCAGTCCATCTTCTTCGGCCCGCTCGGCCCGCTCGCTTATTCGCATATGCTTGCGATCCGGGTGCCGGACAAGTTGCCGGCGCCCAAGCGCAGAGCCTGGCTCGATTTCGTTGTCGAGCAGACGAGTTTCGGCGAAGGCAGGCCCGCCGGGCGAGCTATGATAGTCGCCTTTGGTCCCGGTGGCCTGCGGCAGTTTGGGCTCGACGAGGGTGTGGAGGGCGATCCACTGGAAACATTTCCGATCGCCTTTCGCCATGGCATGGGCAATCCCGAGCGTGGGCGCATACTGGACGACCGAGGCCGCGACGGCCCGGACGAATGGGAGTGGGGGTCGTTGGAGAACCCTGTGGACCTGGTCATCGTCTGCTATGCTGAAGACCCGGGACGGTTGAAGACCGAGATTGCCACCGTGAGACGAAAGACGACCGGTGCAGGCATGAAGGTCGTCGCCGAACTGCCGCTCGCCGTAAACCGGGGTCCGACCGACACGAAGACGAAATCGTCCGACGGGGCAAAGCGTGACGATCGGTCGGAACGTGGGCCAGCCTACGAGCATTTCGGTTTCGCGGACGGGATTTCGCAGCCGATTGTCCGCGGCACGACCCGCGCCAGCAGGGGCGCCGCGCCCATGCATCTGGTCGCGCCCGGCGAGTTCCTGTTCGGCTATCGTGATGAGCATGGGTTCTATCCAGCCTCGCCCTCGGTAAGCGCATCACGCGATCGGACCGGAATCCTTTCGCAGGTGCGCCGTAGCCGGCTGATTCCGGGCCTGCCGCCACCGCCGCGCGATTTCGGGCGCAACGGTTCATTCCTGGTTATTCGCCAGTTCGAGCAGCACGTCGACGTCTTCAACAACTACTGCAAAAAGGCTGCAGCCTTGGTCGCGAGCCAACTCGGCAACCAAGCCATCACGCAAGACTGGATTGCCGCCAAGATGCTCGGCCGCTGGCAGAACGGTAGCTCGCTGGTGCGAAACCCCGATCATCCGGGACGCGTCATCGACAACGACTTCGCCGCTGGCGCCGAGGATCCGCAAGGCCATCGCTGCCCGCTTGGTGCCCACATTCGCCGTTCCAACCCACGCGACTCGCTGGGTGAGGACCGCGATACGCAGATCAATATCGGCAAGCGCCATCGTATCCTGCGGGTCGGCCGTACCTATGAGAAGCAGGACGGCAAGAATGGCAAGGTCGAAAAAGGGCTGCTGTTCATGTGCCTCAACGCCGACATAGAGCGCCAGTACGAATTCATTCAGCAGACCTGGGTTTCGTCGGCCACGTTCCAGGGCCTCGTCGCTGAAAAGGACCCGACGATTGGTTCGCGCAGCGGTGATGGCAGGTTCACCATTCCGTCATGGGAAAAGGTCACGACGCTCCGTGACATGCCGCAATTCGTCACCACCAAGGGTGGTGGATACTTCTTCATGCCCAGCCGCTCGGCGCTGCGCTACCTGATTTCGCGGCTCTGAGTCTTAGCCGGGGCTGATTCGGGATCGGCGTCAGTCGTCGTCCTGCGATTCGGCGATATGGCGCAGCGCCCCGGTGTCGGTGATGCGCAGGCCGCCGCGTTTGATGGCAATGAACGAGCGGTTGCGCCAGTCGTTGAGCGTCTTGTTGACGGACTCGCGCGTGGCGCCGAGGAACTCTCCGAGTTCCGATTGCGAGATCGGGATCCAGCCGGCGCTGTCGGCCATCACCTTGGCCAGGAAGACCAGGCGTTTGGCGAGCCTCGCCTCGATGCCGAAGAAGGCCTGGTCGCCGAGTTCGCCGCTGACCCAGCGCAGCCGGGCGCACAGAAGTTCGATCATCGCGCGTGCCAGCGGTGGATTTCTCTCAATGCGATCAAAGAGTTGTGTCCTGCTGAGCGAAACCAGCTCGCAAGCGGTCAGGCAGATGGCGGTGGCGGTGCGTGGCCGCCCGTCAAGCGCGCCGATCTCGCCGACGAGGCTGCGCGACAGCTCGATATTGGCCACCAGCTTCTGCCCGCCAGGCGAATAGATCGAGATTTCCACCGTGCCGCTCATCACCCCGTAGATTCGGTCGGCGGCATCTTCCTGGACGAACAGATGCTGGCCGGCGGCGTAGCGCTCGACCTTGCAGCCGCTGAACAGGATATCGAACAGCTTTGGATCGATGCGTGCCAGGCGCGGCAGATCGTTTCTGTCGTTTGGGCCGCCAAAAGCCATGTTCCAAATTCCCAATTGCCGCAATCGGCGAAGTTTAAGGGCCGAAGTCTAAGGCAAGAGTGCACCGCGTCAAAGGCCGGCGTTCATCCCTTGCGATTACGCCTTGTAAAGGCTTGGCGCAGTGGTCGCGCCCAGTGCCTGGCTCGTGCGGGGCGGAAAGCCGCCGGGCCCCCCGGGGGGGCGGGGCCCCCCGGGCCGGGGCCACAGATAAAAAATGGTTTGTGGGTAAAATTTTTGTTAAACCCCCGGGCCCCCAGGGCCGGGCCACCCGGTG
>NZ_JAMYMJ010000085.1:0-11923 GCF_040318435.1 Mesorhizobium sp. M1143 | reverse complement strand
TCTGGCGCTTGCCTCTCTAGCGCTCCGCAGGAAAGCCGTTTAGCCACAGCCGTACGGTTTGAATTTGCCGGGGCCGGGCTGCTGGGTGGGAGGTCAGGAGGTGGCAGTTTTCTGGACTGGACCGAATCAGTGGATGTTCGAGGCCCCAGGCAGCGCTGACGAGGACTTTGCCGCGAATCTAAAAGAGGCCGCCTGCGGTTGCTCAGTGACCGAGCAGACTGGTGGGTGGGTGGCTTTCGAGATTGTGTCTGTGGCCGGCACGAAACCTATCGAGGCATTGCTCGCGAAGCTGATCAACATCGATCTTGCTGACTTTGGTCCGGGCCGCGCGACACGTACAGTCCTTGAGAATATGACATGTGTCGTCATCCGCCGTTCTGCAACTCACGTCGCGGTGCTCGGCGCGCGCTCGTTTGCCGCTTCGCTCTGGTACGTATTGGAAACAGCCGCGAAAAGGATAGAGGAGAAGGAAGGGTTTTGTTGCAACGGCTGAATAGGGGCGCAGAGATGCCTGATGCGAGGTCAATCAGGCGGCGAGGATTTCGAACTGCTCGGCCAGGGACGGATTAGGATTGGCATGTCGGCTAAATCAAAATCAAGATCCGCGGCCAAGGGACTTATCTCTATTGCGCCATCGACAATGTCGGATACAGTCGAGTTTTGGTGGAGCGAGCAGCCCTACCTGCAGGCCAAGCGCTTCTTCAAGACGCTGGAGCGTCATGGCCGACCGGATCGCTTGATCATCGACAGCCAGGCCTCGCCCGGCCCCGGCTGACGGCGATCCGCATCCACGGGAGCCAATGTTTGAACAATCAGCTCGAGCAGCTGTGACGAGGACTTTCAGCAGCCAAGGGTTCATTGCAGCGACGCTCTTTGTTGCGGCACATTCGGCGAGCTGTTGCAAGGCCAATTGCCAATCGGCTCCCTTCCCCGTGACCCCCACTTCTTAGTCACGATGCCCATCGCGCTCTTTGCGCGTGCCCACTTCATGCCGATCTCGGGCGCACCGTCCGTAACCGTTTATCCGTCACACAAAGTCAAAGCAAAACGACTGGCTCGTGATTGCGCTCGGCGCCTCGGTAGGAATCCTCTTTTTGCAATCTGAGCTTCCGGAAGGCAAAGGATGGCGAGTTCGTCTGCGGATCTTGTAGCGACTGCACGGTCAATCGCCCGCTGCATCAAGCGTAGAATCCGGACATCGTTGATCGAGAAGCTAATGGCGGAAATCGAGCCATCCGACCGGGGTGATGTACCCCGCGTGGTCGCATATCAGCAGCGAGCATGTAGCCTTCTCTCGTTTCTCGGGCAAATGCCGCCGCTTGCAATCGTTGGCATCGATGAAGGTGGAACGGTCGGAACGGTCGACTATGATCAACGGCGAGGCGAAACCTCCGGCAGCTACAGAGCAGAGTATCAGGAACTACTCCACCGCGCTCGCATAGCAATTCCATGCGAAGTATATGCGCGAACATCTGGCAGACGGGTCATCAATGACGGCCGTCGCCGCTGAACGGATGGCGTCGCGAGGCGTTCCTTTCAGGGACGCCTACACACAAACCCGATCAAGCACCGCGATCGGGGCCTGCAAACAACGGCGCTTTCCTGCCGAGAGCAATGTCGGGGTCATTCTGCCCATGTTGGGCAGGAGGTCGAGCCCGTTATCGTTGGCATCGGTATTTGGGACGCCGGCTTCGCTGCGAGAACAGCGAAGAACGCGCGAACGGTCGGATCATTCATTTCGGTGTCGTGCCGGGGCATGTCATTACCGCTCCCGCCTGGATGGTCGATCCGGTGGCTTGCGCGACAATGGACCTGGGTTCCCCGCGTATCGCTTGCCGCACTGCTTGAGCTTCATCGAAGGTAAGCGCGTAGCCGATGCCGTTTAGCGCTGGTTCCAAGGCATGAGCGCCTCGAGATCGCTGTTTGGCCAGCCATTGGCGATGCGCTCGACGCCTTGGGTGAGCCAGTGTGCGGATCGACCTGGTTCATCTTGGCGGCGGTCAGCAGCGCGGCGATGGTGGCCATGTCCGTCGGCCTTCGTCGCTGCCAGCGAAGAGCCGGGCGGCCATCTTTAGACAAGTGGGGATTGCGCCAGCCCAGCCGGCGGATCGCCAGATAGTCTTGGCCAAATGATCCGCTTCGCCGCGCAACTCGAGCAGCCTATGCCAGTCCGGCCCGTTGCGCGACAGACGGGAAGCTTCGTGGTAAAACACGGCGCCGATCACAGGTCGTGCTCTAGGAGCCAACCAACCTTGCAAACATTCCTATCCCCCTCGGAAAGCGTCCATAAGGTCGCTGGAGATAGGGAGCGTAAAACCCCGCCAAGAGTATCGGATGATCAGGACGCAACGTGGAGAACCCCCCAGCTGCACCTCGGCAATTTTTCGAGGAACAAAGACAAACTTGTACCGCAATAGAATTGAATTCAGTGGTAGCGTAATCCCAGGTCAATTCGACGTCATGATCGACTTCGTGAATAGCAATAAAATCATAGGCGCCGAATCGGTTAGGCACGATCGCTAGATTTGGATTACAAGAATGATTAGAAAGAACGACGGGCTCCTCGAATGTAGCATGAATGTTCCAGTCAATTTGAATGCTATATATGGTCCTTTCTTCCTCAAGTCTGTCAATTAACCCAATCATGACAACCTCTCCCGGGAGGAACTGACGGGAGGAAAAGATTCCCCGCCCTCTGTCGGCTCCCGCATCCGCGATCTTTACGTTTCGTGCATTGATTATCCTTGCGCATGCTGCGTCATCATCCAATATAGAACGGTATTTCTTTTTTCTCTTGTTTGGCATAGCGGTCATCCTTTTTCACATGGACGGTTAAAGAAGAGTCTCCGCCATTTCTGGCCGTCAGAACCAGAAAATGTTTGTTGTGAGGGCAGTTTCGGCCCTTCGAGCGCCTATCGATGGCGGCTGGAGGTACCGGCTCGGCAACCAAGGACGTTCAATATTTGTGCCAATTCAGCTGACACGAGCTGAAGCAAGAGTCTTCTCGTTGCTGTTCAGCCATTTCTGTCGATGCATGACATGAAAAGGCTGCCAAACGGTGCGGCGGACCCGACAAACGACACAAAATGTCGGAAGTCGATGGGATTTGTCTATGCTGGCTTGACGGAGAACCACAATGCGATCGGTGGGATCTCAACTAGTTCGGCGAAATGCGGTCTGACCTCGACCTGGCCACTCAGTTTAATGTTGATTTCCCTTTCCTTTATGGATCAGTTGCGCCGCTCGCGACCCTCGCGGTCGTCCGGCCTGCTGGTCTCGTAGCGAACCGTCATGCGGCAACAGCCGATGGCTTTACACGCCTGCCGTTCGCTCATCCCAAAGCCTTCCTTCAGGCGAGCGACAGCTTTCCACTTGGCCGCGCGCGTCACCATTTCTTTCCCACGAGATCCTTCAACGCGGCATTGTCGAGCATCGCGTCGGCCAGAAGCCGCTTTAGCCGCGTGTTCTCGTCTCTCTCGGGCATGCGGGTTGCCCGCGAATTGGACCGGCTCATTGCCGAGCGCGGCCGGCCGAGGATGATCGTCAGCGACAATGGCAGCGAGTTCACCTCGAACGCCATCCTCTCCTGGGCGGATCAGAACCGCGTCGAATGGCATTACATTGCGCCCGGCAAGCCGATGCAGAATGGCTTCATCGAGAGCTTCAACGGCCGACTCCGCGATGAACTGCTCAACGAGACGCTGTTTACCTCGCTGGCTCAGGCGCGCGTAGCCATCGCCCTGTGGCGCGCCGATTACAACACCGCGCGGCCGCACTCCCAAATCGCCTAGCAGACACCGGCCGAGTTCGCCGGCACCTTCAATCCGCGACGGTCGCTCGCGCTGCGCTATGCCAAAGGCTCCGCGCCAGCGCCCGCCCCTTCACCCGCCCAGCAGGGCACAACCCACGCCGGAAACGAACTCAAAACTGGATAGAAACTGGGGGCAAGGTCACTCTGCCCGTCGGCGGGATCGTAACGGGCATGTGTTCCGCTGGCGTGTGCAGTTGGGCGTGGCGCAAAAGAAGCGTGCCAAGGTTGCGCTCGTCGCACTTACCGAGGGCGATCCAGCGACACTTCTGCTGCGCGACCTCATGCAGCCGCCGGATGGAATGACGGCGGTCGATCTGCTTGACGACCGGCGCATATTTGCGCCCGCCGACGGCGATCCGGACGCAATATCGGCGCCAGCCTTACGCTATGTCCAGAGCAAGCCTGTTTCCAATTTCGACGCTAACTTCATAGGTGGTTACATCAAAAAGCATGCCAACATCCTCGTAGTGAGCAAAAACTCCCTAAAGAAAGGCCCACCACCCTCGGAGCCTATCAATAAGGTGGCTTGCAATCTGCGAACCTGACAGATGAACGCCCAATTCCCCCATCGGAAGGTCTGGACTGATTGTTGCAGAGCCCATGTTGAGACTCGTGATCACCACGTCGTCCTCGCCCCATAGGAGGAACTTCGCGTGGAAACTCTCTGACGGGGACACGACCTGAACGCCTCTTGCCAGTGCTTCCACTGCGACCGACATAGCTGCTCCGGCCTCGGCCATGGCACCGGAGTTCTGACTGTATACGACTACGGGGGTTAAACCTGTCCTCGAATGGAAGTGTTCAGAAGGGATTATTGCATTGGCAAATGCGGCATTTCCTAGCCGATCACTGGCAATCAGGAAGCGCTTTTCGGCGGTCCCACTCGCGTGGCGCAAGAGGGCTTCATGCATCTGGCCCGATACTACTCCCGCGGTCATTTTTCCTTGTTGAGGCTGATGCCTGAGAGCGTTACCCAAAAGGTAAAGTTCACTACCGACTTCGGGCCGAAAGCCGGGTTGCGCTATAAGTTTGCAGAAGCTGCTAACCAGCTGCGCTACGACACCAGGCGATCGCAATATTGCAGTGACTTCAAGGCGATCAAACTTGCTGAAGAGCCAGCTGCAAGATCCTATTGCTCCGATCCAACCACCGAGCCCATCGTCCGCAACAATCAGTTTGGCATGCGACCCGGTGGAGCGCAGATGAATAGTGACACTTCCTCTGAGAGAGTCATCACCCGAGATAGCCTTTGAGATCGCCGTCGCTTCCAAAAGAGTCTTTTCTTTTGGCTCGTTCGGGCTTCCGGCTCCCCAAAATATATCTATGCGCGCCCCCCTCCTTACAGCGCCACGCAAAAGGTCTACAACATTGTCGAAGCTGTCCTTTTTCAAAAACGACGAGTGGAGGTATATTCGACGGCTGGCCGTCGCAAGGATGGCATGGAATGCATCCCGGTGCTCTTGACCACCCACGATCAGGTCTGTGCGCGGATCAAAATCAATTCGGGCCATCAATGGCACGATCGGTTCGTCGTCCTTCGAAATGAGAGAGTTCATCACGACCTTCTTTCCCGATACGGGAAGCGAAAGGGCATAAACAACTTGAGATTTTAGCTGCGTAGGTGCCTTTGCTGGCAGCCCCCTTAGATCATGACCGTCAGCAGTCACGATGATGTATTCGTCATCTCTCTCGATTAGAGTATCGCCATCAAAATAAATTAAAGTCTCATCGGGATTAAGAATCTCCTGAAATCTTGCGACATTTTGAGACGGACTTGTTTGAATCTTTTGTCCACGTACTTCGATCTCATGGACAGCAGCCCCACTCTCTTTGAAAGCCGTCAGCGCCCCTGCATTCTCGACGCGAACGTCCCTTTTAGGAAAGACCGTTCCCGTTATCTTGTCGACCACGAAGGCAATCTTGCGAGAAAATCTTCGCTGAAGCGTGGGGATTTCCTCACCATGAAGGACGATTGCCGACCCGTATGCGGTGGCCTGAAATGCCGGAACACCATGAAGCAACACCGCTTCGATCAGCCGGAAGCGCATCATCCTGTAGACGATTTCCAGGATAACGCGCCTCGGGAGGTTCAACTCACTCGCCATCTGTGTTGCTGATCGTGCCTTAATTGAAAATGCCCATAGGACAAGTTCATCAATGGCGCTCCAGCCCCGTCCCTTCTCAAGAACAACCCGGGCCGAAACACGAAGAATGGGGATTGCGGCAATCGCCAGTGGACGGCTTTTGCTCGTGATCAAAATGTCACTCCTTCAAGAGCATCAGCCGCGCTAGTGACAACCGCCGCAGGTCCACCTCGGTATGCTTTTTGTGTAGTAAGGTGCTCTAGCGTGTCGAGGAACAAACGTATGAACGCGAGGTCATCCTGTTCGACGGCGGAGGCGTGCCGCGTGCTTTCTTTCAAGAACTCCAAAGACCCGACGACGATTAGCTGCATTTTTGCCCGGCTTAGAAGCACGTTCATCCGTCGCGGATCTCTTAGAAAGCCGAGCGAGGCGACGCCATTGCGGTGATTGTTTCGTACTAAAGAAACGATCACCAAGTCTGCCTCGCTGCCCTGAGAAGAATCGACCGTTCCATGCATGCGGCTATCGTGGGTGAAACCTGAGAACTGCGCGATGGAACTCGCACCGCTATTTCGCAACACGTCCAGGTCCCTCGCCATACGCTCAACCTGAGCCCTATAGGGGGATAACACAGCCAGAGTATTCAGGTCGGCAGGGTCGGGTTTCAAATCTGCGACCTTCAGACGACGAAGTATCTCTAATACAATCCTGCGCTCAGATGGATTATGCCATCGTGGCCGCCCCCTCTCAACCGGCTCAGCTCGACCGGATCGGCTGGCAAATGGCATGTCGATGAAGACGATAGGCGAGCTTGGAATTTTGCTATCGAACGTAAAAGGCAATGGTACCTTGGCGCTCTCAATCCTGTCATCACCTGTGTAAAGCCGGTTTTTGTAAAAGCAACGTGAGACCAACTCGGCGATCGCCGGATCCATTCTATGTTGGCACCACAATTCGCTTGATACCGTGCGTCTCTGCCCTCCAGCCACGGCGCGCTTACGCTCCTCCTCCTCAACGAGGGACCGAAAGGGTTCGAGCATACGAAGTGCGAGTTGTGTCGTCGTTTCTAACACCGCTTCGTCTCGGACGGCAGATCTAAGCTCGTCCAAACCGCTTTCAAAGAACGTGGCTCCAAGTACATGCTCGACTTGCTGTAGTGCATTACGGACTGCGGTGTTATTTGAGAGAATTGAAGTCAACCGCTCCGAATCGAAGGGAGGGAGCTGATGATGATCTCCTATCAGCAGTCGGCGCCCTGACAGCGATAATGGGGCTATCAATTCAGGGCCTGTCGCTTTAGCTGCTTCTTCTATTAGCACCCAGTCAAACTGAGCACCATCTTCACATAGGCGCTCAACGTCGAAAGAATTACTTGTTGAAAAAACAACGTTTGCCGATTCTAAAACTAATGCGTCTAATGCACGTAAGCCAACTTCTTCACGGCGGTTAAGCGGTCGGGTGACCTTACCTTCATCATCAAATGTGGCGTGCAACACAGCCTCTTTGAGCGACGATATCCCGAGTTGCAAGGGGCCCGGAGCATCATTTATCAAAGCTGAACTCAGAACCCGATCGAGATAGCTAGCCGCGGTCTTTCGAAGATCTTCATCCGTCGAGACTGAATCGTCTCCTCCCCTAGACCGAACTATGATCGTTTCCGGCAGCGCCGCGACAACCTTCTTTCGGACCGTTGAGAGTAGGTGATCAAGTGCTTGATGGCTTTGAGCACTCAGGAGAATTCGGGCGGCTGGGTCGCCTTCAAGGCGTCGCCTGACTACCTCGGCGCTTAGTCGCGTTTTCCCGACTCCTGGGGGTCCGACGACTAGATGGTTAGGCAATGTTTTCCAGATCTGTTCCAATGCTTCCCGCTTTGGGCCATCTAGGTCGCGATATTCACTATCCTCTACCAAGACGTCCTGTGAGCTTCTTATCCGCCTTCTCAAGTCGACAAACAGCGATGCCAAATCTCGCTGCTCGCCAAGCGCTTTGGTTGTTCGCAAACGGCGCCGGATCAAAGCTTCCGTCCCCGCTTCTCCGCTGCGCTTGAGAAACAGGTTCTTTTCGTCACGGATGAGATCCAGAACTTCAAACTCGTAGAGCGGAGATCCGTTGGCGCCTTCCACTACTCCGAGAAAACGCGCCCTTATCTCAGTTGCATTCTTTGAGGATAATGTTCCTGATACACTGAGCCTCCAGTCGACGTCAGTTCCAAGATCTTCCTTTTCGAATATCCGATCCATAACCTCGGCGGTGTTCCGCTCTTCAATTTCGGCCGCGAGATTGTCGCGAGCTGTACCCAAGCGAGGGGCAAGGCGAACAACATTTCTCCCTCCATCCGTCTTCGCTGACGCGACGCTGACAGGCAGGATGTCCAACGATTTGACTAACGCCTCGACGACTTGAACAAGCAGTACCGCTCGCTGCAAAGGCACACTCTCGCGATTAATATCGTCGACTTTTGGAGGGACGATTGGAATCGTCCAATCGATTGCCATACTTCTCAAGCGGCCGAGCAATGCTAGCGCGTCGTGCTTGTTGCGGGCAACTAGGACTTCGTGGCTAAGGCGATGAACCTCTCGATCGCCCGGCAGTCGCGCTCGATCCCTCGGAACGATCGAAACCACAGTTGCGATTTGCCAGGTGGGTGGACCTTCGTCCGCGAACTGTCGAACGCGGTACGAGAGTGCCTCGGTAATGATTGTCAAAGTATCGAGCGTCTCCAAATCGTTCTGGTTGGAAACGACGATCTTGGCACCGCTCGCAATATCGCCCTCTATGTATGCTATTTGACCATCCAAGTCATCGATGGGTATGCCGCCATCAGTAGCCTGATCGATAGCTTCCGCCATTTTCCGGTTAGGACGGGCAAGTAGAATGAAGCGGGCCGCTTTCGTGGTCCCAAACCGGACGAGCTCGCGTAGTAGCGTGTCGACCGAACGCATGACCCAACGTGCATCAGCGGCGTCTTCTCTATGGGGATCGGTTAGTCGACGCAGAAAATCGATCTCGCCTTCGCTCAGATCAATTACGGGTCGGCCCCGTTGAAAAGGGTCATCCGACCGAAGCCGAGTCACGTCCACACCCAATATATCAGCAAAGAGCGCGCCTAGAGCTTTCCAATCGTCACCATAGGAATAAATCAACCGGTCGATCCGCGCGCGCGCTTTCGCCAACATAGGATCAAGGGCTTTGGCCTCCCCCATGCCAACGCACCACTCGAAGCCTCCAAGTTTGAAGTCCGCAGAATTGCTGCCGTTCGTGAACACTGCATGCCGGTCAAGCCTACCGTGAACCAGTCCCCGGGCATGCAATAGCCCTATGGCCTTTGCTAAGCGGGAAAGGTTGTTCCAAAGGATTGCTCGATTGGAAACGATGTCCAGCCCCTTCAGCCAGTGGCGAGAGCTTAGGGTGCGCAGACGTGCCGCCAACGGCGTGGCTGCAGCCTCATATACCACGCAAAATGAATCTGCGGTCTCAATCATCTCGATGACTTCGACCATGACTTCATCGGCGTCAGGATAGTTCATTACCCGATCAACCTGAAGCCTTTCATGGTTCCAGAGCTCCCTAAATTCCCCGTCTGCCTGATCTCCAGCTTTCCACCAGATCTTAAGTGTTCGATCTTCGCCTGTCTCCTTGACGACGGCCGTGATCAATCCAGGGCGCAGCTCTTCGACTTGAGGACGTTGGAGATAATCTTCCGAAAGCGAGAAGGTATCTTCCAGTCGAATTCTCTGATTGCGTCGGGCCATGATTATCCACTATCTAGATCAATCCATTAATTCGCGAGTTTAGAAGATCATGCAACCACATCCCGGCAGAACCACCGACCCGCTACTAGGAAAGATGTGGAAAACAAAAAGTGCCCGCTTTAACGCCCACACACGACTCAAAGCGAAACAGTCGTTGTCCACCACAGCAACGTCTTTCCTCGCCTTTTACCTGGTAATCGTGGCGCTCATACCTCTGCTCTATGAGGCAAGCCTCCCGCCGGGCGGACCGAAGTTTCTGTCGGTTGTGTCCCTAATTATATCCATTTTCCTAATTATCATCACTTTGCTAGAGAGCGCCAAAAATTACAGCGGCGAAGCAGACAGGATGCAGAAGTGTGCGCTGGAGATTTCTGACATATACAACCAATTTCAGGCGCTGACTTTGGAGGAGGCAAACAGCCGTAGACCTGAGTTTAGCGCAAATTACAGTGAAATTCTGAAAACACATCAACTAAATCACAAAGATGTTGACTACATTAGATTTGAATTGATGTTTCATAAAGATATGCAAATTGGAAGATTTTCGCTCGCCTTAATGTTTATTCGCTACGTGGCTCTGATCGTCGCAGAATATTGGCTTTACTTTGTTCTAATACTTGGTCCAATGGTATTGGGCTATTGCTATAGGTCAGAACTAGGGCTCTAAACAATTTGGATTCCGCGTGCACCTCATCCTCGATAAATCGGCTGTTCGACAGGCGCGCGAGCGACGCCTAGGTGATCTTACTATGAGTGAGCTGGCTTGGTGTCAGCCTCGACGAGCGCCGTGACCCTCGATCGCGATTCCCTGTAAACGATAACAAAACAGCGCCTGCTCAATAGTGGGTCTTGCGATGTAGCGCTCTCCTGCTGCCACGAGACTCTGCACTGAAATCAATGCGGCGTGCCTTAGAAACGGCCTGAGAAAGGTCACGCCGCTGACGCTGATTTACGACGCTTTACGGCAGTCTACGCGGACGGACGGCTCAATCCTAACGCAGGTCACTGGCCCCAGGTGAAATGAGCGCAGAAAAGTGACCGAGACTCCTGCCAGCCATGATTTTTTACGGTGGTGATCCTATGATCAAAACGGTCCGCCGAACCCCCTCTGCCATTCAGCTAGCTTCCCGAGCGCCTTCCGGTAGGTGGCGTCATCTCGGACGTACAAGAGTGGCGTTGTCCGCTCTAAGTCGTCATCCCGGCCGTTAAGGAAAGCATCGACATGCTTCGCTGACAAAGACTGCTTGGTATCGGCAGTGATTTTCTCCTGATATCGCTTGCGCTTGACATCGGCGGAGAGCGCGCCTCGAGCCTTGGTCAATCCCGACTCGCTATCCTCCGCCGCTTCCAACGGCGACATGCCGCTCAGATCGTCGCGTTTCGCGTTCAGAAAGGCCCCAAGATTGGGGCCGCTCAGTTCCGTTTCAGCGTCAACGCATAGCCGGTCCCGACGCGATTGCCTAAGTCGGTTGGCTTCCTGAATCTGTTTCTGCCGTAGCCCTTCGGCCTGCTTTGATCTCTGAGCCTTGCAGCGCTCGATTGCGCCTCGAATAGGCAAACCCAACGCAGCATGTGGGATCGCGCCGCTCTTTCCGAACATCGCGACAACGGCTTCTATTTCGGCGGCGATCTTCGGCGCTTCGACATCAGACTCGATCGCGGCCCGATATGTCATGTTCGTCTCTCTGTGGATAGAATTCAGCCACGACTCGCCCGTCATGTCCCCTCGCTCTTCGGCCGGAAGCTCGGCTAAGATCCAATCGACTGCTTGCACTGCGGCATGCACGACAGCGGTTCTCTGTGTCTCTGCCAGCGTGCGCGCGGTCCACTTGTCCGCAAGGGACCTCTCCAGCGTCACTCCGTAGCCTTGCTGAACCAGAACGCCCTTTCCGAGCAGGTTTTGCAAATAGTTGTCGATCGCCTTCCAAGCGGGCGCGAAGCGAGGTTCGGCGACAGCGACACCGTACGCTACTTCGGTAGTAACACGCTGAAATTGCGGGCGTATCAGCGCGCTCTTTTCCAAATGCTTGGCGATCGGCACTGCCTTGGTAGCTGCGCTACCAAGGCAGTGGTCGTGAAAGACTTCCGCTAAGATTGTCGCCTGCCATACCGCAGGCGGGACAGTGAAACACGCATAGCCGGCGACCTCGATACCAACATGTTCGGCGAGTCCGATTGCTTTGAGTTCTGCATCACGCGGAACAGCAATCTTCTTTCCGGCCAGTTGTTTCAGCCCATCGACATAGGCGCGCGCCAATTCATTTGCCCGCTTCTCA
>NZ_JAMYMJ010000084.1:0-13700 GCF_040318435.1 Mesorhizobium sp. M1143 | reverse complement strand
TTCATCAGAACAATGACGTTTCGAGTCCATTCGCCGGCACCTGGTGGCGGGCCTTCTGGCGAGCGTGATCTTTGTGGGAGGAGCCGGAGCCTGGGCGACCTTCACGAATCTCTCCGGTGCGGTTGTAGCGTCCGGACACTTTGTCGTCGTTTCCTAGTGAGAAGATACAGCACCCGACTGGCGGGGTGGTCGGAGAAATCCTGGTGAACCCGGCATTTCGTACTACCTGGTGCGCCTGTCGGTTCCGATCTCGGCTCGCGCGAACGCGCTCCCTACCGTTCCATTGCTCGCAATGGGCAGTGCCGGCGCGACTCGGCAACACAGCCCCATGCCCGTTCTTCCGAGGGCGGCCCAACCAGGACGACCGGTTGCCAAGTTTTCCTGGACCGTTCTTTGAGTGTGAATATTCGGGCCGATTGCCTGGGGCGTGTCCCCGCCGCCTGCGAGCCCGCAACTGCTCAGCAGAAGGGCGAAGTGAACGAGAATGCATCCATTTCGTAAATGTATGCCTATCCAAGCAATCGATTTCTCCAATTGTCCGATGACGAATATGAACGACTCAGGCAGGGGCATCATTAGGAGTATTTTCAATGGCAAAGATTATCGAAGGTGGCCCGGGTTCCGAAACACTCCTCGGCACCGAGGGTGTTGACTGGATCGAGGGTTACCAGGGCGGTGACTGGCTTGACGGTCGTGGCGGCAACGACGAGATCTCGGGTGGCGCGGGCAGTGACCGAGCCATCGGCGGCGAGGGTAACGACCGCATCTTCGGCGGAGATGGCTGGGACGATCTCTCCGGCGACAACGGCCGCTTCAACGCGCGCGTCTCCGGTGAGGACAATGACAGGCTCAGCGGCGGACCCGGCCAGGATGTCCTCTACGTGGGTGACGGCCAGGACACGTTGACCGGGGGCAGCGACAGTGACACGTTCGTGTTCCAGTTCCACAATCCGGTGCCTGGGGTTGTCGGGTCGACGTCGGACATTACCACTATCACCGATTTCAACCCCGCGGAGGACAAGTTCGCCTTCGATGCGGTAGGCCTCTACAACGACGGTTTTGGCGCGAACTTCGTCAACAACGCCAGCATACAGTCCGGCTACCCGGTGAGCAGCTTCTACAGCGGTGCGGCGTCGGGTGCGAACGGCGAACACGTCGTGGTGATCACTGGTGAATCTTTCAACTCTGCTAATGAGGCGGCGAGTGCGATCTCCGGCGAGCACGCCGGCGACATCATTGTCTACCAAAGCAGCTACACTGACAGAGTTGCAACTCTGGCCTATGTCACCGCCGACGGCAGCGCGCACGAGTTCGCCCACCTGGGCGGTGTAGTCACCGTGGCCGACCTAGGCCTGACCGCGTCGGACTTCACCTTCGTTTGATCCAGAAAACCCATGCGGAACCGCGCCCGCCCCGCCCCCCCGGGCGGGCGCTTTCCCGTCCGTTTCCGCTACTTGCCATGGGCCGGGGCGCCTGGGAGCAGTCAGCGTGTACAGTGACGAAGCCCTGCGCGTCGCGCTGGTCGTGGACCGAAATCTCCTGAAGGTGTGGAGGCGGAAGCCTGTTCGGGCCCTTGCGGCCGACCAGGATGAATCCCTTCCAAACCTTCAGCCGGACGGTGTTGTTGACCCGCTCCATCAAATGCCGGGACCAAACATATTCGGCGGGAGCACTGATCCTGAACCAGCGAGCGGATGCAGTCGGTTGCCGATCGGGGAGCAATATAGGGAGCTGGGTCGCCAGCTGCGGAGACTTACGTGACAACCATTCCTTAAAGGATCAGCTTTGAGACCCTTCCCTCTGACTTCCGCGATTTGGGGCATTGTGTTGATCAGCGGCGTGGTCAACGTGTTTGCGCTGATCTCGCCGCTGTTCATGCTTCAGGTCTATGACCGCGTTCTGGCAAGTGGCAGCGTATCCACGCTGGTGGGGCTCGTCGTGCTCGCTGCGGGGCTTTATGCGTTCCAATGCCTGCTCGACATTTTGCGCGCCCGCGTGCTGCTGCGGATTGGCGAGCGTTTCGATGGACAGTTTTCCGGACGCGTTCACGATGCGATCGTTCGCCTTCCGCTTTCAACGCGCATGCCGGGCGACGGCTTGCAGCCGCTTCGCGATCTCGACAATGTTCGCGGCTTCTTAGGTGGAAACGGTCCGACAGCGTTCTTCGATCTGCCATGGATGCTGTTTTATCTTGGCATTTGCTTCCTCCTTCATTTCTGGATCGGCATGACGGCACTTATCGGGGCGGTCGGTCTCACATCTCTGACACTCCTTGCCAACACTCTCTCGCAAGGGCCGATAAGCGATACCGTTGCCCACAACATGGCACGCAATGGTCTGCTGCAAGCAGCGCGTTGCAATGCCGACTTGCGCCTGCAGGTGCAATCGGCCATTCTTACCGTCGGTGCGTACCTTGTCGTCAGGCAGGAGGCTACGGCCGGGGTCATGATTGTCAGTTCGATCATGATGGGGCGTGCGCTGGCTCCGGTCGATCTGGCCATTTCAAGCTGGAAACCCTTCCTCATGGCGCGCCAGAGTTGGGCGCGGCTGGAGGACCTCTTGGAAAAGGTTCCTGAAACCGCTCCTGTTGTGCCTATGCCTGCACCTGAACGCGAACTGCGCCTCGAAAGCGTGACAATCGTTCCGCCCGGCGAAAGCAAGCCGACCGTGACCGGCCTTGCGTTTGCCATTCAGGCGGGAAGCGCACTCGGGGTCATCGGCCCGTCGGGCTCGGGCAAGTCGACACTCTCGCGCGCCATCGTCGGCGCATGGACGCCGGTCGCCGGGAAGGTTCGCATCGACAGCGCAAGCCTCGATCAATGGGACCGGGAAGCACTAGGCCGTCACATCGGCTATCTGCCACAAGGTGTTGAATTGTTCGATGGCACCATTGCCGAAAACATCGCTCGTTTTGAAGATGATCCTGACCCTGAGGCTATTGTCGCCGCGGCGAAAGCAGCGGGCACGCACGAACTGATCCTCCGATTTGAGCACGGATACGAAACTCCGATTGGTGAGGTCGGATCGGCACTTTCCGCCGGGCAGCGCCAGCTTATCGGTCTTGCCCGTGCCCTTTATCGAGACCCGTTCCTTGTTGTGCTGGATGAACCCAATATCCATCTCGACGCGGAAGGCGAAGCTGCAGTCGCTAAGGCGATCGCCTCTGTGCGCGAGCGCAAGGGCATTGCGGTTGTTGTCTGCCATCAGCCGAGCGTCATCCGCGCCGTGGATTTGGTGTTGGTGATGGAAGGTGGACGGCAGCGATCATTCGGTGCGCCTTCCAAAGTCCTGAAGGCCATCGAGTCTACACAGGATAACGTGGCAGAGCGCGCTGACATGGAGGATACCGGTGTCCGGCATTGATCAGAACAATGACGTTTCAAGCTCCATTCGCCGCCACCTGGTGGCGGGCTTTCTGGCGAGCGTGATCTTTGTGGGAGGAGCCGGAGCCTGGGCGAACTTCACGAATCTCTCCGGTGCGGTTGTAGCGTCCGGACACTTTGTCGTCGTTTCCTATGTCAAGAAGGTGCAGCACCCGACTGGCGGGGTGGTGGGAGAAATCCTGGTGCGCGAAGGCGATAAGGTAAAAGCCGGCGACATCCTCATGCGGCTCGATGCCACCCAGGCGCGCGCTAATCTCGCCATAGTCACCAAGCGGCTCGATGAGCTGGCCGCCTACCTAGCTCGACTCGATGCTGAGCGTGACGATCTCGCGGAAATCCCCTTCCCGGACTGGCTACTCGCCCGAAGAGATGTTCCGGACGTAGCTTCGGCAATAGATAGCGAGACGTTGCTGTTCGAATTCCGCAGGCAATCCCGCGACGGGAAGCAGGCGCAATTGGCGGAACGCATTACTCAATATCACCACGAGATCGAAGGACTCAAGGCGCAGGAAATTGCCTGTGAAAAAATGATCGAGGTTCTCCAAAAGGAAATTGCTGTTCTAAGTGGGCTGCGCAACCAAGGCATTGTCTCGGACCAACGGTTGAACAGCCTGAAGATCCAGGTTGCCACTTTCGGTGGCGAACGCGGTGAGAAGATCGCAGATCAGGCACAGACGGCAGCCCGCATAGCCGAAACGCGCCTGCAGATCCCGCAGATCGATCAGGATTTCAAGTCGGAAGTGGGCCAGGAGCTCAGAGAGGGTCAGGCGCAGGTCGGGGAGTATGTTGAGCGCAAGGTGGCGGTTGAACAGGAACTGCGGCGGATCGATATCGTCGCGCCGCAGTCAGGCACCATTCAACAACTCGCAATTCATACGGTCGGCGGAGTGATCACGCCCGCCGATCCGATCATGCTAATCGTGCCGGAAGGCGACGATCTTGCGCTTGAAGTACGAATCACCCCGAAGGACATCGACCAAATCCAGCTTGGTCACAAGGCCGTGCTGCGGATGTCAGCCTTCAATCTGAGAACCACGCCGATATTGAACGGATATGTCAGCCGGATCGCAGCCGATCTGGCGACGGATGAAAAAAACGGCATTTCGTACTACCTGGTGCGCCTGTCGGTTCCGCAGGCGGAACTGACGAAGCTCAAGGGCCTGACGCTCGTGCCCGGTATGCCGGCCGAAGCGATGGTCCAGACGGGTGAGCGTACGGCGCTTTCCTATTTCGTGAAGCCGCTGTCGGACCAAATCAGTCGGACATTCCGGGAGGAATGAAATAACCCACAGGAATCTATTGTTGCTATTTCTGTTGGTTGTCCGCATGCTATGTGCGTGGTAAGATCTGAAAGCACAGACATTTCCTACTTGCCTCTGGGCACCGCTTGTTTCTGTAATATTCAGCTGATGTTGCACCATGTTGCAACTGAGTATCCTTGGTTTCCAACGGTTTTTACTGGTGCGCGGCTGATGGACGCGACATGAAACGCGACATGAAAAACCCGCCACCAGCCGCAGCGGGCTGTTCGTTTCTCTTCTGCGGAATGAAAGTCAGTCAGTGCCGCGTGGCTGACATCGCCTGGAACATATCCCAAGCCGCATCTCGGTTTCGGTGCTTGCCGGGAATGGGGACCCAGCACTGCTTCGCAAAGATCCGAGCTTCTAGATCGTCAGGATGCGTATCGGTCACAAGCGCCGCCCAGTCCCACTTCCGGGCTTCGCGGCGCATCACGTCGACCACAAACCAGCCGGAAGGCGGTCGAGCACCTTCGGTCGTTCGCATGGCAGGTTCCTTCTGAACGAAAGATCATTGCCGTTCACTCAGCGGCCTGAAGTCAACGCCGACAGTCTGCAAGACGAGCAGCGCACGCGTGGCTGGCGAGGGCACCGTTTCCCATGTCGGGCTACAACTCTCGGTCATCGTAGCGGGAAATGGTAATGCGCCGCAAGAGTGTTGCAGGGCACGAGGGCTGTTTGGCGGTAGGGGTTGCGCTCGCGAGGGTAGATGTCGCGCATAAGCAGCAGACGTTCGAAGAACAGCCACTCACTGTAGGCTTGCAGCAGTTCCTCCTCGGAGGGCAGAGGCGCCGGTTGCGGCGAGACATGCGCCGCGGCCGCGCCTCTTATGGCCGGAATAGAGGCGATGGCACCGAGCAGGGCGCGGGAAAATCTTCTAAAGGGAAGGCAGCGGCCATAGCTTCGCCGGCCTCCAGAAGAGGGGTGTTAGGCATTTGGGTCTGCATTTGCGATAACGTTGCACTAATGGTATAAGACTGCACGTATCGTACAGTCACTTTAATGTAAGGTTTAACTAAAATGACACTTTCGCCATCTCAATGCCGGGCAGCCCGGGCGCTTGTTGGATGGTCGCAGGATCAGCTGGCAGCGGCCTCCCAGGTGGCCAAGACGACCATTGCCAATTTCGAAGCTGGCAAGCGGACGCCATACGACCGCACGTTGGTCGACCTGCAGGCCGCTCTGGAGGCTGCCGGGGTTGAGCTCATTCCGCAGAATGGAGGAGGCGCCGGCGTGAGGCTCGCAAAGCCGTAGCCGGGCCGGCGCTTGCGTTCGCGCTCAACCGACGCGAAGCTGCCTTTTGAGGAACGGGAGGGCATACGTATGGCAATCAGATATCGGGCGACGACAACGATCCGGCTCAACACGGATGGCAAATGGGGTGCTTGGATGTTGATCGTGTCTCCGCTGGTGCAGGCGATTAGCTGGTACTACTATTTTGCGAAGCCGGACTATGGATGGCTCGGCCTTATTGCCCTCACCAGCGTGACAGTGCCCTGCGGCTTCGTGCTGCTACTGATCGGCCGCGACTATGACAGTATCGTAGACGAGACGAACTGACGCCTCGCCGATGGAGCGGCGCGATGCCCAAGGACAATACGTCTGGCATGCAGCGGGGGGAGGAAGACCTAGGCTGGCGCGTCCCGATGGGCTTTGCCGCGTCGCTCTGGCTGCATTCCTGCATAGAGCGGACGTTCAAAGACCTGGATATCGTGACGCGGTGGCGCGCTGGCGGCCCTTCAATGGCAAGCAGTCCATCGTGATCGACCCCCATCGTTCGTTCGGTCAGCCGATCGCCTCCAAATATGGCGTCCCGACCGTGGCGCTTGCGCAAGCTGTAGAAGCCGAAGGATTTGCGGAAAAGGTGGCGCGCCTTTTCGATGTCTCAGCTACCGCTGTTAGAGACGCCATCAAATTCGAAGAGAGCCTTCAGAGTGCCGCGTGAAAGCCCTGGTCGACGAAAACCTGTCGCCCGCTCTCGCCCGTTCGCTAAATGCCCTGTTCGCCGGGGAGCATGAGATCGTCCATATCAGAGAAGAAGTTCGGCCCCGGCGTGAAAGATGTGGCCTGGATCGCCCAGCTGAGCACGGAGGGGGCGTTGGATCGTCATCTCTGGCGATCGACGCATTACCCGGAACTCGCGGGCGGCGCGATGTTCGAACTTCCAATAAAGAGCACGCGCATCGAGCAACTGAAGGTGTCGTCTAAAGGCAATCGCTACACTTTCGCTTTCCGCCAGCCCGCCCACCACGCTTCCCATTGTGAGCAGAACCAGCGCTCTCCTCGAGCTGGGTTGACGCGCGTAGCAGAGTAATATTCCTGCCCCGGCATATGGTAGATATGCTCGCCGCGCTCGTTAATGTTGCCCTTGATATCGCAGCCCGCCTCGCGGACAGCCGCGTTGCTGGCCGACGAATCGCCGCCATGGTGAACGCGCGGCAGCTCGTGCCGATCGTCGCCGACTGCAAGATAGCCCGCGGAAGTCGCCCCGAGCATCACCAGAACGGCGGCGAGACGATAGCGGAAAAAGCGAGCGCCACCAAGGCCGTCGCCTCTGCAACCTCCTGGCATGAACAGAATTGCCCATGATCCCTTCCCCGAGGCGAGAATGCATCGTCTGAAGCCGGGAGTCCAGTATCAGGCCGCAGCGCTGTAGCCCGCTTCCTTGATGCGGCGCCCGCGACGCTCAGGCGCGAGACATGGTCGGCACGACCGCTTCCCTCCTGATGGTGGCGCTTGGCGCCTGGCCCTATCGCTCCCGTGAGAGTAGGCCAGGAGGTCAGGCAGCGTGGCATGTAGGACTATGGTCCGCGTTGCGGCGAACCCCATCAAGCGGAGATCGCCAATGGCCCAGAACCAAACCTTCCGAACAGCTGTCTCGGGCTGAAATCCGAGCGCTTTCTGGCGGCAGCCGAAGCGGCTGCAAAAGAGCATCGTCGGGCCGCTTCTGCGATCGATTGCGCTCAGAAGACGGACCCCGTCAACTCCACAATACAAGTATTTGACCCGGAACATTAGTGGTCCCTTAAGCACTTCTCCACAAGCGGTACTTGTCCGGCTTGGCGCGTTTTGCTAATGAGTCCGTACAAACGGGGGTTTGGATAATGTCGAAACGCAATTTCCTGTCACCAATGGCCTTGTCGGCCACGATGATTCTCGGCGGCCAAGTTCAGGCTGCAGTCCTTGTCGAATCGGCAAATCAGCCTTCGACCAAGCTCGCTGAAGCTGGCACTGTCCCGGCGGACCTCGGCTACGGTGATGTGCTAGATCGCTCAAATGGTACGGACGTTATCATGGCGTACCACACCAGCCATTCGAGCCATGCTAGTCACGGGTCTCACTGCTCTGGCTACAGCTATTGTTGATGGCGGACACCCCTCGCGAGAGCGAGCTCGTCCAGACTGCCCAAGTCAAGTTTGATCTGTCAGTCTTCAGCCTCGACTGTGTAAAGCGCGCAGCGTATCGGGTAACCGGCAACGCTGCGGTTGAGATCACGATCGAGGGCGGCTTCGCAGTATGCACGATCAACGTCAGCAAGGCGGCCGCGCGAACTTCGGCCGACGCAGCGGTAGAAAGACTGCGGCTAGAGGTCTTGGATCAGGACCTGCGTAGAAGCATCGCCGCCGAAACCGCCACTGTTAGAAACGCGATACTGGCGCTTGCGTTTTCCAGATCGGGCCTGCAGTCCGATGACTAAGTTTGCTCCGGCAACTGAGTTCCAACGACCGTTGGACGACACTTATCAGCTCGCGTACTTTCGTTTTTCCCAGTTGGACGACGAGCGGTATGTGCTGACCAACCAAGCGGGCGAATATCTGCTATTGCCGCGCGCCGTGCTGGCTTCGTTTATCAGGCACGAGCTTCCCAGCACACACCCCGCCTACTCCCGCCTGCGCAGCAGGCAGTTCCTCTTTGATGCATCCTCCAATATCGGCAAGGAGCTGCTGGCGCTGAAGGTTCGGACCAAGGCAAGAAGGCTTGAGAACTTCACATCGCTTCACATCATGGTCGTGTCTTTGCGGTGCGAGCACTCCTGCCCCTACTGTCAGGTATCTCGCCAAAGCGAAGATCGTTCAGCCTTCGATATGTCAGAGGAGACTGCCGAGAAGGCGTTGGCGCTCATTTTCCAGTCTCCAAGTCCGGCTATCAAGATCGAGTTCCAAGGCGGCGAGCCGCTCCTGAATTTCCCGTTGATCCAACACGTCGTGCATCGGGCTGAAGCGATCAACAAGGTCGCCGGGCGGTCGCTGCAATTCGTCATCACGACGAATCTCGCCGTCATCACCGACGAAATCTTGGAATTCTGTCGCGTGCACAGGATTCTAATTTCAACGTCGCTCGACGGACCGGCCACTCTTCACAATGCCAATCGACCGCGCCCGGGAAAGAACAGCTACGAATTGGCTGTGGCAGGTATCCACAAGGCCAGACTGGCTCTCGGCCATGAACGCGTCAGCGCACTTATGACAACGACCAAAGCCAGTCTTCCACTGGCGCGCGAGATCATTGACGAATACCTGCGGCTAGATTTCCCCGGAATATTCCTTCGGCCGCTTTCCCCTTACGGCTTCGCGGTCAAGACGAAATCGTACGCAGCCTATGACGTGGACCGCTGGCTCGATTTCTACTTCGACGGGCTGAATTACATCCTGGAACTGAACCGTAACGGCATACCTTTCAAGGAGTTTTACGCGGCCACCATCCTTACAAAGATGCTCACGCCTTTCGAGCCAGGATATGTGGATCTTATGAGCCCGGCAGGCATCGGTATCTCCGCCGTCGGCTATAACTATGACGCCAGCGTCTACGCGTCCGACGAAGCACGAACGTTGGCCGAAATGGGCGACAAGACATTTCTGCTCGGGAATGTCCACGAAAACACCTATGGCGAGATTTTCGGGTCCGACGCTCTCCTCGATCCTATCGAGCAATCTTTTGCAGGCTCCGTACCGATGTGCGCCGACTGCGCTTACGAGCCGTTCTGTGGCTCCGATCCAGTATTCCATACCGCAACGCAGGGCGACTTTGTTGGCCTCAAAACGCGGTCGGGATTCTGCAATCGCAATATGTCGATCTTCAAGAGGCTGATCGGCCTTATGGAGAGGGACGTTACCGCCCGAGAACTCTTTCTAAGTTGGGCGAATTAGGATGTTGCGACTGAGTGGCTTCGCTGCGTCAGCAAGCGTCGGTGATTTCTCACAGCGAGTGGCACTTAGGCTCGTGACGGGCCAAGCTGACCAAGCGCCTAACCGAGAACATGATGCGTACCTTTTCAAGGGGCAGACGTTTCATCCTGAATGCCAGTGGGTTGTCACCTTTGAGGAGCATCGGCCGGAAGCTGAGCGACTGTTTTCAGACCGACGACTAGTCGTTCTGCCCCACGAGTTCGACTACCTTTGCGAAGGAGACGTCATCCGCTTTGTGCCGGATCGGAAGGCAGTGCGTGTCCTGTTCAGAAAGGATGCCAACGCGAACTATTTCCTCGTAACGGAGCGGTGCAACCACCTGTGTTTGATGTGCTCCCAGCCACCCAAAGACGTTGATGATCGCTGGTTGGCGAGGGAGATTTTGGATGTGCTGCCCCTGCTGCCCGTAACGACCCCGTTTCTCGGGATCACTGGCGGTGAGCCAACGCTGGTGGGTGAGGACTTTTTTGACATTTTGTCATCAGCTCGTGACCACCTTCCGTCTACGCCGGTTCATATTCTTTCCAATGGCCGGACGTTCAAGGATCGGCAATTCGCAGAGCGCTATCAAGGGATTGGACATCCTCGTCTTTCGGTCGGCATACCGATCTATTCCGCCGACCCGGAAGTTCACGACTACGTGGTTCAGTCCAAAGGCGCCTTCGATGAGACCATCCGCGGGATCATGAACCTGAAGGCCGTCGGGGCTGAGGTTGAGATACGAGTTGTCGTTCACAAGCAGACCTATGAAGGTCTCGTCGACCTGTCAGATTTCATTTTTAGAAACCTCACCTTCGTAGACCACGTGACGTTTATGGGACTGGAGATCACTGGCTTCACAAGGGCAAATATGGATAAGCTCTGGATGGACCCGTACGACTATCGAAGTGAGTTGCGGGCGGCTGTGCAATATCTGGCTGCGGCTAGGATCAATGTTTCAGTCTACAATCACCAGCTCTGTCTTCTTGATGGCTCTATCCACAAGTATGCAAAGCGGTCGATTAGTGACTGGAAAAATGCGTACTTGAACGAGTGCACAAGCTGCTCCAAGCGCGCCGAATGTGGTGGCTTCTTTTCATCTAGCCACCTTGCACGAAGCTCCCATATCTCGGCGTTTCAAACAAAATAGAACATCAGATTGGTTGAAAATTACGAAAGCCGTTCGCCCGGTGGGATAACCTAGCCTAAATCTTAGAAATACAATCTGTGCGCTGCTGACTCGGATAGCGATTGGAGAGAATATGACCTTCGATTTTAAAAATGCGTCCAAGGCGGAGCTTCGAATAGAGTATAAACGTATCGCCGATGAAATCGGCGACGATCAATTTTTTACAAAGAAAGAGCTAAATCACCTTCCGGAGATTCTTTCAGACGGTGAGCAGGTATTGGCATTCACTTCTGGGCTCATGGACGGCGACACGTGGCTCATCACCCTGACAGACCGACGTATCATCTTTCTCGACAAAGGAATGATCTACGGCCTGAAGCAGGCCAGCATAGGCCTTGACAAGGTAAATGCTGTTAGCGGCAAAACGGGGCTCATCTTTGGTTCGATCACCATCGAAGACGGAGCTTCGCAGCGGCACATCAGCAACGTTTGGAAGAAGACTGTTGTCAAATTCGTCAATAAGGTTAGGGATGCACTGGAGCAGAGAAGGCAGCCAGCTCCAGTCTACAATCAACCGCAGGGTACCGACGTGGTGTCAATGCTTGAGCGTCTCGGCGCTTTGAAGGCGACCGGAATCATCACAGATCAAGAATTCGAACAGCAAAAAAGAAAAATACTGGCAGGATAATGGAATTTACAGGGGTCGTTGTCGGGATTATACTCTTCATCTCTATTTATTTTTGCGTCGGTATTACCTTGCGCTTCATTTGGGAGTGGTGGATACTCGTTATGTCGACCCCATCGCTTTTTGCGGCAGCTCTGCTGTACGGGTGGATTGGTGCACTTGTATCCATAAGCCTTTGGGCCTGGACGCTTACCTTGAACAACTCGTGGCACTCGAGTGCGGTGTATTTCAGAGGCGCAGATTGGCTTGATAGGCGGTTTAACTTCAAGGATACCTAGCCGCTGCGGTTCCTCGCGCCCAGAGCCGTTATGACTGTTGGCGGGGCTTTAGTGTTTTTATCGAGGAAATTCAATGAAAGTAAACGTCATCGGATTGACGGCAGCATTTCTACTCGGCTGCACCGCTTCCGCATACGCTGATTGCTTGGGTGAAAGCGACTACAGGGTCTGCACAGATTCCTATTCCGGCAAAAATGGGGATCAACATGTGAGATCGTACGATACCGAAGGAATAACTATTCGATTGACACCGAAACTCTTCGCTTTCCGAACGGAGGCCAAGAGGTCACCAGTAGCGATAGCGAAGGAAACTCCTACTCCATTCGCTCCTGGACAGACAGCACCGGAACTCATTCCGTGGACACTGAAGGCAACGAATGCACCATCACGCCATCAGGTACGATGATGGGATGCGGGGAATAGGTGCGATGCGATGAAGAAGTTCGGCGTCTTTGGCTGCACTGGTTGCGTAGCCGCCATTATGATAGGGTGGCTGCTCGGTGTGCGCATATTGGTAGTTCAACCGATCGGAGCCATTCCTGAGGGTGTAACTGCCATAGTACATGGGGTTCCGGATCTGCATCTCGTTGACAGTCCGGATGCCATCTGCCAACGAACCCAAGGGGGCGTCAGTCTCCTATGTAGAGGAATGACAGCTGCGGCAATTGCCAACCACGGCAAGATCCTTGCTCGGCTACCCTACAGCGAGATGCTTTTTCGTCTTAGCGGCGCTCCCGTTCTTGACCGGTAAGCCGGACGGCTTTCGATTTGCGCATATGTTGTTGTTGCACATCAGGGTATACTTGGAAGTGACACCAAAGCGTCGGGTTCAGCAGGGTTGCGCTGGGCAGCCCGGTCAGCGTCCGACACTTGCGGACGCTCCGTTATAAGACATTCCCTCTTCCTCTCGGGGGCGCGCGCGCCACTGTTCGACCCGCTCGTCGACCCATCCTACGAATGGAGGCCAGGACTTCGACTTGCTGGCCGTTTATGGACCGGCCGCTGGGTTGCTTTTCGGCATCGGCACACCAAGAAGCTTTGGACGCCTACGAGGTAGTGGCAGCTCGCTGAAGCGCCTAGCTCGCCTAATCACTTCGGATAAGATCGTGGTAAAGCGAGAGATATACGAAGCTCCGCCAAACGGGGGGTGCGGCTCGCAGCAGCAACAAATTTGCGTCAGGCTTCACGGAAGCTCTTGAAAAGATATGCCGAGCGCAAAGACCATACCCAGCCGTGGGACATGGCCGGTGCAGTTGGGGGTGCTTGTGGGGCTTAACCGCACCGGCCACTGCGGGAAGATATAGGGACCCCCACTCCTCTGCCTAAGATATAGGCATATTATCAAGCGAGCAAATTATCTCGCAATGCCACCTTGAAGGCTCAACCGCGAAGCCAACTTAATTCCGAGAGAGCGGACGGAACTGGTGAGCGCTTTGTCGAACCCCGGAAGCAGTGAGCATCTTTGGGCATTGGACCTTGCCGACCTGCGCAAGGAGTTTGGAAAGTTTCGTCAAGAGCGCGGGACAACGCCCCTTGAGTGGGACGAGCACACCAAGCTGTTCCTTGAAGAACGACGGGAACGCCGCCGGGAACCGGATTTGTCCGAGCCGTTGGGGAATGGCTAGGCTAGCGTCGCGATCATCATTCACCCTCCGGCGTGGGGGGCTTGGTGTGAGCCCCGCGCCCCCAAGCACACCCCCCCCCCGGACCGTTTGGCGGGTGGCCGTGTGCGTTGGGTGTGAAGCAAATTGTGGGCCGTGGG
>NZ_JAMYMJ010000083.1:0-13980 GCF_040318435.1 Mesorhizobium sp. M1143 | reverse complement strand
CCATGATTGCCAACATGGTGGGACAGACAGTCAAGTTGCATCGCTTCTCCGCGGCCGACAGCGAGCGAGCGCCGGAGCTGGAACATCGGCTGCAAACGAAATTTTCTGATGTTAAGCACCCTGCACCCCGGCGCAAAAAGGTTCACGTCGAGGGGATGATTGGTGACAGTCCGGCGATAAGCGCCCTGCTGGAGAAGATCGCGGTCGTAGCGAAGGCAAAAACCACAGTTCTGTTGCGAGGTGAGTCCGGTACCGGGAAGGAGCTGGCTGCCAAGGCAATTCACGAGTTGTCGCCGCGCGCCAAGCGGCCCTTCGTTAAACTCAATTGTGCAGCGCTCCCAGAGACAGTCCTGGAATCCGAATTGTTCGGTCATGAGAAGGGTGCCTTCACAAGCGCATTCAATTCCCGCAAGGGGCGCTTTGAGCTCGCTGACAAGGGGACGTTGTTTCTGGATGAGATTGGCGAGATCTCGGCCTCGTTCCAGGCAAAGCTACTGCGCGTGCTGCAGGAGCAGGAGTTTGAGCGCGTCGGCAGCAATCAGACCATCAAGGTCGATGTTCGCGTGATTGCCGCCACGAACAGGAACCTGGAAGAGGCGGTTGCAAGGAATGAGTTCCGCGCCGACCTATACTACCGCATCAACGTGGTTCCCTTGCTGGTACCAGCATTGCGCCAAAGGCGCAGCGATATTCCGCTCCTCGCAGCTGAGTTTCTCAAGAAGTTCAACAACGAGAACGGCTGTACGCTCACCTTCGATCCGCGTGCGATTGAAGTGCTGATGAAATGTGAGTTTCCCGGCAACATTCGCGAGCTTGAAAATTGCGTGCACCGGACAGCGATCCTGGCCGAGGGACTGTCAATCGGGAGAAACGACTTTGCCTGCTCCCAAGGCCAATGCTTTGCCGAGGCGCTGTGGAAGTGCAGATCGGGCAAGGCCGCGCTGCAACCACCGCCGATCCTGTCGGAGTCAGCGAATTTGGCCACGCCGCCGGACGCGGCCGCCAGTTCGGCCGCGAGTACAGTCCCGCTTGCCGGCGCAACCCACCCAATTGGGGCGAGGACGCCGGACATAGAGCGCGTCATTGCTGCCATGGAAAGATGTGGCTGGGTGCAGGCAAAGGCAGCGCGCCTGCTTGGGCTGACCCCGCGTCAGATTGGCTACGTGCTGAGGAAATATGGCGTCGAGATCAAGCGTCTTTGAAAGCATGACCCTGGGCATGAGCTGAGCCGCTTAGCGCCTTGGCGCCGCGCAGCGATGCAGATCCGCGTCCGCGTCAACTCGATTCGACCGAGGACAGCCTTGCCGAATTCCCATGTCAGCCGGCGCTGCGACCATTGGGTGAAAGGCAAACCTGCCATCGTCAATCTCGTCCGCCATGTTGCTCTCGTTTAGAGCTCATACGGATGCCCCCTGTGTGACTGAAACGGAGTAAAATATGTCCGATGCAAAACTGCAAACTGTGCTTTCGGCTCTTTCGCAAGTGACACGACAGTTAGATGCTCTGCCGTCCAACGGACCAGCGCCGGACGGAAATTTTATCAAGCTGAATACGAATGAGAACCCGTTTCCGTTGCCGCCAATCATAATGCAAAGTGCAGTGGCGGCCCTCAAGCGCCAGTATCTATATCCGGATGACGACAACTCCAGACTGAGGGAAGCAGCGTCCAGCGCCTATGGCGTTTCCAGGGATCAGGTCATCGCTGGCAACGGGTCGTCTGAACTGCTCGGACTGATCTACAGAGCTTTCCTCGCACCCGGCGACAAGGTTGCGATGATGTCGCCAGGGTTTTCGTTCAACCGCAAACTTGCCATGCTCCAGGGCGCTGAGTTCCTCGAAATCGGATGTCAAGCTCATTCCCTGCCAATGGAGCAATTGCTTTCTGGTCCGGCAAAAGACGCCAAGTTTATTATGTTGGCCAATCCAAACAATCCGACCGGAACATTCCTCCCGATAAGCGATATCGAACGCCTCGTAGCACAATCGGACCGCTTGATTGTCCTCGATGAGGCCTACGTCGACTTTGCACCCGATCACGGACTGCGCCTCATCAACCGGTATTCGAACCTTCTGGTCTTGAGGTCATTCTCGAAAAGCTATGCCGCCGCCGGCATTCGCGTCGGTTTCGGTTTCGGTCACCCTGAAATTATTGGAAGGCTGCGAAACATCCAGAACGTCTTCAACATGAACGTGATCGGGCATGCCGTTGGTATCAGCGTGCTTGAGCATCGCGGCGCCTACGCAGACAACCACAAGCACATCAAGGATGAACGAGAGCGAGTGACAGTTGCACTATCGCAACTCGGATTTTCCGTAACACCCTCCCGCGCAAATTTCTTGCTGGCCCGTGTGCCCGCGGGACAGGACGGCTCATGGTGGCAAGCAGCATTGGAGAGGCAAAAGATACTTGTCGCGTTTTTTCCGGACAAAGGCTTGGAACACTGTATCCGCGTCAGCATCGGCACAAAAGAGCAGATGGATGAATTTCTTGCTGCCGCTGGCGACATTGCTGGAAGCTTAACGGTGCCAAGCTCCAGAGGCAGGGAAGCGTCAGGCTCTGCTTCTTCGTTACGCTGACGCTAATCGGCGATCACACACATCTCTTCCGACTTGCTGGTGATCCCAGCAAGAAAACAGCCTGCTTTTAAAATCGGGGACTTAAAGAGTGACAAACGTCTTTCCTTCAAACCTGGCTTTCGGCATCTTCGATCATTTGGATGAGGATGGCCGCGATATAGGCCGGCAGTACGAAGATCGCCTGATATTAGCAGAGGCGTGCGATCAGCTAGGGTTCTATGCCTATCATCTCGCAGAACACCACTGTACTCCCCATGGGAGAGGTCCATCGCCGAATCTGTTCTTATCGAGCGTCGCCCAGCGCACCCGGCGCTTGCGTCTCGGACCCTTGGTGATGCTGCTTGCGCTTTATCATCCGCTGCGTGCGTTCGAAGAGATCTGTATGCTGGACCAGTTGAGCGGTGGCAGGCTCGAACTGGGCATAGGGCGCGGTGCTCTCCCGACCGAATTGGGCTACTTCGGGATTGGTGCGGACGCGGTGCCGGGCCGTTATGCCGAAGCCAGCGAAATTCTTATGCAAATACTTGTGAATTCGAGGGAGGTCGGCACGCTATGCTATCAAGGCCGCCATTTTGATCTCAATGACGTTCCTTTGACGCTAAGACCTCATCAGCGTCCACATCCGCCCACATGGGTCGCTGCCAATCGACCCGAGTCCACAGCTTGGGCCGCTGCGAATGGAACAAATATCGCGTGTGTAGGACCTTCCTCTTCTGTTCGCAAAACTACTGATGCGTTCCGCGCCTATCGAGAGGACAACGCAGGCGGGGGGGATCAAGGGAGATTTGTCGGATTGCTCCGCATGGTCGTGATTGGGCGTTGTGACACACATGCCTATTCGCTCGCGGCACCTGCTTACGCACGCTGGCTCAAGAGCTTCCAATTCCTTTACGAGCTTAACGCTATCCCCACTCCACCAAACTTGCCGCTAACCTTCGATGCGGCAGTCGAGAGTGAATTGTGCGTGGTAGGATCAGCAGAGTCTGTGCGAAAAGCTCTGCTAGATCAGTTGGAAGAGGCAGGTGCCAACTACCTGCTTTGTCAAATGGCATTTGGAAATCTGCCGCTAGATGCTTCCCTTTACACCGCGAGGACCATTCAGTCCGAAATCATGGCTCGACTTGGCTGACCATGTGCTCGAGCTTGCACGTGGTGGGGCGGGCAATCGGGAGGAGGCCAAACTGACGACGAGCAGGCGGCACAGAATACCAGCTTGTGCGTTGGCTGGCGTCTGGGCCATCGTGTGAACATGCACGATCCTAAGGAGAGGGTAGCCGAGCGCGTCACGATGCCGGCACGCGTCTGCTCGTCGCGCTGGCGCTAGTCGTTGCCCATAGCCAGCCGCAGGAGGTTCTTCTCGCCCGGGGCGGCGTCGGTGCGGCGCCCACTAATCCAGCTTCATCAGCGGCCCGTCGGTGGCAAAGCCGTCGCTCGCTACGGCGCTATTGAGGGCGCGCTCGCGAGCGGCTTTGCGACGCCCAGCCAACACCTCCAGCGAGCTCGCCCGATGATGGTGGTGCACCGCGGTCGGATACGATGCTGGAGGAAATCGTTCGCAGCCGGTCTTCACGAATTGCGAGGAGTGCTCGTTCTTGAGTGCTGGCTGCTGGCCGGATGCGGTGGCCTGAGTGGTCTGCCGACACGCCCGAAAGTCAACGCCACTACCACAAGGCCGCCAAGATGTCAGGTCTGAGAGCCAGCTTGGACGGTGGTATCGTGTTCGGGAAGGTCGTCGAAGGAGGCGTAGTTGAGATAGTAGAGTTTGGAATACAGGCCGCCCATGGCTATTAACTCATCGTGGTTGCCAGTCGCAATAACTTGGCCATTCTGAAGCACGATGATGCGGTCGGCCCCCCGGACCGTGGCGAGACGGTGGGCGATGACGAGGCCAGTCCGCCCTTCAAGCAGCTTGATCAGAGCCTTCTGAATCTGCAATTCCGTGTAGCTGTCGATATTGGCGGTAGCTTCGTCGAGCACGAGGATCTTGGCGTCAGCGACGAGGGCGCGGGCGAAACTGATAAGCTGGCGCTGGCCGAGAGATAAGTTGTCGCCGCGTTCGCCAAGTTGGGTCTCATACCCGTCGGCGAGGCTCATGACGAAGTCATGCGCGCCGACAGCCTTGGCCGCCTCGATCACCTTGTCGCGCGTGGCTTCCGTCTTCTGGTATCGAATGTTCTCGAAGACCGTCCCGGTGAACAGGAATGGCTCCTGCAGCACCATGGCGACCTGGCGGCCGAGCGATTCCTGGGTGAGGTCGCGTACATCATGTCCGCCGACCAGCACCTGACCCTGCTGAACATCATAGAAGCGGTGGACCAGGGCCATCGCACTCGATTTGCCAGAACCGCTCGGTCCGACTAGTGCGACCGTCTCGCCCGGATTGACCTTGAACGAGACATTTTTCAGAACCGAACGGTTCGGATCGTAGCCGAAGGTGACGTCCCTAAACTCGACCGAGCCGTCCATTTCGGGCGAAAGCACCTCGGCATTGGGTTTGTCCTTAACATCGATCTTGACGTCGAGCACATCCGTCAGGCGCTTGCCTGAGGCCATGGCGCGCTGCATGACCGAATATTGCAGGGTGAGTGAGCGGATCGGGTCAAAGAAGCGCTGGATGTAAAATAGGTAGGCTACCAACACGCCCACATCTATACGGCTATTCATGACCATCGAGCCGCCGACCACAATAACGGCGGCCAAGGCGAGGCCGGTGATGCCATCGACGATGGGCACCATGACCAGTGCATATCTGGCAGCGATCAGGTGGGTCCTGAGGTTGGCATGGGCCCGATCGTCAAAAAGACTGAAATTCACCTGCTGGCGGTCCATTGACTGTATGGTCCGCACGCCGTGAATGGCTTCGGCCAGCGCGCCATTGACGACGGAATTGGTTTCGTGTGCAGCCATGAAGGCGTCGCGGGCACGCGGCAACCAGACAATGCGGACGATCACCAGGATCGGCAGAACCGATAGCGTCAGGAGGCCGAGGCGAAAGTCGAGCCACAGCATTACGAAAACGATGCCGAAGAGAAGCGCAACATCGCCTAGGGAATATACCGAGGTTTCCAGGAACTCCTGTATGGAGTTAACGTCGCCTTGCAGGCGCGACATCAGGCGTCCGACCTCGGTCTTGTCCATGAAAGAGAGCGAAACCTTTTGCAGATGGCCAAACATGGCGCGGCGGATGTCGAACAGGACAGTTTCGGCCATTTTCCCATCCAAGGCTTCCTGCATGTAGCCGGCGGCGAAATTGACCAAAATCGCCGAAAGGAACGCGCCGACGGCCGCAAGCTGGGCTGAGCGATCGGGCCTTGCCGGGTTCATGCCGAGGTCGATCGCGTAGCGGATGATCAAGGGGATGAGAAGCTGCGTCCCGGTGAAGATCAGCATCGCGACAATCGTGACAACTACCTTTGCCCGGTAGGGATGGACGAAGCCCCAGATGCGACGGAGGATGCTCTTGTCGAAAGCCCGGCCGAACATCTCCTCCTCGATCCGGTGCGAGCCGACGACCGCGCGCGGAGGGCGTCTCCCGTCGTCAGGTTCGGCTTCGAGTTCGCCGCGGCCCTGGTCCATCAGCGGGCGCCCCCATCCTGGCTAATAATGCTATCACCCGGGCACGTCTGGAGATCGTAAAGGGCCCTGTAGCGTCCCCGCTTCGCCAGAAGCTCTTCATGCGTGCCGCGTTCTACGATTTCGCCGTTATCGACAAAAAGGATTTGATCGGCATGCTTAAGCGCACTCAGCCGGTGCGCGATGATGATCGTCACCCGATCCTTTGCGAAGCGCCGCATCGCCGCGCGAATGCGCAGCTCGGTGCCGGCATCGATCGCGGCCATCGAGTCGTCGAAAATGATGACGGAGGGGCGCAGCATCATGGTGCGAGCAATCGTGAGACGCTGGCGCTGGCCGCCAGAGAGAGAAACGCCGCGTTCGCCCACGACCGTCTCATACCCTGCCGGGAGCCCGAGGATGTAGTCGTGGAGCTGGGCGAATTCTCCAGCGCGTTCAATTCGCTGTCTCTTCGCCCAGGGATCGCCATAAGCGATGTTGTTCTCGATCGTTGTGGTGAATAGGAACGCATCCTGCTGTACAACCGCGACCGCCTTGCGAAGGCTCTCGAGGGTGACATTGCGTATGTCCTGGCCGTCCAACGTGATGGCGCCACCGGTCACGTCGTAAAAGCGGGGGACCAGATGAGCCATCGTCGATTTGCCGGAACCCGGCGGACCGACGATCGCGATCGTCTCGCCTCTCCGGGCCTCAAAGCTGAGGTTCTTCAGAATGGCGCGGTTTTCGGCGTTGGGGTAGGCAAATGAGACATTGTGGAAGCGCAGAGTGCCGTCACTTATCTCAAGCGGTCTGGCCTCGAGAGCATCCCTGATGGTGATCTCCTGATCGAGGAGACCGAAAAGCCGCGAACCGCAGCTAGAAGCGCGGGCAAACGCATTGACCATGAGACCGATCTGGCGGACTGGCATTTGCAGCATGGTCATGAAGGTCAGGAAGGTCGCCATGGTTCCGACGCTGATCTCGCCAGCGACGAGCTTGTTGCCACCGATCCCAAGCACCAATCCCATTGCGAAAAAGTAGGACAAGGTCATCGCCGACGTGTTGGGTACGTAGATGTCAACGAGATCGTTGGCGAGGTCGAGCGCGTTCTTGGAAGCGCCGTCGAACTTCAGCATCTCATAGGATTGAGCCGCAAAAGCGCGGACCACACGGATACCTGCGAGATTTTCCTTCATCACGCGGCTTAGTACCGAAAGGCGCTCATAGAGGTCGAGCCAGGTGGCGCGCAGCCTAAGCTGTGTGGTCGATGAGCGCCAAGCGACAAAAGGCACGAAGCTGAGCGCGGCCAAGCCGAGCACGGGATCGGTCGAGATCATCATGTAAGCGCCAATCCCGATCAGCATCGTCAGCAGGAGCACCCGCATGAGCCCGGTGGAAAAATACATCCGCACGCCTTCGAGATCGAGCATTCCGGCGGTTATCAGATCGCCTGAATGGGCCCGGTCGTGAAAGGAAATGCTTAGACGGTGGAGCTTGTCGTAGTAGGCGAGCCGCAATTCGTACGCGACATGATGCCCGACGGCTTCGGCAAAATAGTTCTGCGCCATCGTGAAAACGCCGCGTAGCGCGCTGACGGCGAGCAGCAGGAGAGCCGGGGCCCAGAGCGCTTGTCCTGCCGCAGCCCCCGCGACACCGCCCCCGATAGCTGTCTGGGTCTGGTCGACAGCCCGGCCGAGAAGCTGGGGAATGAGCAACTGGAGGATTGCCGCCATGATCGTCGAGCCCATAGCGAGGGCAACCTGCCACGGATGGCGCAGATTCATACGCGTGATGCGCAACAGCGTACTCAAATCCCGGCCCCAGCGCGCCGCTTCAACATGGGCCAACGAATTCAGTGCGTTCGTTGCGCCGCTGACAGCTTCACTGTTCACGGGTGTATTCCCGACTGCATTTTGCGCCTTCGAGGAAAGCCGAAGCAGACATCATCAAAGGCATCCGCCATTGTTAATCCCGTCCTCAACCTGCAGCCGTGCCCGTTCCCACAAGCCGAGCCGCCGCTTGACTTAGTGGCATGTCGATCACCGTGATTCCGCTTGCCGCAAGAAAACGCGCTTCGTTTCTGGTCAGGGTTTCCGCGTCCATTACGGTGCAATAGGGACCGCGGGAGCGCTTCATGATCTGTCTGGCGTAGGTGCGCAGCATCTGATCGTTGAAGCGGCAGCCAACGAAGAAAAATCCACGGGTGATGCGCCGTTCCTTCACAGCGTCTGGGATCGGTGTCTGGATATCAATTTCGGACAGGACTTCGACGTAGTCGGAATCTGCGACGAGAAAGTTTTGCGCGGGCGTAATACTCCCGTGAGGTGAATAGAGAACCGTCTTGGCCCCCAATCGGGGGTCGAGCTCCCTCCCGGACAAATCGTAGGTTTTCGTCCAAATGTTGCCGATTTCATTCGCGCGCGTGACGCCTTGTATCTCAACGACGTCCGTTCGGCCGGTCTCTACCAGAGCCGTGCGCATCGCGCTGTCATACCAGCTGTCGATGATGAGGGAAAGTGGCAGCCTTGCGAGCCAGGCGTGGAAGGGGGTCGGCCCCACCGGCGCTGCGAATATGTCGGTCATCCAAGCTTGAAGCGTCCGGCGATGCCGGCGCTGTTCGATGAACTGCGCAACCGACCACATATTGGTGCGGATCCTGGAAGGCGCTGGAGCCCGTGCATTGAGTGCCGCGGCAACAACCTCCGGGGTATGCGGCACAGGCGGTTCCACACAGTTCAACTCAAGAAGACCCGGACCGAGATAGGGGATCACCTCATCGGCGGCGAGCGCTCCCTTCGCCAGGTCAAGCAGCTTTTCAGCAAAACTGTCCCGCACAATGACGAGGTGGCCCGATGTCAGGATCGTGTTCATCTCGTTTCCTCGCGACGCACCTAGGGGCAGCATCAGCCCTCTTCGGAAATCTTCCTTGCCTCGACGGTGATCGGCAGACGCGTATCATGTGGGAGATCGGGTAGGAGGAGCCGCCACCCGTTCCTGAGCGTGACCGTTCCGCCCCACAACTCTTCCTTCTCGAGTTTGATGATCGGCTCTTCGAGGTCCTTTTTGGGGACATACGCTGACAAACCAGCATCGGTCCTGCGGATCATGACTTTCATCTGGCCATCCCTTCATTGGTATTGCTTTCAGCACTGCAGGGCGCCTCGGCCTCGTCGAGGCTCATCAGTTCACGCGCTCGCATACCGACTACGGTGCCACGGTCGATCCACTCGACCGCATAGATGAAGAACTGCTGGAGAAAGGTGCCAATGTCGCGCACATATCCCTCGTCCCCCTTCCGCACGAGATTTTCGCCGATCTCCCTGCCAGGATAGGTGCCGTCATTCTTTATGTGGCGAGTGGCACGTACCCGCTCTCCCGGCATGAATCGTGGAGGCCTGCGGATTTCGATCTCCTCTTCGCGTCCGAGCGACATGTCCGTTCCCTGATTTCTCTTGCGGCTGAGATTGCGAACAAGGCGTTCCAGGCGTCCTGCGTAGGCAGCCCCCAACCATGTCGGCAGTCCAATGTCCGTTACGCAGGAACGCAGGTCTTCGGCACCGGACATACCGAGGCACATTGCTGCGCATCGAAGACCCCCTCGCATTCGGTGCACTTCTGTGACTCGATCACGTAGCTCTCGCCTTTGAACTTGATCGCGCCGGAAGGACATTCGAATTCGCAGGCGCCGCATTGGGTGCATTGGGATGCGATGATCTTGAAAGCCATTTTAACTCCTGGTCCGAATGAATGAGACAGCTCAGGCCGTCGCCGCGAGTGTGGGGGTCCCAGATGCGGCGATGTAAATCGCGCTGATTGCTGTCTCGATATAGTCATGGGCACAGGCGTCGGTGGCTCTGATTCCAGCCTCCGCGAGCTGATCCTGCGGGCAATTTCCAATCTTGGCGCACAGCACGATATCTATGCCTTGAAGCGCTGCGATGACGCCATCGAGGGCGGCTTCTGCGCCCCAGCCGCCAAGGCAATACTTGTCCACCTTCCGATGCCCGACGAAGCTGATCCCTTTCAGCGAGGCTTGATAAACCTGGAATTCCTTCGCATGGCCGAAATGCTCATTGACGCGGCCGCCGCCCTTGGTCGCCACCGCGAAGAGAAGGGACTTGCCGGGGCTCGCTGCCTTGACCAATCCGATCGCTTCTCTCCTAGCCTCGACGTGATCACGGCGCTCCTCCGCGACCAGCTCCCAATAGGCCTTGCGTTTGCTGGCATCGTAGGTGACCTCGCCGGGAATCCGGTCGACTGTGAATTCCTGGCCACGATCTTCTCCGAGCAGGCCCACGGCATCTGCCCGGCACTGCCGGCAGTGGCGCATCAACTGGGCGCCGTTTTCGACACGATCCTGAAGAGCCTTCATCTCCATTGCGTTTGGGCCGCGCTGCCCGCTCAGACCGTAGTGCGTGCCGTGGGCCGGGTCCGAAATCAGCGGCATAAGGTTGTGCAGGAACGCGCCTCGCTCCTTAATCCATCTATTCACCTCGATCAGATGCTCATCATTCACGCCCGGGATCACCACCGAGTTGATTTTGGTGAGGATGCCCCGCGCGGTCAGCATCTCCAGGCCCAACATCTGCCGCTGGTGCAGGATCCGGGTGGCTTCAATGCCGACGTAGCGGCGATGATCGTGAAAGATCCAAGGATAGATCTTTGCACCGACCTCAGGGTCGACCATGTTGATCGTGATCGTCACGTGATCGACATTCATGTCAGCAAGCTCATCGACATGGTCGGGCAGCGCCAGCCCATTCGTGGATATGCAAAACTTGATGTCTGGGATTTCCCTGGCGACCCTGGCGAAGGTCGCCTTCGTCTTCTTCCAGTCGTAGCAGGCGTCGCCCGGTCCGGCGATGCCGAGCACGGAAAGCTGCGGCACCTCATTGGCGACCGCGATCACCTTGCGTAGCGCCTGATCGGGCGTCAGCTTTTCAGAGGCCACCCCAGGCCGGCTTTCATTGGCGCAGTCATATTTGCGATTGCAGTAGTTGCACTGGATGTTGCAGCCCGGCGCGACCGCGACGTGCATACGCGCGAAATAGTGATGAGCCTCTTCTGAAAAGCAGGGGTGATCCTTGATCTTCTCCCAGACAGCCGGATCCGTGTCGTCGGGCTTTGTCGACGAGCCGCAGGACGAAGACGCGCAGCCCCCGAGTTTCATGGTGCCAAGCAACTGGTCACCGAATGTCGTGCTGAGGCTCTCAAGCGAAATTGCCGGTGCAGACATGAACGGCTCCGTTGCTGCGTGATGTCGCAGTTCAAAGCGCAAGAGCTATGCCAGCCCAAAGAGCTGTTTCGGTTCATGAATAGGCTTCCCGTGTCACATTCCTTCGGATTGCTCCGACACACCTGTCGGGCTTACGACAGTGGACAGGCAAATAGGGTCGCGAGGCTAGCAGCCTCGGGCGCGCAGAGTGTGAGCGAGACCACTCCGGGCTGCTTACGCTTGACGTCATCACGACGTCCCGAATTTCTTAACCTTGATACCATGCCGGCGCAGGGCGTAGCCGATTATCCAGGGCGTGAGGCCAGGGATACGAGCCGCCCTGGCAAAACCCAACCGGCCTTGTCAATCGCGTCGATCAGCCACTAGCGTTCCGTCAGATGCGGGCGACAAGCGGCATGGTTCGGACGCCGGCCGTAAGGGGAGATACCTTGCTGCGGAGGCGCCGATGCGACTGGCCGGCAGCCGCAATCCGCTCGATCTGGTACAGCCTGTGGTATGAGGCGGCGAGTGCCTGATTGAGGTGCGTGGGTGTTGCCGGCAGTGGCGGCAATCTCCGGCTCTCCTTCAGCGTCCAGACGACGACTTCTCCATCACCCGTCTGCAGAAACGTGGGCAGGACGTTCACGACAATTGCCCAGCGTATGGCGAGCGTAATCTCCAGCTCGCTTGGCGCGGTCAGCACCTTCACATATCGTAGAGTCCCTGAGCGCGGTATCTGCTTAGGGCATGCGTGCGCCGGTCATCCGAATTTGAAGAGGATTCCGAAACCGCCGCGTGGATAGTTCCACTCGATCTCACCAGTCGTCCCGCACAAAATACGGCAGGTGCCGCACTCCATGCAGCCGTCGGCAGTGATCTCCACTTGACCCTTGTCGTTCGACTCATAACATTTCGCCGGGCAGACGTGGGTCAGCGCGAGCAAATTCGCGCTCGGCTTCTGGTGCGGTCGCACTTTGATGTGCGGGCGGCCGGAATCCACCAAGTAGCGGTTCTGGTAAAGCTTGTCCTCGACACGTGACTTCGTCGCTGCGCTGCTCATTTCGTCTCCCCTCAGCGCCACGCCAATGCAAGGCGGACCGCGTCGCTGACCAGCCCCCAGCGCGAGCGCGCCTTGATGAAGGCCGCCGTGGTCGCCTTTTCCTTCTCGATCTTCGGCGTGCCGTCGACACGCATGAAGTTCTGCGCAGCTTGCGACATCAACCGCGGATAAGTCGTGAAATAATTGCATGAATTGGTGTGGAGCAAGGCCGGCATGTCTTTGTATTTCCTCAGGTCCTTGACCACGAAGGACTTGTCCAGCATGGCTTTGTAAAGGGCGAGATTCCGTTTGTTCATCGGACCGTTGCGGCTCTTGACCTCGACGATTGCCTCAGCCGCAATGCGGCCGGAGGTCATGGCGAGGTTCGAACCCTCGCGGTGAATGGCGTTGTTCAGTTGCGCGGCATCGCCGACCACGACCCAACCATCGCCAAAGAGCTGCGGAATAGCCTTGTAGCCGCCTTCGGGAATGAGGTGTGCGGAATATTCTTTCACTTCCGAGCCGGCGATCAGCGGCCGGATCGAAGGATGGCTCTTCAAGGCATCAAGGAGAACGTAGGGGCTCTCGACCATCGCCGCAAAATCGGAGACGAGGCAGCCAATGCCCAGTGAGATGGACTCCTTGTTGGTATAGAGGAAGCCGAGCCCGGCCATGCTGCGGGAGGTCGTGCCCACCGCCTCGATCACGCAGCCCTCATCGCCCTTTACGCCGAACCGCTGCTCAATGACCTCTTCGGGCAAGAAATGCATTTCCTTGACGGCGAGGGCCACGGTTTGCGGCTTTGGCATCTCGCGCAGGCCGGCTCGAGTGCCAAGCAGTCCGCAGACACCTTCTGCGAGAACGACCACGTCCGCGTAGATGGCTCCGCCCGCCCGGTCTGTGCGGACGCCGATCACCCTGTCATTGGCATCACGGATGAGTTCCGTCACGGTCGTCTCGCACAGAACGGTCGCGCCGGCCGCGCGCACCTTACGCGAAAACCATTTATCGAACTGGGCACGGATGATCGTGTACCGGTTGGGCTTCGCCTCATTGAAGTCGTCCGACCTATAGTGAATCCCTGTATGGGATGTGTCGTCCATCACCCAAAGCCGCTGTTCAACCAAATGCCGCTCGAGAGGCGCATCATCCCGGAAATCCGGGATGATCTTCTCCAGCATGTTCGCGTACATGATGGCACCCTGGACATTCTTGGAGCCCGGATATTCACCCCGCTCCAACTGCAGCACCTTCAGGCCATGGCTGGCCATGGTGTAAGCAGCTGCGTTTCCGGACATGCCTGCCCCAACAACAATGGCGTCGATGTTTTCCTCGTTCATTGCAAACCCCTTAGCGCTAAAGCTTATCGCGACTGTGGGGCGACAGCCGCCGGGTGAAGGCTTCCGTCAGTGCGGGCAGGAAGCGGATCGCGTCGGTGACGATTCCGAGGTGAGCGAAATCGAAAATCGGCGCGTTCGGGTCGGTGTTGATGGCCACGATGAGATCCGCCCCCTCCACGCCAACCCGATGCTGGACGGCGCCGGAAATCCCGGCCGCTATGTAAAGATTCGGCCGGATCGTCTTGCCAGTTTGGCCG
>NZ_JAMYMJ010000082.1:0-14923 GCF_040318435.1 Mesorhizobium sp. M1143 | reverse complement strand
GCATAGCGGCGCCGCTCAACCACGGTGACGTCGTAGCCTTGCTCCAACAAAGCATAGGCCGTCGACACACCGGCAATTCCGGCGCCAATTACAATGATTTTGGGCATTCTGAACTCCGAACAGTACAATGGGGTGCGAGACTGGCCCGCGGCGAATCCCCAAATCTGTCTCGGGTACCTGAGAGCTTAACCGGACTTGCCGGCTTTCCCCTTCGGTGGACGCTCGAAGCGTCTCTCTCCAGATCGTTCGGCGGTGCGGTCACTTTTGCCTGAGAGTTTCCTTGGGGGGTTGCTCCGTCGGCGTCGGCAGTTGCCGATCTCTCCCGTCCAGCCTTTGAACACCACAACTATACGATCATCGACCATACCTTGGTCGCCATTTCGATATCTATGCTGAAATGTGCGGATCATTTTTCCGGTGTTTTTGACCGATATGATCCCAATGGGCCAGGCCAGGCCAAAGCCGTTGTCAAACGCCAGACTTAGATCGTTCTTGCTCGTCACCTTCGCACCGACAAGGATTACCTGTCGGCCAATCCACCGCTGATGCTGGCGGTAGTCGAGCAACTGGCCGATCTCGGTGCGAATGGCGAAGCGCATCGTAGCCGCATCAGCAGGCTTGATCTCGACCATCACTTACGGCATTGCGTCAACCGCAAACCGAAGGTCGTCGCGAAAACAAGCGGGAAAATCAATCCGCGGATATCGCTCGCTGAGAAACACGAACTGTTTGTGCAGATTGTCATGCTGAGGATGGACATTGATCTCGTACTTCCGCACATACCGTTTGTAGACGTCGGACGCTGCCGCTCCAGCCGGTCGGCCACGACCTCCATCATGATCGGGCGATGCCCCGACGGGAGCGACTGGCTCGCCTTCGATAAATGCCTTTACTCTCTTGACGAATGCTCTGGCGGATTCGATCTGTCGTATCGTTCGCATACCACCAGCTTGCCTGGCCACTCCACCCCCTTTGCCACGCCGCAATCGTAGGTGCCTATCCTCCGGGGGCAGCACGAATGCATTTTCGGCGAGCGTCCCAGCCCTGAACGACCTGATCTTATCATTGTAGTGCTGGGCGGAAGGGTTACGCCCCTTGAAGTGCTGGCGGTGGCGATATAGTCGCGCACCGCGATACCATCCGACCACCACGCGCGGATCCTTGCCTTCCTCCGGAGCCGTCCAAACGATGTCGATCCCGTCGACAAATTCGTCGTGCTTGCCTGAACCCAGATTCTGGATGCGCACCTGCCGATCCAATTCGCCCTTAATCGTCTCGAAGCGCCGTAAACGTACCCGTCATCGGCTGCAACAAAGTTGCATTCTTCCGCGCAATAACCCTGCTTACTCGGAAATGCCCCGCCACCGAGAGGCGGGTCATCCGCGCTCCGCCCGGCGTAGTCGTTCATCCACGCAACATTGCAGAACAAGATAGGCATTTCTCAACCTCTATCGAAGGGACGTCATGACGGAATTCGATCGAAAGTTCCTATGTCAGACGAGTTGGTCAGTTGAACCGCATCGTTTGAGGCGAATTCTAATCGAGCCTATTCCAGCTGGTGGATGGTAGATGCTGGGACAACAGCCTTGGCGATTTCACACAGGTGCTTGTGGTGCGTGAGATAGATGACCTGATCTGTGTTCGCCATCTCCCCAAACAATCTGAAAACCTCCTCCGAGCGAATATGGTCAAAGGTTTCCATGATATCGTCGGCAATGAAGGGAACCGAGGGCCGGAATTGCGCGAACTCGTAATAACCGGCGAGCCTCAGCCCTTCGAAAGCGCGTCAGCGAGCTTCGATTGCCCGTCGCGCTGCACCGCGATGAGAACCTCGCCGCCTTTCACGGGCTGGGTTGTAAGGCCTGAATACTGCCCACGGGTCATTAGCTTGAATGCGTCTGATGCACGCGCCATCATCCCGAACGGTGGTTCTCACGGTAGATCCGCAAAGCATTTCCAGCCGACATGATGTCGAGCTTCAGCTCGATGTAACGAACGGCCTTCTCCTCGATTTCCAACAGGGTTGTGCGCCGTTCGGCATCCAGGCGGGCAACCGCGCTGTCACCGCCGATGGCGTCCAACTTGTCTGCCGCGCGTGTCTGCCGGATCAGCTGTTGCTGGATCATCTCATCGAACTGGCGAAGCCGCTGCTCGCCCTCAGCCTTCTCGACCGTGAGGCTGTCGAAATCCATCGCGTTCAGGATGGAGCGTGCCTCCTCGAATCCGTCGACTGCAAGTTCCGCCAATACCCGTTCCTCAAGTTCAGCGACGGCAGCGCGCAATCCATCCCGCTCGCGCAGCAGCTCATCGCGTTCGACTACCTCGGACAAAGTGGCGACGCCAAAAACGCCCAGCACTTCGTTCTTGCGGCGTTCGTGCGCCGAAACCTCATTGTCGAGGATGTCGCGCGCCTCCTTGAGGCGCTTCAGGTCGTGGCCGAGGCTTGCCTTGGCTTCGCATGTCCGCTCGGCGCGCTCCAGGCGCTCGGCAAGGCGGATGGCCAACTGCTCCGGCTCGCCATCCTCCGTCGGCTCGTCGGCTTCAACCGCTACGGCGATGACATCGACCAGAAAATTAGCCCTGTCGGCCTCCATCTTGTCGATACGCAGCTGCAGATCCTCCCGTTCCTGCAGGCTTCTTGACAGTTCGGCCAATTGATCGAGCACAGCGCCAACGCCTGACGCGGACAGACCGCTTTCGAGCCACGTTCCCTTGAGCGCTTCGGTAATGCCGGCCAGCCATTCCTCCTCGCGACGCTCCGCCACCCCTACCGCAACCCGTCGGGCAGCTAGATCATCTTCTTTGGAACTCACCATCCTGAGCGCCTCGGCATACTCGGCGTCCACCTTGCGCTGCCGGTCCAGAAACAGCTCCGCGATGGCCATGATTGCTTCGAGGGTGTCGCCGGGCTCTGATACTATGCCGACACTTTCCAGCGCCGCTCTCATTTCCAAGTGTATCTGCTCGCCGGCGTCAGCGGCTCGCTCGGCTTTCAAGCGAGCAAGTTCGATCTGCTCCCAGGCAGCGAGCGCATCGCTGCGCGCCTCGATCTGATCCTCGATCCTTTCGATCAGGCGCTCAGACGAAGGTTCCAGGGCTTCTCCGAGGAGGTCGCTGGCGGCCACACGGATTCCAACAATTGGGTATCCGCATCCTTGACGAGCTGTTGGCTTTGGATGCCGTTTCGTGACAGGTTGGCCGTGGCCTCGGCCAGGGCACGCGTCATTGCCCGGATCTCGGCCAGATCCGCCGCGCCGGCCAGCCGGCCTGCGCTGGCAACGTCATCGCGCGTCAGTGCCACGGCGAAATCGTCAGCGGTGTCACCAGTCAACACTGCGCGGTGCGTTGCCCACGCATCATGGCGGAGACGGCGGATGGCGGCAGCCGCTTCATCGTCGACAACGTCGACCGAGGCTCGAAGGGCATCCAATCGTGCGGCGAGCATTGCATGGTGGCCCTCGTATTCGGCGAGGCGTTCGGCAAGTACCGCGGTGTTCCTTGCCAGTACTGACGCTACTGTCTTCCAGGCGGCAATCTGCCCGGCGCTCGGAACCGCAACGTTGACGAGAGCGAGGGCATCTCCGTTCCATGGACGCAAGCGAGCCAGCGATGCCTTCCATCGGATTGTTCCCGCATCTCCCGCCTCGCGAGCCGTCTTGATCTCTGCCTTGTGTCCGCTTGCTCGCGCTTTCGACAAAGCCGAGCCCAGCCTTGCCCTGGCGGGTTCGGGCACCGCCCTTTCCTCGCCGACCCGCTGCCTTGCCACCTGCAACGCATCGAGTGCTGCCGCCGCCTCGTCGCGGGCGGCGCGCGCGCCCGTAGCAATACCGGACCTCTGCTCGACCATAGCGCGAACGACGCCAACTGTGACGGCAGGCAGAAGCAGTGCGGCAGGATCCGGCTCGGAAGACCGGCCCAAGGCGGCAAGGCAGCTTGCCACGGTGTTGTTGAGGATTTGCAGCCCCATCCTGCGAGTGGGCAAGTCAAAGCCAGCCGCGGTATGGCGCACCTTGCCCTCCGCCAGGCTGCGAATGCGTTCGGAAATCGACAGGATCCGTTCGTCCTCGTCGACCGCAGTGACTTTTGCCGACAGCCGCTCGACCTCATCGATGTTTGCGGACAGTCGCGTTCTGAGGCTGGCATCGTCATCGATTAGTTCGGTGACACTTCCCGTCCATGTCCGGGCTGGGGAGGTGATGTCCGGCAGCTGATCCAGCCGGGCAATCTTGCGGCGCATATCCGCCAGCATCGGCGCAGCACGTACGTAACGAGCAATGGTATCCAGCCTGGCCACCAGCACCGCCCGATCGCTGATGGTTCGGCCGTACTGCTGCGATGCATCGAGACGTTCGGCCTCCAGCCCCTCATAGGTCGATGCAAGTGTGTCGATCGCATCCCTGCGCGACTTCACGTCAACAAGGCGCTTCTTCAGCAGCGCCAGTTCGGTGCCATGCGCCTGCTTCCGATACAGCGCGTCTGCTTCGGCCTCGAGGGCGTTCAACGTATCGCTTGCATTCCCAAGACCGGCGCTGGCCGTGAAGAGGAGCTTGCCGAGGTCGCCCCGCGACTCCAGGATCGATTTTCCGCCGGCTTCCAGCGTCTCGTCATCGAGTGAAAACATAGTCGTGTAAGCGTCACGCGACAGTCCGGCGAGATGCGCCGTGGTCGCCACCTCGCTCATCGATTGGCCCGTCGCGTTCAATAGCGAATTAGTACGCTGTTTCGTACGCGTGAACGTGTGCTCGGAGCCGGCCAGTTCCAGCACCCCACCGATGCGCATGGCGCTGTACTCATGCAGGAAGTTGTAGCGGCTCCGTTCCTCGATGCCGAACAGCAAATCTAGATAGGCGGAAAGCACTAGGGAAACTGATTTCTCACTGGCCTCGTTAATGTCCCTCCCCTGCGGTATTCCCGGCATCACCACCGTGCTTGCGCCGGAATGGACTTGGCGAAGATGAATGTGGCCAAGCCCCAATAGTCGAAACCGTGGGCGTGCAGGTCAGCGATGCTGCAGGGCGCGTAAACGTCGTGACCGGGCGATCCGGCCAGACTGGTATGCATGATGCCAATATTGACGGCTCCTTCGCGAGCAGCCGGATATTTGGGCAGCAGGCTGTCCGGCGCCTTAGGGTTCGCAAAGCTCAAACCATGGAAAACGACGTCCACACCGCCGGCTGTCTGCAATACCGACTGAGCACGACCGCCAAAAATGGTCACGGTGTCAGGAAACACCAGCTGTTTGGAAATCCGCGACAGGGCGTCATGATTGCCGCGGATCTTGAAAACCCTGATGCCGGCCTGGTGCAGGCGTGTCATCTGCGCTGCCAGGAACCGCGCCGTCTTCATCGAGGTTTGATCACCATCGTATAGGTCGCCGGCTATTACAACGCATCCACGCGTTCCTCTAGGCAGAGATCCACTATCGAAACGAATGCCTGGCGGCTGGCGTCGCCCACGAGCCCGGCAAGATCGGGATTACGCATCGCGAGCGAACGCAGCGGCGAGTCGAGATGAATATCGGCCGTGTGTACGAATCGAAATGCCATTCGGCCTCCGCCAGCAAAAGAGGTGTTCCGAGCTTCAACAGAGATTGCAACGAGGGCTCTACAATGCCCGGTCACACTTCAGCTAATGCCTCGCTCGCGGACTCGCCGGCCACCAACAAACCGTCTTGGGGCCGCAGCAAGCCCTTGGCAATCAAATCGGCGACCCCAGCTGAAATCAACTGCCGCAATTGTGCACTTGTGGCTTTGAAGCCCAGCATTCTCGCAACGGTTATTGCGATTTCTTCCTCCGTCGCACCGAGGTTGGATTTCACGACTTCCATGGCGCCTTGGGCGACTTCGTCCTGCGCAATCATTTCGGGCTTGCGCAATCCAGCGGACACGACGCCGCTGCGATCCCTGAGACGAACAGGAGCACCTAGCTTGAAGCAGAAGCTGCCTCGACGGGCTACTGCACCACCTCTCTGCGCTAGGCCTACCCCTCGCTCGATTGCATCCTGAATCCTGCCACCGGCCCGCTGCAGACCCCACGCGCCCCGAATACGCGAAACTATTTCGTCGACATGGATTGGTGTTTCTATAGCCACCACCTGCTCGACCAGTCCGGCCATGATTCCGCTGGGCGTCTCGTGGAGTTCGAACGATCCCGGTCGGTTTAGTTCGGCCTCTTCGTAGGCTCGATTGGGTATCTCGGATCCCTTTGTGCTTTCGAGACCGATTTCCGTCACGTTGCCTCTGTCGACCGTAACAACCTGCACGGCTACAGCACGATTTCTCTGGACCCCCAATTCGGCCCGCTCATCGAGCTCTTTTCTCGCAGCCTCAATCGCTAATATGGTTCGCTCCAGCTGCTCGCGTGGCCTCTGAAACCAGTCAGCGTTCCAGATGCGATGGATTATCCAACCATGGTCTTCCAGAACAGACTGCCGTAGCCGGTCTCGATCTCGGGCCGAGCGCGATGAATGATATTCTGCGCCATCACATTCGATGCCAAGAATATAGCGGCCTGGCCTCTCCGGATCAGCAACCGCGAGATCGATGAAGAAGCCTGCAATGCCAACCTGAGCATGAACCTGGTAACCCTTTCCGATCAGCGCGTTGGCTACCTGCTCTTCAAAGATTGAATCCATTTCGCGAACCGTGGCCTGGGCAAGCGAAATTCGCCCTGTTCTCGCGTAGTGCAAGAAGAGCTTGAAGGCGAAGATGCCTTTCCCTTTGCCACGCTCCAGGTCGATGTCCTCGTCTGTGATGGACGCGAATACTTCGCAGCTGCGCTTGGCGCGGCTTATGAGGACGTTGAGCCGACGCTCGCCGCCTTCCGCACCAAGAGGGCCGAAACGCATGGCCATGTACCCCTGCGCATTCTTGGCATACCCCACTGAGATCATGATCACGTCGCGCTCATCGCCTTGAACATTTTCAAGGCTCTTGACGAAGAATGGCTCGCTGGGGTGCGCGTGAAAGAACTCCTCCGTATCGGGATTTAGTCGCCGCAGCCCTTCGAGTTCATCCTGGATCGCGCGGCGTTGGCTAACCGAAAATGTTGCAACGCCTAGAGTCTCTCGCGGGTTCACCTTCGCATGGCGGATGATCGCTTCGGCTACTGCTCTCGCCTCTACCGGATTGGTTCCTGTGCCACCGGAATCGAAGACCCCCTCTGGCACATGATGAAACCGCAACCCCATGCCTGCCTCTTGAGTATAGGGGCTTGGCACGATGAAAAGCCGGTTCTCGTAGAACTGGCTGTTCGATACGGCGATCAGAGATTGGTGACGGCTACGGTAGTGCCAGCGGAGCATACGCTGCGGCAAGCCGCGGGCCGTGAACAGGCCGAGGATGCTTTCGATGTCGGCGACCTGCGCGCCCTCACCCTCGTCATCTTCAGACTGCGAGCCTGTCACCTTGGCGAAGAATGTCGTGGGTGGCAGTTGGCGTTCGTCGCCAACAACGACCACCTGATTGGCCCTGGCGATCGAGCCGAGCGCGTCCACAGGCTGTATCTGAGACGCCTCGTCCATCACAAGAAGATCGAAGGACATCCTGCCGGGCGACAGGAATTGGGCCACCGAAAGCGGGCTCATCATGAACACTGGCTTGAGTGCCTGGATGGCAGGCCCTGCCTTCTGCATCAACTGCCGGATAGGCATGTGGCCCCGTCTGCGCGCCATCTCAGAACGAAGCAGTCCGACTGGTCCAGCTCCGCCGTCTCTTGAAGGAATTTTTCGGTGATGAGCCGTCACAACTTCGATGGCACCGGCCTTGATCCTCTGTCGGTCCAGATCCGCGAAGTCACGTACAGCCCTGGAATGCAATTCCCCGTCGAACCTTGCCAGCTCCGGCTCATCGGTCGCCATCGCTAGAAACATTCGTTCGTAGTAGGCCATATCGAAGACTGATCGCGCCGATCCTGTTGTAATCTGGCCGTCGGCCAGGCCGTCTATCAACTGTCCCAGTCCAGCCTTTCGGGCTGTTTCGGATCGCTCTCCATAGGCAACCCATTTTGAGAGCTGTTCCTGATGATCAAGCCACCCCTCCAGTCGAGAAACAACCTCGACTATCGCGACGTCTGGAAAATCGTCTACTCCAAACAAGGAGGGAGCATCGGCTTTCAAATCCCCTGCAAGCGCCTTCAATTCCCGCGCTGCCGCTTGGGCCGCTTCACGCGCTGAATGCGCCAAGTTTGCGATCTCTTTTCTTTCAGGCAACCGCGCAGCCAAATGCCGGATTGAGCCATTTTCTCTCAGCCAAAGTTCGGCTTGCGCGAGAGCGGCCCAATCGGATCCTCGACCGAGCCACGACGAGCCGAATGCGAACTTGCCAAGGCTTTCCCCGTCCTCGATCTCTTGATCAAGCGCTTGTAGTCTGCCTAGTCGGCGTAGTATCTCCACCCGCTCACTGATCAGATCTGGAACGTCAGTCAGAACCTGTCGTGACGCGTCATCGGCTTGAGCTACAGTGCTTGCCTTCGCTTCCATCATTTGCAGCGAGGCCCGCTCGGCGGAAGCCACGTCACCTTGCAGGGATGACGCAAGGTGGCCTAAATCGTTCCAAAACCCCTCGATAATCGGCTGACCGATGTCGATCACCTTACGAACTCGGACCGCACGCGCGCCCGCTTCAGAGCGCTCCGCCATCCGCCCGGCTATAATTCGCGGTTCCGAGCCAAGTCCCCTCAGCGTGCGCATCCACTCCACTAAGGCCTGGAGTGGTGCCGAAGACGATCTCTCACCGCGCCAATCGGCTCCGAAGGCGGAACCGCCAAAGGCGTCGCCTTCGCGCACTTTTGCTGCGGCCGCCTGGCCCTTCATTAGAATGTCGAGGAGACCCACTATCTCCGCCGCAGGCGCGCTAGGGGCCACCAAAATAGTCCGCACAAGTGCAGTGGCACGACGGTAGTCGCCATTCAATGCTTTCAATATTCCCGTGTGCTCGGCGAGCGCTTGCCGCGCCGCGGCCACGTTGGTACTCCACGCGGCATCAACAACTTTGCCCTGAAGCTCGGCTCTAGCAGTCTCTAGCTTTGCTACGCTGTCGGCAAGGTCACCAGCCTGTTCCAGCCCGGAGTCCCAAACTGTGGCTGCGAATGCCTCAGGGCTCGCATCGGGGGCTGCCGCAACTCTCTCGCCGGTCATCACTAACCTGAGGAGTCCTGCAAGCGTGTCCGGTAAAACCGTAGACCCCAGTTCTTGATTTAGCCGCTCAGCTTCTTCTCTTAAGCGTGGGAGCAACACGGTTAGCTGGCGCGCACGAACGAAACCATCTTTCGGAAAGTCTGAAGGAAGCTTAGCAAGCTCTGTCTCGAGACCTTCAATTGGCGTGTCGATAGCCGTCGCCACCAACTGCTCCGACAGTTCCTTGGATTTGCGGTTGAAATCTGTTCCTGTCCAGAGAAGCGATGCAATGTCCTTTGGACGCTCATCCCAAACCGGCGAGACTAGCGCCTCGGCAGGAAGTCCAGGTGCGGACGCGAGAAGCTCAGCGCGATCTTCTACCTCGCCGCTGTCGCTGAGGATTTGCGGAGGCTTCGCCTCGATCCGCTCAGCAATATCGGCCAGTTTGGCGTGCAGAGCCTTTGCTTGATCCAGCGACGACGCAATGCGTGGGACGAGCCTCTCAATGGTCGTTGGTAGGACGACATCCAGGCCAACTCCCCGCCATGGGTGGTGGATCGGCAAGCCGATCTCGTTGATCCGCTGAGACACGTCATCGAGAAGTTTGCGACGTTGCGAGACACCGTCATTCGTCCAAGCGGTGGCATCCTCAAGTTCAATATCAACTGTCTTTTGCCCGTTCTGCCTTAGTCGGGTTAGCTGGCCAAGAACCTGGTATGGAGTGAGTTCGGACGTTCCAAATGGAACATGCATCCTTGTAGCATGTGCATTGAGTTTATCCCTAGCCTCCAGCAGGCGTTCAGTAAGGGAAGAAGCAAGCTGTCCGCGAGGCGATCCGAGTTGCCAGGTGCGCCGCAACTCCTCCAGCATCATGCGCTTGTTTGCCTTGTTGCTATGGAGCTCAAGGCAGGCGTCCCCCACCCCCGCAGTGTCAAGCCGTCGCTTTACGACCTCAAGTGCGGCCATTTTTTCCGCAACGAACAACACGGTCTTTCCATCGGCAACGGCCGACCCGATAATGTTTGCGATCGTCTGCGATTTTCCTGTCCCGGGAGGACCTTGGATAACGAGGTCGCGACCCTTTCTTGCATCATGGATCGCCAGCGTCTGAGAACTGTCACTGTCGACGATATGCAACATTTCGGCAGGCGCGATATGCGGATCAATCGCAATGTCGTCCGACATCAGCGGTTCGCGTGTTTCGAAACCATCTGAAAGAAGCGAGCGGATCTTCGGTTGTTCGATAATCTTTGCGCCATCCGGCCAGAGATCCGGATCCAGGTCACGGTACATCAAGAACGTAGCGAACGAGAAGAAGCCGAGCACCATATCATCGGCAAGAACCTGCCAACCCTCTTTGGTCGACACTGCTTCGGCAACGGCTTCGAGATAGGCCGATACGTCGAAGTCGGCTCCTACTTCAAAACGCGGCAGGGCGAGCTTGTGAATGCGGTCGAGATAGAGTTCCAAGGAGAGGTTTGCGGTAAGATCTTCCGTACGAGCTCGCAGCCGAAACTTTTCTCCAGCGGCCCCTCGCTCCAGCCGCACCGGGACCAAAATGAGAGGAGCCTGACGGATGTTTTCTTTGTTGCTCGGGTCAATCCACTTCAGCATGCCAAGGGCCAGAAAGAGGATATTGACGCCCTGCTCTTCCTCAAGTGTGCGGGCATCGTGGTAGAGATCAAGGAGCCGGCGCTGCAGCCCCGTTGGGGTCATCCTCGTCTGAAGCTTGGTGTCAGAATGTCGCGCAGATACCCCTCTGTCGTCGAATCCTTCGTCCTCAGGCTGAGCAAGAGCAACGGGGGAATAGTCGATTTCCTCGTCTGGAGGGCTGCTTTCAACCTGGCCTGCCTTCGGCCGATCCGGCTTGCCGGCCAGGAAGGTAAAAGCCTTTCCTTCGCTCACCAGCAATCGATAGATCTCAGACGACCTCTCGTCGACAATATCGATCGTCTTCGCGCTCTTTGAAAACCGTGGCACATTCAAAAGTCGGTTGCGAGCAGAAAGGTCGAGCAATTCCATCCTGGCTCGCTCGAGCTTTTCCTTTAAAGGCAGATCGCTTTGGAAGACCGATTTTTCAACTTCCGACACTCACACCCCCCTGATAGGCTGGACACATAGAGCCTAGACAAGGGCTGTCCGCAACATAAAATGCTGGTTTTTCAACCTCGAATGGCTGCCACCAACACTTCAATCGTTTAGTATTGTGAGCACTGCGGCTTGGTGGAAAAATTGCGGATGTTTGTTTAATGTTCCGGACACTTCGCATCCCCACCTTGATCTCGAGGTTCCCTTTCAGACAAAATGCCATCATACGTGTGGACGAGGTGTTGGCAGCTCTGGCATCCGCCTCGCCGGGCACGACCAACTGGCGCACAAGCCGACTTCTTTTTGAATCGGCCTCCTAATTTCATTCCGAGAAAACTTGTAGGCTCCAGCGCGGAAAGATGGTCGTGTTTACGGAAAAGGTAACTACAAAGTCGTGACTTCGGGCTGATCTGCGAAGGCACCATGGTGTTCAAAGCGCCGAACTACAAGGCAAACCAGCGCCAGCGAAAAAGGCGCCTATGAATGGTGCAGAGGCACGTTACAAATCATGCAGCTTGCGTTTCGCAAAGGATCGGAAATTGAATAACAATCGCTATTCTCATCGTCGCCGCGCGCGACCAAGGCGCGGCGCTGAACCAATCGTCCGCAGACGTTTCTCTCCAGATGTGCGCTTGCCTCTGATCCTGGTGATCGTGGTGGCCTTGGCTGCTTACGCGACCCACTATTTTACAGGCTCGGGTGACCAGTTACGTGGTCTCGATATAGCAAACTCGGCCGGGTCGAGACGGGCGCCGATAGTAGGCATAGCATCGGTGATTGATGGAGACACGATAGAGATCCACGGGCAGCGCGTCCGCTTCAACGGCATCGATGCACCCGAAAGCCGCCAATACTGCAATGACGCTAGCGCACATCAATACCCCTGCGGGCGCCGGGCGGCCGAAGCATTGGCGAATTTCCTTGCGGCTTCGCAGCCTGTCCAATGCACATTTGTTTCATGGGATCGGTACCGTCGCTTCGTCGGTGAGTGTCGGCGCGCGGACGGTGTCAGCGCCGCGTCCTGGATGGTCGAACATGGCCAAGCCTTGGACTGGCCCCGCTATAGCCACGGCGCCTATGCGCAACAGCAAACTAATGCTGAAACCGCAAAGGTTGGAATCTGGATCGGGACGTTTGACAACCCTTGGGATTGGCGCGAACAACATGCCGAATCTGCGAGCCCAACCAAAAGCCCCCTTGGGCTTGTCAGCCGTCGCCAAGTAGCACATAGCTACTCATGCCAACCTCGCCGCTTGTGCACGCAGATTTCATCTTGCGAAGAAGCACGTTGGTATCTCGCCAACTGCTCATGGGGGAGCAAGTTGGATCGAGATAGCGACGGGATTCCGTGCGAAGGCGTTTGCTGACCTGGGCTCACGCTTTGAGCCCATCCCCAACCATCACTCCCTAGTGTGCGCATTTATCGTTATGAATTGGCGGTCGGAGCTTCGATGCAATTGCGCGAGTGCCGATAGAGCCTGGCAAAAGGGCTGGCTGACGTTTGTCTTGGAAAATTCCACCAGCTCGTTAAGTCCGGACGGGCTAGAAAACCGCAACGCTTCGTAGCGGCATACAGGGATCTGCCGATTGTCTTTGAAGCGCTTGTCAGGCCCGCCGTTTTTGTTTGGGTGAGCCCAGGTGTAGCTCACGATCTCCGCATCAGATGGAACTTTGCCGGTCTCGATAAAATTACTCGGGGCGAATTGGGTCTGCAGATCGGCATATCCGACTGCGCCGTATCGGTTTCCGTCCTTCACCAGCACTAGGTCAGACATGAAGAAGAGCACCTGCCGACCCACATGGACTGAAGGAGGAGTAACGTTGCTGCGTACAACCTTCGGCAAGGAGCTTGTAAGTGTCGTGGGCTTTTTGTCGACCAGCATGCTGGCCCCGGCATTTCGCTTCCAAGCAGTCAGATCCTCTATCTTGCCGCCGGCAGCGACATGCCATCTCCCTGCGCAGCCGGTGAGAGTTTCGAACGCGCCAACAAGTCGCCCGTAGGCGGCCTCCGCGTCTTTTTCCAGATCGTAATAGAGCGCGCTCACCCGGCGGTAACTGTCAAACCATTTGCCAATGAGCATACCCGGCACAAAGGCACCGATGCCCAGCACCGGTGCGGCACCTCCGAGCTTGGTCCCCACAAGGAAACCTGCAATCCCGAACAAAACCGCGAGTGCTACGGACAGCCGCGTCTGCGATTGCCTGGCATTGATTTAATCGAGCACATTGGCGAATGTCTCGTCACGCATTTCCACCACATCGCGGGACTCGATTTCTCTCATCACGACGCCGTCAGAGACGTATTCCGGGCGCGAGGATTGTGGACGGGGTTGCGGCGCAGATGGGGTCTGAGAGAGCTGAACTACCTTCTTCGCGCTGGCCTTGCCTAAAGTGCCACGATAGTAGAGCCCACCCACGCCGGCGTGGATGTAGTGACCTCTTGGCCCAGTGCCGATGCGGAGGCCCTTCACGCCAACGGAAGCGCCAACCCCACCGGACGAAAAGTTAAAGCGGAATGGTCCCGCACTGATCGATTTTCGAACGTAAAACCCCATAGCCCAATCCCCCCAACTCAACTGCCGTACCGACTAAGGCGCCAGTCTCTCGTCCCCATTCATGGCTTGGCGCCACCAACCGGCGCCAATTTTGATCGCTGCCTCACCCTAATCTCGATGCGCCTTCGAGCCCGTACATCGCCAATCTGCGCTCCGTCGGTGAGATGATCGCCGGGCAGGATGAGCTGACCACCAGACATCGGCAAAATCGTAAACCCCTTTAATGCGGGCATGTCACTGAGCACACTTGTAACTGAAATCGCGCGGGCCAGCCCAAGACCGGCATTGTCGGCGGGATGGAGTGAGCCGATTTCCACTTTCCCTGACAGGACCGGTTGGAGCCCCTTGTCCATGTTGGAGGATTCGCCCGCCATTGCCTGTTCGTCCGTGTGTCCAATTACCTCAATCACGTCGACACCGTACGAGGTCGCAGTCCCGGCGATGGTCTTCGCAAGATCGCGCAACTTTGTTTTGAAGGCATTCGAAAGCTCTGCGCTTCCGGTATCGAAATTATAGCCATCCAGTTCGCTGAGACTGATGATCGGCGGCCAATCGTGAGGTTTTGCTGCTTGCGTCGGCTCTGCAGCCTCCTTGAGCACATCAGCCAGATCCTGCAGCCCTTTGTCGGTGCCGGCGTAACCAAATTCTCTCAAGACCTTCGCCGCATCTATCATGGCCTTGGTCTGATCAATGCTTATGTCGTTGTCCGCAAGGACTTTCGCGACAGGGGCATTTCGCACGACCTCCTCCAGAGAAATACCTGCTTCCTTGACCGACTTAACAGCATCCTTGGCCAGGACCAGCTCGCGCCATTGTTCGTCGGGAACGGTTCCTCCCCTCGTGGGCTGAAACACCGCTTTTATCTGAGCCAGAAGCCGCTTGTTCTCGGCTTCGAGCCTCTGCACGTTTTCCTTGTTTGATTGAGTGGCTCGCAGTGCCTCATCGGTCTCTTTCTGCTTTTTCGTGATGATAGCACCGGCTGCTAGCAACAGGCAGAACACCAAAAGCAGCATCGTCTCGGCCATGGTCAGGCCCAGTATCAAACCGCGGCCAAAACCCTTGCGCTCGAAGGCGACAGAAGTCCCGCCAGCGTCACTCACCTGCCCCACCAACTGGTTCGCTTAGGCGGTTCCGTTCGTTCGGCGGGAGGCTCGCTTCCCAGAGT
>NZ_JAMYMJ010000081.1:0-16137 GCF_040318435.1 Mesorhizobium sp. M1143 | reverse complement strand
CAGAAATGCGGAGTAGCGAAAAAACAAAACTCGCATACACAGCCGCAGAGTTCGCCGAAAAACACGGTTTGACCGTGAAGGCAGCCGAAATCATCCTGTCCGTGAACGGCTCCTCACGTGTCGCTTGCGATGCAGCAGCACGCGCATTCAAAGAAGCGGTTGCGCACCGAGCACACAGCAATGACGGCGAATGAGGCCCGCGCCTGCTTCCGAGGCTGCGCGGGCCGACCATGACGAGTGGAGAGGACATCTTGGTCACCGGCAGGAATCGCTGAAGAACGAGCCGGGTGTGAACGAACAGCCTCAGAGCGAGGTTGTTCCCGACTGACGCAAAAAAGCCCGCCAACATGAGCCGGCGGGCCAAGTAATGGGTCGCTGTCCAATGAACGCGTTAGGTGTCTTCAGATGGATTTTGGTCGAGAAGCCGCCGCGCGTCAGGCGCAACAAATCGGGCGCCGATTGAACGCCCTGCGGACGCAGGAACGCCTTCGTCTCGCGGGCGCTCCGCGTAAGCAAATCTTCGCCGCCGAGAAGCTCAATCGTCTCGGCCCAACCGTCGTCTGCAAGCAATTCGTGTGTCATCGCAGTTAGAATCCCACCCGATTCCGCAGGGCAATACCTATCTTATCGCCTAGGCCCTTTTGCCCCTACCGCCGAGACATGACCGCGCACCACGGAGCTGTCGAACATCTGCACCAGGTGCGACCGGTGTCGTTGCGCCCACTTCTGTGCCGGATAAGCAAAGACTAGGCCGGTAAACGGTGAACGCAGTTCGGGGAGTACCCGCACCAGATCGAGCTGATGGGCGAGATAGCCTGGAAGAAAGCTGATGCCCAATCCTATCGCCACGAGCGCCCTCACCGTTAGCAGATCATCGCAGGTGAGGCCCCCTGTCAGGTCAACACCGATCTTCCGGTCGCCCGCCAGCATCGGCAGCGGTCGCGCCCATGCCTTGCTGAGGGCGATTAGATCGTGATGTTCGAGTTGCTCCAGTGAGACAGGTGTGCCCCGGCGGCCGAGGTAGGCCTTGGAAGTGTCCTGAAGGACCCGTCACGAAAGCGCGTGAGATCAGGCTGGAATCGCGCAACGGGCCGACGCGCACGGCGAGGTCGATGCCGTCGGCGACGAGATCGGCAACGCGGTCGGTGACGACGAGATCAACGGCGACCGCCGGATAAGCCTTACGGAACGCTGCAATAACAGGCGGTAGAAGCGTCTGCGCGATATCCACTGACGCCGTCAGCCGAAGCTGTCCGTCCATCCCCGCCGACTCTGCGCGAAGCTCAGCTTCGACGGTCTCGATTTCTCGCAGCGCGATGCGACACCGCTCGAAATAGGCTTGGCCCTTGGGCGTAGCGCGCAGCTTTCTGGTCGTGCGCTGGATCAACGAGAGCCCGAGCCGTCGCTCCAGGGCCGCGACCTTGGCGCTCACTGTCGTTGCAGGCATGCCGAGACGGCGCGCCGCGCCGGCAAAGCTCCCTGCCTCGAGGACGTTGATGAAGACACATATCTCGTCGATGCGCATTCCCGGATTATGCAGAAAACGGGATGCTCATTCCAGTCATCTCATATTTTCCGGGCAATGCATTTGCGCGATGATTTCGCTTGTGGAAATCGCCAGCAGGGGAGCGGAGGCCATGAACGATCAATCGATCAATCCCAATGACGCCGCCAGCGTCGTCGAAAAATATGCCATCAACCCGCGCGTTCGGGTCGGTCACGTCCATCTCAACGTCGCCGACATCGAGCGATCGCTAGCCTTTTATTGCGGTGCCCTCGGGTTCGGCGTCACCATGTCGCTAAGCGAGGAGGCTGCCTTTCTCGCGGCGGGCGGATATCACCATCATCTGGCGCTCACTAACTGGAAAAGCCGCGGCGGCGCCGCGCCCCCGATTGGCACGACGGGCCTACACCATGTCGCCTTTCTCTATCCGACACGGGCGGCGTTGGCGGCTGCGCTGCGCCGCCTGCGAGCAGCAGGGGTGACGCTCACCGGCGCGAATGACCATGGCGGCTCGGAGGCGATCTATGTGCGCGATCCCCGGCAACGGGGTAGAACTCTATTGGGATCGCCCGGAAGCGGAATGGCCGCGCAACCCGGACGGCGCGCTGAAACTGGTCAGCAATCCGCTCGACGTGGACAATCTCGCCCGCGAGGGGGCATCAGACTGCTAAGCCGGCCACCGCCATGGCGGGCTGCGTTCGGAGGACTGCTGCGACAGTGCTAGCCATTCACCGAGCCACGGAGCCGGTTGGCTGCGAGCGGAGGGCAACCACTCGGCTGGCGGGCTTCGCCACCCCAGGTATTAAAGTGTACGCTTCGAGAAGACCGTCGGCAAACTCAAGCGCTTAAAATGCGTCGCAATACCCTGCGGGAAGAGAAGCGAAGCTTCGCATCCGAGCTTATAGGACTTGACCGGCGGCTAGCCAGACGGCTCCCGCGCGGCTGAGACGGCCCTGTCCCGTTCCTTTGGATGAACTGCGCCTTGTGGCCGGTGATGTTCTCGATCGCCTTCAAAAGGGGTCGATGGACCTCACAGAGCTTGGCATGCTCGCTGTGGTACGCACAGCGACCCGAATATGCTCTTGTGCAGCGCTTCGGCTGCCGCCAGGAAGCGCTCGATTTCAGCCCGGGAAAGCTGTTCGGAAGGTTTGGTTCTGGCCATTGGTGCTTGCGCAATTACTAATTTAGTGAAACCTTACGTTCTTCTGGGGAGTAGACGTGAGACCGGTCGGTCCAGCTATGGGCGGCATTGAACATGATGTTTTTTCCGCGATTACTGATTGGGATGTTTGCCACGTCGACCGTGGTAGCGACCTGGACTTACCTAGCAACCGATTCGTTCTGGAAGTCCCTTGCATGGACCTTGCTGATTTTTATCATCTTTCAGGTTGCATATTTCCTATTTTCATTCGCGCTTTTCTACAAGTAAGTTTTGGATGAAAAGAACCGAAGAAAAACCGAACACTGCCGAGCCTACCTGTCGAGACGGCGGTGTCTCATCTGAAGGGCGCTCGATGACGCTTTGAGGGAGACCGCCAGACACGAGAGCAGCGATCATGCTAATCTTTGCGAACCATGCGAAAGAAGGAAAGCCGTGGCAGCGCCAACAATCATCGAAAAGCGCGCTGGCGCTGGATGTCGCCACGGAGATCGTCGTTAGGGTGCGGACCGACGACGCCGAAGCCGAGGAGGGCGAGCGGGGTCTAAGGAGGAAACACAGATGGCTGCCTATCTGATAGCGGATGTAGACGTAAAAGACGCTGCCTTGTTCGAGGAATATCGGCGGGACGTTCCCGCTACCGAAGAGCGGTACGGTGGGCGGTACCTGGGCCGCGGTGGCGCCACCAAGGTTTTGGAAGGTGATTGGGATCCACACCGACTGGTCATTGTCGAATTCCCCGACATGGCGTCATTGATGGGCTGGTATAATTCGCCGGAATACGCCCGGCTGATCGAGATCCGCAAACGTTCCGCTAACACCAGGATCATCGCTTTAGAAGGGATTGCAACGCCTGCCGCGTGACCCATAAGCGCGGCCAGCGGACCCGACGACAGTTGGGCATCCTCAGCGTCATTTCTTCCTCACGGCGAGATGCCGGAGCAGCAAGACCACTTAGTACCGTCTATGATCAATTTGCCGCTGCGCCGGCGAGCGAGCAAAAGACGCGGGAACAGGTGTCTCGTGACCGCCGTGTTATCCCGATCATCCGAAGACGTTCGCTCTGGTGCGGGACGACTTCAAGTTCTTTTTCAAGGGTGTTCGGAGGTTGGCCCACGGCTGAAGGGCTGCACAACCAAGGGGCGACGATCAGCTTCTCCACCTTCAGACACATCGTGATAACCTGTCGGCCATGAAATCGGTGGCTTGAGAGAAACGTGGGCGGGCCCCAGGAGACTAATTTCTGCCCATGGGGAAGGCGATGTCCGCGCTAGCCGGAATGTCAGCTACCGAAGATCCGCCTTGTGAAGGCTGCCAGTCCGCTAACGGCCGCCCCAAAGCTGCCGGTCAAGACAAGGTCGCGTTGGAACCGATCCTTCGCATCCCCCGTTATCGAATGGAAGGGACATTACTTGCCATTAGGAGATGAAGAATGAAACGGCTTCTTTTTGCCACTGCCATGATGGCTCTTTCCAGCGGGCTTGCGTTCGCGGGGACGACAGGGACAACAGGGACGACGTCGAGTGGCTCCTCCACTACCACAACGATGCCGACGACAGATAACAACACGGATTCGACCACAACGAAGTCGACCAATTCGAACTCAGCGAAGGACTGTGCGCCCGGCCAGCAGAGTGGCAGTGCTAAGCAGGCCGCTCCTGGTCAACAGGATGACACCAGTGCCAAGTCCGCAGCCCCTGGACAGATGAAAACGACTGCCGAAGGTTGCTAATTGTGGCGGGAGGGGCTGGTTTGCACCGGCCGGAATGGATGCCTCCCGCTGCCGACCGGCGGCAACGGACCGGCCCGCGCCCTTGGATCAGCGCGGGCCGTTTTTCTGAAAGAACCTCCCTTAATCGTCCAAGGAGCCTGCAGCCTTTTCTTGGGCGAGCCGGAATGCATAGTTGGTTGCGGATGTGATTGTTGAATAGCGGCCCTTGGTGGGGCAGATTTGAACGCGACAAACGCCTCAAGCGGCACGCCCAGGAAATCGTATTGCTTCCCCCCTCGCTCAAACAGACCGAGAGAACCCTGGTCCGGGTCAATAGTCGAACTTGCGCATCGAGGTCGACGGCATGGTGCGTTTCAAGAAACCAGCGTGAGCCGCGGCCAGCCGGGTATGGACCGCCCTACAGGCTGAGCTGTATTCGAAGATGTGGCCGGGCGTAGAATGACCTCGCGTTCCGCCGCTTCGCGCGCCGCCCTGATCGGAGTTTTCGCGTTGACGGTGTGGGTGGCCGTCACGGCATCGGCTGCGATCTCCTCAACACGGTATTTCGGCACTTTTGTTCCTAAGCGTCGGTAGCGACTCCGCTTGTTTAGGGGTCGCCCTCAAAGAGGAGAAAAGGTGGCAAGCTCGTCGTCTCCCTGCCGCCGGGGGTGTGACCCGGCGGCTTGCACGTTCGACTAGGGTCGTTTCAGCGGTGACCGGTCTTACGGCGTTGCCGCGGGAGTCTGTTTGGCAGCCATCTCGTCGATCTTCTCGGCAAGCACGCCGTTGGCCCATTCGGTGACCTCGGCGTCTACCGGCTTGTTGGCCATATCGGCGAGCGCGTCATCCAGCGATGGGACGGCGGCAGCAGCATCGGCAGCCGTTATATTGGCGGCATCGAGCGCCGCCTGCGCTGCATCGATCTGCTCCTGGGTCGGGACTTGGTCGGCCGGAGTATTCGGGTCGTTCAATTTGGCGTTCAACGCGTCGACTTCGGCTTGGGCGGCATCTACCGCGGCTTGGGCGCCCTTGGCGGCCGCCGACCCTGTCACATAAGCCTGAATGCCGGCGAATTTCTTGCTCTTGGAGTTCATATAGGCGTTGATGTTGCGCTGCAGCGAGTTCAGCCGGCCAAGCTTGGCGTGAATGTTCTTGTCCTTAGGCGTCGCGGCGACCTCAATGTCGTCGACGGCGACCTGGTCGTCGGTCGAGGCCTTCTTTCCGGCGTGAGCCGATGCCGACTTGCCGTGCGAAGCGCTGTTGCCGGACTTCCCGACGCTGTTGCCGGACTTGCCGCTATTGCCGTGACCACCGCCATTACCGTGACCACCGCCATTGCCGTGACCACCACCATTGCCGTGACCACCACCGTTTCCACCCGCACCAGCGAAAGCAGGAGCGGTCACTAGCGCAAGCGCGGCAAGCGCCGCCAAAAGGGTTTTTCGGGATGTCATGGTACCTCCTCAGGCGAATAGCCACCTCGCCGATTCGTTATAGAGCGGCTTATAAGAGTTTCCTAATTCGACTGAATGAACTTTAGATAAATGCTTGTTGCAATGAGCGACTGACGACTGCGAAGCGCTTTGTAACCCTCTGAAATCTAGCAAAAAATCCGGAGTCGCAGACCGTATCCCCCTTTAGCGCGACTGAAGTCCCCATACCGATCGACCTTGGTCGGGCGATGCACAACCGCGGAATGCTTGCGGCATTTCGGAGTATGGCGTCACCATGTGGCTGTGACTGCGCATTGGCAGACAACTCGCCGGGCGAAGACCCCAACAACCTCGAGCCCGGCGAGCCTTACACCTGATCAGAGTACGCGATCAGGACCGGGGATCAGCCGGCGAAAGATGTGGGTGCAATATGGGTGCCAAACTATTCGTCCCAAATTGGGACCATGCTGCGGCCGGCAAGCTGCGCTTAGGTCTCATAAAAGGCTTAGGCGCTGGCATCGGAAATGGCGATCGCTGGTCGCTCTGCGCCAAGCCGCAGGACCAGCATCATGGTTGCCCCATTTTGCAGAACTTGACGCACACAACCCCCCGCGACAAAGGCTGCTGGGCCGTCGTAGCGCCGATCTGCTCCGGCATGGCCGCGTGAATGCCCGCTCGACTCCAGCAACAGCTTCATCCTTGGTTGCGACGTTCCCGCGCGCGCCGCCGTCATCGAGCGTATTATCTTACTCGCCTAACCCGGATCGTGCCGCGTCCGCTTTCCGGGACGCACGGATCTATGCTCAATACCTAATGTCAGGCGCGTACCTGAATGGGTCCTCGAGCCGAGATAGCGCGTTAGTCCATACCCGACATTGCGATGTCCAGAAATCGACCGTTTCGCGAACAGCGATGACTACTCGGAGCTGCTATCTCGTTTGCGCCACGAACTGTCCCCTGCCCTCAATGCTTCCAACGTCTCATTTGGGGGCCGATAACGGACTGACAGCTTCGAGCGTCGAGCCGTTGGGTTAGACCCTGACGCCGATGCGTGCGCCGACGGAATCTTCCAACAGTCAACAACGCCGAGCTAAGCATCGAGCAAAACCGTCCCTCGCGGGCGGCTGCAACATGCCAGGACATAGCCGGCAGATTTCTCTTTAGCATTCAGTCCGCCCAAATCGTCCATGGTAACCTCGCCGGATAGTTTGGCTATTCGGCACGTTCCGCAAACGCCCTGCTGGCAGGCGGTTGGGATGTAGATGCCACAGTTCCGCGCCGCGTCCAGCAGGGTCTCTCCGGGCGCGCAGCGATGCTCCACACCCGAGCGGACAAAACGGACCGAAGACGAAATCGCCAAGCCCAATTCCGACCGAGAACCATTGCTGCCTCCGAAACTCTCCTCGTGATACTGCGCCGGCGGGAAGCCTATTGCATCAAGGCAGGCGCGTGCCGTCTTCATGTATCCTTCGGGCCCACAGGCAAAAACGGTGCGCTTGTGAAGATCGGGAACCAGGCTCAGCAGCATCCGACCATCAATTCGGCCGGTTGAACCCGTCCAAGCGGGACCTCCCTGGCCGCAAACCAAAGTCACTTGAACATTGGGAAAGCGAGCGGCAAGTGCTTCCAGTTCCGCTCGGAAGATGATGTCGCCTGGGGTTTTCGCGCTGTGAATGAAGCGGATCTCCCTGTCGTCTGCGCGGTCTGTAAGCGCACGCAGCATTGACATGGTCGGAGTCACGCCGCTCCCGCCCGAAAGGAAAACAGGTTTCTCCGACGGCAATTTATCCAGATTGAACGAACCGAGCGGCCCTTCGATCTCGATCTCGCTGCCCGGCGTCAAATGGTCATGGATCCAGTTGGAAGTGAGCCCGCCCTGCGTTCGCTTCACGGTGATCTGAAGATCAAGCGGTCGCGTCGGCGGTGACGATACCGAGTAGGCGCGCGTTATTGTGGCGCCGTTGATCCTGAGGTGCACGAGAACATACTGGCCCGCGCTGAAGCAGAACATCCGACCAGCGGCAGATGTGAGAACAAATGTTTTCACATCGTGCGTCTCGTCTATCACGCGACGGCAGAGCACTATATCTCGCGTCTTTTGTGCCCATCGCCGCTGACGCATGGTGGGCACGACATCTGAGGCTTGGATGGAGGCGTATGCATTCATCGTGCGGCTCGGCGTTAGGTCGAGCGAACATGCCAGTTCTTACCCCGCTGAACAGCAATATTATCCCAGCGTTATGATCGGGAATATCGATTAAACCTCCAGCGACATAACAGCGAGATGGAGAGCACGGATGCCTTTGCGAATGATCGGTTCGTGTTTGCGGCGTGCCAGTATCGCCGTATGGACTGGCTGGTGCAAGGTCGGCGCTCCTTCGACCAGGAACGATGGAATCTCACCGGTAAACCTGCGCGCATCATCGCTGCGCATGTAGCAAGTGCCGCCCGTTCGCCGGAGCATGATCTCCGCCAGAGCTTCCGATCCGGTCGAAAGTCGGCAGATCGCCAATTGAGCCAGCATCTCTGCGTGCGTTTTCTCCAGCACGACGGTGTAGCCTGGGCGGATGTAGGTGTCGGGATCGACGTCCGACAGGTTTCTGGCGGCAGTCGAAACCATTAAATATTCCTCGACCATCAGGTGCTCGTATGCGATCTCAGGCAAGTAGCGGGGGGCATAAAGCACCGCGATATCCAGGTTTCCCATGCTGAGGTCGCTGACCATCTGGTTCGAATAATCCGACTCGACATGGATTGAGGACTTCGGAAGTGCTTGGCACAGGGTTTCGACCCACCCGGGCAGGACTGAGCGGGTCATGCCCACTTGGGCGGCAACGCGCAAGGTGCCTTCGAAACGGTTGAAGGCCCGGACATCGTGGCGAGCCTGCGACCAAGTGGATACCAGAGATCTTGCGTAGGCTTCGAACCGGCGCCCTGCGGCAGTCGGCTCTGCCCCGGCGCGTCCGCGTTGGAACAGTTCAGATCCGATTGCGCTCTCCAGGTTCTTGATGCGGGTGCTGATTGTCGATTGGGTTAAGCCCAACCGATCTGCGGTGCGATTGAAATTTCTCGATTCGATGATGTCGAGAAAGGTTTCGATGTGATCAAGCTGCATGGAAATCCCGATCGAAAAATTCGATCATGTTCCTGCCTACCATAAGCTTGATCAAACAATACTCAAGGGGGAAGCTGCACCAGATCATCGGCCGGCGCACCGCCGGGACGGGCCACGGAGCGGAACAAAGTGTTCATAGTTGATTGCGACTGTCACAATTACTGGTCAAGCGCCACCGTGTTGACGCCATACCTTTCCGGCTTGTGGAAAGACATGTTCACCGAGGGCGAGAAAACAGGTCCAGTCGGCGCATTTCCGCATGGCCATCGCCCCTGGTTTCATCCGCAGGACTTCTCCCGCAAGGACGTCCGTCCGAAGACGGAAGCCGACAATTATCTCATCATGAAAGAGAAGCACCTCGACAAGTACAAAGTCGACGTGGCGATCCTCACCGGCGATGAGCCGATCGAGGCGTCGACCCTCGCCAATCCTTACTATGCCAGCGCCCTGGTCAGCGCCTACAATGACTATCAGATCAACCAATGGCTGCCGAAAGACGATCGTTTCATGGGTTCGATCATCATCGCACCACAGGATCCGAAGCTCGCTGCCGCCGAGATACGCCGTCTGGGCAGTTATCCGCGTATGGTCCAGGTTCTCGCTTCCCAAGGGTCCGTCAAGCCGTATGGAGACCCGTTCTACCATCCGATCTACGAAGCTTGCGCTGAAGTAGGGTTGCCGTTCGCCATACATCTGGGCGGGCATGGCGGCGTGAATTCAACTGCCATTGCGCCTGCGCCCACGACATTCTTCTGGGAAACGCATGCCATTTTGCACATGTCCGCGATGTCGCACGTGGCAAGCATGATCGCCCATGGCGTCTTCGAGAAGTGGCCGGACCTCTACTTCGTGATCATCGAGTGCGGTGTCGCCTGGGTTCCGTCGGTCCTGTGGCGCCTGGATGCCGACTACAAAGCGCTGCGTAAAGAGACGCCATGGCTGAAGATGCTGCCATCGGAATATTGCCGGCGCAACATCCGCTTTTCCACGCAGCCGCTGGAGCAACCTGCAAACATCCAACATCTCTGGTCCACGCTCGAAGCGATGGACGGGGAAAACACGCTGATGTTTGCGTCGGACTATCCGCACTGGGATTACGACGATGCCAACACGCTGCAAATCCCTCCTGCCTGGAAGAGCAAGATCATGGGACTGAATGCGTTGGAAGTCTACAAACGCATCCCCCGTGCGCAAGCCGCGAATGCTGCCTGAGGAACCATACGATGCCCGAGAAGACATATATCTGCCGCGTCCACGAGATCGAAACAGGATCTCCGTTTATCGCCAAGATCCGCAGCCTTTCGGTCGGGATTTTCCGCATCGGAGATTCATTCCACGCGCTGCTGAATGTCTGTCCGCACCGCGGCGCTCCACTTTGCGAGGGACCGCAATGCGGGACAACCGCGCCCGTTGAACAAGCGCAATTCATCTATCATCGCGAAAACGAGATCGTTCGATGCGCCTGGCATGGCTGGGAATTCGACATCAAGTCAGGTGAAGCCTTGGTCGATCCGTCCATTCGCGCTCGCACATTTCCAGTCACCGTCGAAGCCGGCAGCATCTATGTGACGGCCTGATTGGCCCAAAAGCCGATTGGGATTGGAAAAATTCGAAGAAAGATGGCCGAAGCCAACTAGCAGATTTGTTCGCAGGTGCTTGAAAAAAATAACGCGGAGAACTCCGCAATGGGAGAGTCAAATGTCAGAATCTGAATACAAGCTTGGTCTCGCGCAAAGCCTGGTCGGTGGCAGCAAAGTTTCCCGCCGCGACTTCATTCATCTTGGGATAGCCGCAGGCCTGACGGTCGCCGCCGCCGACACGCTCTTCGTCGCCAGGGCGCGTGCCGAACCGATGCACGGCGGCTTCGCCAAGCTCGGCATGGCTCATGGCGCGACGACGGATTCAATCGATCCGGCCGGCTACCCCGATACGTTCACACAAACCGCGTTTTCGGGCTCGCTATCCAACAGCCTCACTGAGGTCGACGCCAAAGGCAATGTCCAACCGGACCTCGCCGAGAGCTTCGAATCTTCGGATGGGGCCAAGACCTGGGCCTTCAAGCTGCGCAAAGGCGCAACCTTCCACAACGGCAAGACTGTGACGGCGGATGACGTCGTGACGTCATTGCAATATCACATGGGCAAGGACACAAAATCGGCGGCGAAGTCGCTGTTGGAGTCCGTCGCCGGGATCAAGGCCGACGGCCCGGAAACGGTGGTCTTCACGCTCAAGAGCGGCAACGCCGATTTCCCTTACATCATGAGTGACTACCATCTGGTCATCATGCCAGCCAAGGACGGCAAGGCGGACTGGGCTTCAGGGGTTCGCACCGGCGCTTTCCTCCTTGAGAATTTCCAGCCCGGCGTTTCGGCGAAACTCAAGCGCAATCCAAACTACTTCAAAAACGGCAAGCCCTATCTCGACGAGGTGGAATTCATCGCCATCACTGATCTTGCCGCTCGCATGGCGGCCTTGTCGACGGGCGAGGTGGACTATATCGGCCGCGCCGACCTCAAGACCCTCGGCATGTTGAAACGCAATCCGAAGGTGGAAATCGTCGAGGTCACCGGCTACGGACATTATACCTTGCCGATGAATGCCGCGATGGCGCCGTTTGATAATCCAGACGTGCGAACGGCATTGAAATGGGCGATCAATCGCCAAGAAATCGTCGACAAGATCTTTCTCGGCCACGCCACCGTGGCTAACGACAACCCGATCGCGCCAGCGATCAAATTCGCCAAGGATCCGCAACCGCAACACAACTTCGATCCGGAAAAAGCCAAGCACTACCTGAAAAAGGCCGGAATGGAGAACCTGAAGGTGGATCTCTCGGTCGCCGATGCCGCTTTTGCAGGCGCGGTGGATGCGGCTTCGCTCATTCGCGAGACGGCAGCCCAATGCGGCATCGACGTCAATGTCGTGCGGGAGGCCGAGGACGCTTATTGGGACAATATCTGGCTCAAGAAACCCTGGTGCGCATCCTATTGGAGCGGTCGAGCGACGGCCGACTGGATGTTCACGCAAGCCTTCGCCGCGGACTCCAGCTGGAATGAGTCGTTCTGGAAAAATCCCCATTTCAACGAATTGCTTGTTAAGGCGCGGGCCGAGACGGACGAGGCCAAGCGAGCGGGAATGTATGCCGAGATGCAGCAACTAACCCACGACGATGGCGGCAGCATCGTGCTGGTCTTCAACAATTTCGTCAGCGCCCAATCCAAAAAGCTCGCACATGGCGAAGTGGCGCCCAACTGGGAGAACGATGGACTGAAAATGGCCGAACGCTGGTGGATCGCCACGGCATGAAAAGGCGGCCGGGGCCACGATGGTTGTGAGGCTCCGGTCGGCTTGCTCCGAGTGCAGGACTGCCGCCCAAAGGGAGACGGCACTCACATGAACCCCGTCGCAAGAACGGTTCTGCAGCGCCTTGGCCTCGGCCTGGTCACTTTGTTCATCGTGTCCATCATCATCTTCTCTGCCATCGCGATGCTTCCGGGCGACTTCGCCAAGGCCACGCTCGGGCAGTCGGCGACGCCCGAAACGGTCGCCGCCTTTCAGCGGGAAATCGGCATCGATCGTCCGCCTGTCGAGCGCTATTTCGTCTGGGTCGCGCAAATGCTTCACGGCGACTTCGGCTCTTCGTTCGCGAGCCGCACCGGATATCGGCGTACCGTGGCCGAGATCATCGCGCCACGCCTCTACAATACGATGTTTCTTGCAGCGGTGACCGCGCTGATAGCGGTTCCGCTGGCGCTTGGGCTTGGCATTCTCGCCGCGCTGTACCGCAACGGCTGGTTCGACCGGCTGGTGAATGCCGTGACACTGACAACTATTTCGTTCCCGGAGTTTTTCGTCGCCTATATGCTCGCCTACCTGGTGATCTCGCGCGACACGTTCATTGCATCCGATTTCGCTCAATCCCTGCCCCATTGGCTCAGTATCTCACTGACCTGGGCACTCAATGCGGTTCCCAAATTTCCGACATTGTCGAATGTGAACGATCAGACCCCATTTTGGGAGCACCTCTGGAAAGTGGCGCTGCCGGCAATCACCCTTACACTCGTGATCGTGGCCCACATGATGCGCATGACCCGAGCGGCCATCATCAACATGCTCGCAAGCCCCTACATCGATATGGCGCGCCTCAAGGGAATGTCCCCGATGGTGATCGTGCTGAGGCATGCCCTGCCCAATGCCTGGGCTCCCATCGTCACTGTCGTGGCGTTCAATATGGCATATCTCATCGTCGGAGTGGTCGTGGTCGAGGTCGTTTTCGTCTATCCCGGGATCGGCCAACTGATGGTTGATGCGGTAAAATCCAGGGATGTTCCGGTTGTCCAGGCCTGTGCCCTGATTTTCGCCGCGACCTACATCCTTCTCAACCTGCTGGCCGACATTATTTCCATCGCCACCAACCCCAGGCTCTTGCACCCACGATGACCAGATCCCAATCTATCGCGGCGGTTCAGAGGCTGAGGCGCTCGCGTGCCAGCCGGGCGACAACAGCGCTGAAGAAGGCACCGCTTAGTGCATGGTTCGGCATCGTGGTGATCGTTGGCTACGTCCTTGTTGCGGTCTTCGCGCACTGGATAGCCCCATATGGCGAGACGCAGGTCTTCAGCGAAGCCTTCGCGCCGTGGAATCAGGAATTCGAATTGGGAACCGACCAGCTCGGCCGCGACATGCTCACCCGCTTGATCTACGGTGCGCGCAACACCATCGCTATCGCGGTCGCGACTACATTGCTCTCCTTCGCGGTAGGCGTGTCGCTCGGCCTCCTTGCCGCATTGTATAGGGGGTGGCTCGACCAGATCTTGTCGCGTGCGGTGGACGTGCTGATGTCGATCCCGAGTCTGATCTTCGCGCTGGTGCTTCTGTCGATCTTCGGCTCGTCGATCACCAGCCTGATTGTTATCATTGCGCTTCTCGATTCCACCCGTGTCTTTCGGCTTTCTCGCGCCGTTGGGCTTAACGTGGCCGTGATGGAATATGTCGAGGTGGCGCGATTGCGCGGCGAGGGACCGAGATGGATTATCGCCAATGAAATCCTTCCCAATGTCATGCCTCCACTGGTCGCCGAGTTCGGCTTGCGATTCTGCTTCGTGTTCCTGACAGTCGCGGCGCTGTCGTTCCTCGGAGTCGGTATTCAGCCGCCGACGGCCGATTGGGGATCAATGGTGCGCGAGAACGCAACCCTGATCACTTACGGCGATGTCACGCCGCTGCTTCCGGCCGGCGCGATAGCTCTTCTTACCGTATCCGTAAATTTCGTTGTGGACTGGTACCTGCACGCAACAAGCGGGTTGCGGGATGAAAAGTAGCGATCCAGGCTCACGCGAAAAAGGAAAGGATCTACTGCAAATCCGCAATCTGCATGTGGAGGGATCCTCGGACGAACAGTGGCATCCCATCGTCCGCGGGATCGATCTTACGCTGAAGCGGGGGGAGGTTCTTGGCCTAATCGGCGAGTCAGGCGCCGGCAAGTCCACCATTGGCCTTGCCGCAATGGGCTATGCCAAACCGGGCTGCCGGATCACACAGGGCTCGGTCCTGTTCGACGGGATTGATCTCCTGGCAGTCAATGAAAAGGGGCGCCGTCGTCTCCGGGGCTCCCGCATTGCCTATGTCGCGCAAAGCGCGGCGGCCTCCTTCAATCCGGCACATCGACTTTTGGAACAAACCATCGAAACCGCGGTGGCGCATCGAATCGTCAGCCGGGAAGAGGCGAACCGGAGCGCCGTGGATCTTTATCGGCGTCTTCAGCTCCCAGTACCCGAGAGCATAGGCTTTCGCTATCCTCATCAGGTCTCAGGCGGGCAGTTGCAACGGGCCATGACAGCGATGGCAATGGCTTGTCGACCGGACCTCATAATATTCGACGAGCCAACAACGGCGCTCGATGTGACCACGCAGGTTGAAGTCCTTGCCTCCATTCGCAACATCGTTGAGGAATTCAGTACTGCTGCAATCTACGTAACGCATGACCTGGCGGTGGTGGCGCAAATGGCGGATCGCATCATGGTTCTGCGACACGGAGTTACCGTGGAGGTGGCTGACACACGCCAGATGCTGGCCTCCCCCAGCCAGGAATATACGAGGACGCTCTGGGCAGTCCGCAAGCTCGCCAAGCCCGAAGTTCCAGCCGATGACTATCTCTTGACGATAGACAACGTCACCGCGGCTTATGCCGGAGGGGTCAAGGTGCTCCAGGATGTCTCCATCAAGGTTCCGCGCGGAAGAACAGTCGCTGTGGTCGGCGAATCCGGTTCTGGGAAATCGACGCTCGCTCGAGTCGTTACCGGACTCTTGCCGCCAAGTTCGGGTTCGATTTCTTTCGCAGGCCAGCTCCTTTCCAAGAGCCTGAAGGCGCGGCCCAAGGAGGTCCTGCGTCGCGTCCAGATGATTTATCAAATGCCCGACAACGCCCTTAATCCGCGCCAAACGGTCGAAGAAGTCTTAGAGCGGCCACTCGAATTCTACCTCGGCCTCAAAGGCGCGCAGAGAGATCGCCGGATAAGCGAACTTATGCACCTGGTCGAGATGAGCGAGGATTTTCTGGAACGTCTACCTGGCGAGCTATCAGGTGGCCAAAAACAACGCGTCTGCATTGCGCGGGCATTGGCTGCCGAACCGGAGCTTATCATCTGCGACGAGATCACATCCGCGCTCGACCAAATTGTGCAGGAGGAGATCCTCAAGCTTCTGATGCGCCTACAGCGTGAACTCGGGATGAGCTACATCTTCATTACCCATGACATTGCCACGGTGCGCGCGATAGCAGACGAGATTGTCGTCATGCACGGCGGCAAAGTCGTCGAGCAGGGATTGAAGAGCGTGGTTCTCACACCTCCGCATGCCGCTTACACCGAACGGCTTTTGTCCTCTGTTCCCGAAATGGATCCTGACTGGCTGACAAGATTGCTGGCCAGTCGGAAAATCTGACAGGTTGCAAGGTGGTCAGGAATTAAGTCCCCGTCCGCCCATCTTCCACGTGCTTTGAAGGGCATGATCGAGCTCCACGCGCAGCGATCAGCGCGACTATTATGCACGCCTTCTGGAACCGTCTATCGCTGATCCAGGACCATCAGGCTAGGTTTGACGCTGAGGCGTATCGGAAATACGTTCGCGCACGGCATGCTCGGTCTTGTCTGCTGTGGACTTCACGATCTCGCCGAGCTGATCGGCTATCGTGTCTGCTTCCATATCTTGCCGGCC
>NZ_JAMYMJ010000080.1:0-16647 GCF_040318435.1 Mesorhizobium sp. M1143 | reverse complement strand
TGGACCCACGAGGTCAAGTTCGACGGCTACCGATCGCAGATGATCATCGATGAAGACGGCACACGCATTTATACGCGCAACGGCCACGACTGGACTGCGAAATATCGCGACCTGGTGAGAGAGGCCAAGCGCCTTGGTGCCGAAAGCGCGATTGTCGACGGTGAGATCATCGTCTTGAACGAAGCTGGCCTTTCGGACTTCGGCGATCTGCGCAAAGCGATCACCCGCCGACAGCAAGACCTCTATTTCGTCGCCTTCGATCTATTGCACCTCAATGGGCACGATCTGCGCGACATGGCGCTTGAGGTGCGGCGCGAGATCCTGGCCAGCATGATCAAGCCCGGGCGGCGTATTCAGTTCAGCGAGCCTCTGCCCGGCGAAGCCAAGGCGATCCTTCACTTGCTCGACCAAGCCGGACTTGAAGGCATGGTGTCGAAGCGGAAGGACAGCAAATACCGAAGCGGTCCGTCAGCCAACTGGCTGAAGGCCAAGTGCTATGCGATCGACGAGTTCGATCTGCTCGGCGTCGAGCGTGAAGCGGGCAAGCCGGCTTTCGCTCTCATGGCCGAGCGGGGCACAGGGCGCTATGTCGGCAGCGCGTTCGTCACCTTGAACCGGGAAATGCGCGAGAGGCTATGGAAACGCGTCCAAGAGCACCCAGGCACGGCGCCCAAGGGCGTCATGAAGCGGCCTGCGACGCAATGGGTCAAGCCGGGGCTGATCGGCCGCGTAAAGCACCTGCGCGGCGAGGATGACCTGCGCCACGCCTCACTGCAGGACTTCCGAGAGGATGACACAGATGGCCGTGGCTAGGAAAGATCAGGAGCGCGCCACCTACGCCTGGATGTACGCCCAAGCGAGCAAGGATGGCAAGGAGACGTGCGGTGCCAGCCTACTGGGGAGAGCATGCCGACGCGTGGCTGCAGGGCTTTGACGGTGAGCCGGTGGCCGCCTTCGGCAAGACCAAGACTGTCAACGACGAAATGGAAGCCGAGGTCGACGAAGCTGCCGTCGAGCGCCCTGCTGGAACCTAAGCGCTGGATCGAGCTTAGGCTTCATGAGCACACGCGGCGTCAACTTTCTCGATCGCTGGATCGGCAACAATTTCCCCGAAACGGCTAAAACCGACGCCGTTTCGGTAAGTGAGTACATACACAAATTGTATGCCGACGCTAAAGCCTTGACGATCGAGCGCGAAGAGATCGACGAAGAGGTTGATATCCTATATCGGACGCTGGTCGATGCCGTCGTGCACTTTGCCCCAGGTGTTTCCGAATGAGCAAGCCGGCCGTCCTATTTTTGAACCAATGGATAAAAAAACACGATCTATCCGACGCCGGTGCGCCGAAAGAGCGAGCGGAGATCGAGCAGCTCGCAAAGCGCCTAATCGCCGACGCAGAGGCTGAGGGGATTGCGGAAAGCGAGCTGACCGAGGCGTTCGACGACAAGGAGGTCGACAGCCTTTATCGTACCCTCCTCGATGTTAAATTTGGGATACCGGAATGAGTGTTCCCGGCCTGAAGGTTCCGGACAGTTTGGGTGGCCGAGCAGTTGCCCACTGTGGCGAGGGGCGATCCGATCGCCACCAGCGAGTTGGCATAAGGTTCTCATGTAAGTGCGGGCGGCCGATTTGAATTCGGCCAACTGTGGCAGAAAAACAACTGCATCAATCGGCGCGCTCTGCTACCAAAAAGGTTAGTTACAGGAGATCACCTATGAAGAAGCTGCTTCTTGGTCTGTCGTTGTCTCTGCTGGCTTCGTCGGCGTATGCTGCCGATGCCATCGTTGCAGAAGCCGCGCCGGTCTTTAGCTGGACGGGTGGGTATGTCGGCCTACAGGCAGGCTATGCTTGGGGGAATGGCAACATAGACGAAATCGGTGGGCCGGGCTTTGTCGACACAGATCCCGACGGGTTCCTTGGTGGCGTCTACGCCGGTTACAACTATCAGATGTCCAATAACATTGTGATTGGCGCGGAGCTGGACGTCGTATATGCGAATGTTGATGGCAGCGGCCAAGTCTTCAGCGCTCCTGGTATCCCGATCCCGGGCGGCATCGCCACCGAAGAACTCAACTGGAGTGCGGCGGCAAGACTGCGCCTAGGATATGCCGTTGATCGCTTTCTTCCTTATATTGCGGGTGGCGTTGCGTTTGGCGATGTCGACATAAGTAATAATGGAGGCGGACCTTCGTTCGGAGATACATTCACAGGATGGACGATAGGCGTGGGCTTGGATTATGCCATGACCGACAATCTGCTGCTGCGAGGCGAGTATCGCTATACCGACTTCGGTACAGAATCCTTTGGTGGTCTGGTCAATGCCGACGTTGATCTGAAGACCAACGAGGTTCGCTTCGGCATCGCCTACAAGTTCTAATCCCTGATGTCATAATAGCCTGTCGCTCACCGCGACGGGCTTTTTTGTGCAAGAACCGTTTGCGGCGATCCCCTCAACGGAGTTCGCTACCATGGTCAAGACGAAAACCCCTCACAACACGTTTCGCAGGAACAGCTCGCCCGCTTCAAGATCGAGGCGGAACGGCTGCACAAGGCAATCGTCGGCCCGATTGTCGCCGATCTGCGACAATCACCAGGCCGTGCAGGATCCGCATGAAGTGCTGCTCAAGAACGTGAACAATCACCGACAGGGATGCGCTATCCGATGGCCTCTTACAGGTCCGGCGTCGCTGCCTAGTGCTGGATAAGTGGAGTCCCGAGACCGGGGAAGGGCAGCACGTTGCCGCCCGTCCCCCGCCGGCGGCGCAGTTCAACCTCTCGATAGACGAGGATGCCCATCACCATTTCCGCGCTGGCGATTTCCGATCTCGATGGCAACGACTTGAGCTATTGGTGCAGTTGTCGCGTTTCCATGGTCGCAATGTGGCCGGCGATGGCTTCGATGCTATCGCCCAAATTCGCCAGTAACCCTGCGGACCTCTGCATAGGCTTGCTCTACAGCCGCGAAAACGTGTTGAGATGCAGACGCGACCTTTGGCCTTCTGCAAAGGCCACGGCATAGGATTCGAGCTTGAATGATCGGGTGAGTTCCTGGTCTTCCTCGATCACGCGGACAAACCACTCGCCACAGGGTTTGCCAACTTCGACACAAGGGCGTGCTTTGCGAATTGGAATTATGTCAGCCATGGCGTTGCCTCCCAGCAATCAGGCCAAGCGGAGATTAACGTCGTAAGCGGCCTACAACAAGAAAAGATTGGGCAGCAATACGAAGCTGAGGTGTGGGCCACAAATGGCCGGCGCCATGGGTTGGGGAACCTGGGTGGGCACCGGCCAAGAGCGGACAGGTCCGCCGCGATGCATACATCGCCGATTGGTGCCGCGGTGGTAATGGTGTGATCGCGGAAGCTACGCTTTAGCCTTAGCCGTCGGCCTTGCCTTGCCCGTTGCAGTTGCCGTGGGCTGCGGTGCCTTCCTACCCAGACCGATCGACTTCGCCATGGCAGACCGTGAGGCCGCATAGTTGGGAGCGACCATCGGATAAGTGGATGGCAAGTTCCACTTCGTTCGATACGCGTCAGGAGTGAGACCGAAATCCACGCGCAGATGTCGCCGAAGGGTTTTGAACCGCTTACCATCTTCAAGACAGATGATGTAATCGGGAAATACTGACCTTTTTGGATTTACCGCAGGCACTGGTTCTTCGGTCGCGGCAGCCACGCGATGGCCAATCCCAGACAGCGACCCGTGCACTGAGGCTATCAGGTCCGCCAAGCCCGCGACCGGCACGGGATTGTTGCTGACGTACGCGGATACCACATCCGCCGTGAGTTCTACCAGTTCAGCGGCGTGGTCGGGGGCGTCGGTCATGGTGTGAGTCCTCGAATTTGAGAACGATCTATTATAGCTGCTGCCGCAGCTGCGCAACTCGAGGCCCGATGATGGGCCGCTTCCCTCGTAAGCACCAATCCTGTTGAGCCTGTGTTTGCCGATGGGGAAAGGACCATCGGAAGCAGTGCCAGACTTATCACAGGTTAAGTCGGTCCGGTGTTTATGATATAAGGTCGGGCATCATTCGCGTTCTGCTGGCCGCGGGTGACTGAGAGACCATAGCGCTCCCGCCCAAACGGAGAGCCGACATGCTTTATCAAAGCCCCTTAACCGCCAAGTTCCATCGTGCCTTCACCCTCACGTCAGGTGAGCGTCAAGCTCTCGACGCGGTAAGAATAAGGATCGTTGCGATTGGCGCAAACCAGAACTTGGTCCGGGAAGGCGACCAGCCGTCCCGGTGCATAATGGTCCTGGCTGGCTTAGCCAGCACCTCGAAGGTAACAGGAGACGGGAAGCGTCAGGTCACTGCTTATCATGTGCCTGGCGACATGCCCGATCTGTTGAGCCTGCACCTCGATCTGTTGGATAGCGACGTTCGAACGGTGAGCGCTTGCAGTGTTGGCTTCATAGATCACTCGGCTATCCGGCTGCTCTGCGAACGCCACCCCAGGCTGGCGGCAAATCTTTGGCGAACGACACTGGTTGATGCATCGATTTTTCGCGAATGGGTGGTCAATGTCGGGAAGCGCCAAGCGCTTGGCCGAGTGGCCCACCTTCTCTGTGAAATCATGCTACGTATGGAAGATGCCGGACTTGCGTCCGATCAAACCTGCGCTTTTGGTGTGACTCAAGCTGACCTTGGCGAGGCGACAGGGCTGTCGGCAGTCCACATCAACCGCACGCTCAAGTCTCTTCGGGAGAAGCACCTTACATCACTTGTGAATGGCCAATTGACCATCCATGATTGGGAAGGACTGGCCTTTCTTGCTGAGTTCCGGCACGATTACCTGCACTCAGCAAGGAACAATAAAACGGCCGAGTTCATGTCAATGCACTGATTGCTCCAGGGAAAAATCGCCAGAAATGCGGATTGGCTCCAAGGGTAGCCGGACCACTTGTTGGCCTTCGCTGGCCATCAGCGGTGCGATCGCCCCCCAACATGGTCAATGCTTTGATGGCGCGTCGAAGCGTTAGCGCAAGGGGTTCACTTGCGCGCAGAGTGCATTCGGATGCTTACCGGCCCACATGGGCGTTGACTGTCCGTATGGCCGTCTGCGTAGCACCATCCATCCCCTCAACGTGATACTTCGGCACTACAGGGTTTCCACCTCTCTTCATGGCTTTCGATTGGCCGCGCGATCGACCAATTTGTGGGCTCAGCCGCATCAATTCGAGCCCCGCTATTGGCTAGCGACTGTGGAAGAGGTTCCTGGGGCACACCATGCCGGCGCCCAAGGGAATAAATCTCGGCGACGCAATGGGTCAAGCCCGGGGCTCATGCGTCGCTGCAGATTTCGGGAGGACGGCGGATATTCGCTTTTCTCCGACCGAAAGCGTGCCAAGGGACGTCGCCAGCTAAACAGCAACCGGCGTTGACGCTTGAGAGCGCCTGGCAGCGTTCACGGTGGCCTGTATGGGCGCTCGACATTTCGCGAGTGGCATGTGTTGCGAGCTTGTTGCAGATCATGTTCGCACCATGCAACGGCAAAACGCCTCATCGAGCGCAATGGAAAAGCCGCATTCTCAGTTCGGTCGAGCGAGCGCTTTCTGCACGAGTTGTGACAGGGGAGGGCCTGTCAGGCTTGGAATTCACAAGCTGCAACGCAATTGAGGAAGAAGCCGAAAGGGTGCAAGACCAGATCGATTTCTTGCAGCCAAACTCGGCTCTGGTGTGGTTCAATCCTGTTTGCATCATCGCGGATCAGCGGTCGGACTGTCGAGAACTGAACTGCGCGATCTCAGCCGGTGGGCTTCGAACCAAAACATGCGGACCACCGCGGACGGGGACAGTCGGTCCCGCGTCCCGTCCTGGGGCCGGCGCTATGCTGACGCTCCTACGGCTGTCCTGTTCACCGCCCGCGGCGGGGGGCGAATTTCCTCCGTCCTGCGCGTGACAATTGTCCGCTGTTGCGGCCGCGCGCAGGACTGCGGCTTATGCGCCGTTCTTCCTTGAGCGCCGACGGTCGCCGGCGCGGTGCTTGGGCATGGAACCGAATCCCAGGCAGCGTATTGACATGTATCCGAGTTCCTCATGTCCGAGTAGACGGCACTCTCAACAAAAGGCGCAAACGGCCCAGAGACTCGGCCAATCTCGATCCGGCAACGAGATCGCCGCTGCTGTCGGCGTCAAGCTGACGCATCCGGACAAGGTCATGTATCCAGGCACCAAGGTGACCAAATCCACGCTCGCCGCCTACTACGCAGTGGTCGCCGAGAAGATGCTGCCGCACATTCAGGATCGGCCGCTGTCGCTGGTGCGCGATACTCACGGCGACCTGCAGCAGACCTTCTTTCAGAAGCACAACCTGCCAGGCGTGCCCAGGGCCATCCATGATGGCCACTTGGAGAAGGTGTCCGGTAAGGAAAGCCGCATCTCGTGGTCGATGACTTGGCTGGGCTGATCGCGGGCGTCCAGACGAACGTGCTCGAATTCCACATCTGGGGAAGCCGTCGCCAGCAGCCGGATCTGCCGCACCGCATGATCTTCGACATCGACCCCGACAGGGCTTGGGCTTTGCTGCCGTCAAGCAGGCAGCCCTCGACATTCGGAGCATTCTGGAAGCGCTTGGATTGCAGTCGTGGCCGTTGCTGTCCGGCGGCAAGGGCGTTCATGTGGTCGTCCTGCTCCTCCCGGAGGCAGACTGGGACGAGGTCAAGAGCTTCTGCCAGGACTTCGCCGAACTGCTGGCCCGTACAGATCCGTCGCGCTTCGTCGCCAATATGAGCAAGGCGAAGCGCAAGGGCCGAATGTTTCTCGATTACCTGCGCAACGGCCAGGGCTCCACTGCAATCTGCCCCTGGTCGACTCGGGCACGCGCGGGGGCGTCGTGCGCGGTGCCTGTCAGCTGGGATGAGTTGCCCACCTGCGAAAAACGCCAACGGCTTCGATGTCTTCGCCGCCGCCGCGCGGGCTCAGGTGCGCGAAGCCTGGGAAGGTTATTTCGACGTCGCACAAACGCTTACCGACCGCATTCGGCACGCAGTCCGGCAGCAATAACCATAGGTCAGCGACACTACTGATTGGCGCGGACCGCCTTTGCCCCAAGTCCGGGAGCGTCCCCCTTCGAGGCCTGGGCTAGCCTCTAGAGCGAGAGTACGGACCGGTTTGCCGTGACGGGTTGAGAGCTGGAGGAGAGGCCTCCGGCGCCCGTCGCGGAGAAACCAGATGTCCAGACATTACGCTCGCGCCGGCGCCGACCGGGCAAGCCTCTATGATGACATCACCAACAAGATCATCGCCGAGCTGGAGGCTGGGCGCTTTCCCTGGGTGCCCTGGGGCACGGCGGCGGAGCAAGCACCCCTCGCCATGCCGGCCAATGCCGCCTCTGGCCGTGCCTATTCGGGGATCAACGTGCTGATCCTGTGGGGTGCGGTCGTCGAGCATGGCTTTCCCGTCCAGGGCTGGCTGACTTTCCGCCAGGCGCTATCGCTGGGCGGCCATGTCCGCAAGGGCGAACACGGGACCACCGTCGTCTATTCTGACCGCTTCATCCCTGACGACGAGAAGAAACGCGCGCGGGAGACCGGCGAGGCAGCACGGGCCATACAGTTTCTGAAGCGCTTCACCGTCTTCAACGTCGCGCAATGCGAAAATCTGCCCGACGATCTGGCGGTGTTTCCGCCCGCACCAGAGCCCGGACTGATCGAACCGGCCGTCGAGGCACTGATCAAGGCGACAGGGATCGATTTCCGCATCGGCGGCAATAGCGCCTATTATGTGCCGGCGCACGACTACGTGCAGGTGCCGCCTCCGCAGGCGTATTTCGAGACCATTGACTGGCACCGCACCGCCCTGCACGAGCTTGGCCATGCGACCGGCCATCCCTCCCGCGTCGGCCGTGACCTCGGCTGCGCCTTCGGCACAAAGCGATATGCTTTCGAGGAACTGGTCGCCGAAATGAACGCAGCCTTCTGCTGCGCCTCGCGAGGTATTGCGCCGACCGTGCGCCACGCCGATTACCTGGCCTCCTGGCTCGACGTCCTGCGCGAAGACAACCGAGCCATCGTGCGTGCCGCCTCCCAAGCCAGCAAGGCAGCCGACTGGTTGCTCGCCTTCCTTCCGCAACCCGACAACGGAACCAGGGCAGGGCCCGCCAGCGTCGATGAGGTCGAAATCGAGAAGAGGGCGGCATGATCGTTCTCACCGAGGAACTGCGCGTGCCTGCTCGCCAATAGCCGCGATCGCGACGCCGAACACGTACGGGTGGTGAAGCTCTTCAAATCAACTCGGCGAAGGAATTGGCTCGCAACCGCGCTCGAGATGACGTCGATCCGGCTGCCTTTCGGCATCGGCATCGAGCGGGACATGCTCTTTGGCACCGACCTGCCGATTTCCGTCTGGGCAGAGGCGGTCCGCCGGGGCGGAAACCTTCGCGACGCCGAACGCAACTCGACCATGCCGGCCAATCTGGCCGAGACGGCGAGTGAGATCTCAGCTTGTAATCCGCAAGCCGCAGATGCGCAGTCGTGTCTGCGGCCCTGTCCCCACCTCTGGATCTTCGGTGCGGCTCAGTCCTCAGAGTGAGAGGGCTGCGCCCGTCTTTTTTGACGGGTTTGGAGGACGAGAGAGTTTCGGCCGCCCGTCGCGGAGATAGTCCACATGGCTACGCCCAAGCAGAAGATCACCCTCAACGCTTCACGTGACATCCCCTTCAACAAGCTGATGCTGAGCCAGTCCAATGTCCGGCGCATCAAGCGCGGGGAAACCATAGAGGACCTCGCCGCGTCGATCGCCCGGCGCGGCCTGCTCCAGAGCCTCAACGTCCGGCCAGTGTTGGACGGCGAGGGCAACGAGACCGGCATGTTTGAGGTGCCGGCTGGCGGGCGCCGCTATCGCGCGCTGGAACTGCTGGTCAAGCAGAAGCGCATAAGCAAGACCGAGCCAGTTCCCTGCGTCATAAGCGACGCCCACAGCGCGGTCCCGATCGAGGAGGACTCGCTGGCCGAGAATTTTCAGCGCGAAGATTTACATCCGCTCGACATGTTTCGCGCCTTCCAGACACTTCATGACCAGGGCGCGAGCCATGAGGAGATTGCCGCACGCTTCTTCGTCTCCGCAACATTCGTGCAGCAGCGCCTCAGGCTGGCCAGGGTTTCGGCCAAGCTGCAGGAGATTTACGAGCAGGATGGCATGAAGCTCGAGCAGCTCATGGCGTTCACCGTGACCGACGATCACGCCCGTCAGGAGCAGGTCTGGGAGGCGCTCGAAAACTCCTGGTCGAAGGAGCCGCAGCAGATCCGGCGCCTGCTGACGGAGACCACTGTGCGGGCAAGCGATCGCCGGGCGCTGTTCGTCGGTGTCGACGCGTATGTCGCTGCCGGCGGCGTGGTGCTGCGCGACCTGTTCGAGGCCGACAATGGCGGCTGGCTGCAGGACCCCGCTCTGCTCGACCGCTTGGTCGGCGATAGGCTGAAGTCGATCGCCGACGAGATCGCGGCGGAGGGCTGGAAGTGGATCGTGGTCGATGCCGATCTGCCCTACGGGTACAATCACGGTCTGCGGGCAATCGCTGGCACCCCCGTCGGTCTGACCGACGCGGAGCGGGCGGAACGCGAAGCCCTGCGGGCGGAGTACGACCGGCTGGAAGCCGAGTATGGCGAATCCGACGAACTCCCCGACGATGTCGATCAGCGCCTCGGTCAAATCGAGACCGCGCTTGAGGCCTTCGAGAGCCGGCCGATGCACTACGATGGGGCCGAGATCGCCCGCGCCGGTGTGTTCATCAGCATCGATCGTGATGGCGATCTCGTCGTCGATCGGGCCCATGTGCGCCCCGAGGACGAAGCGATGCAGGCGGTCGACGGCCACTCGGCCGAGCCAGGTTGCGCCACCGAGAACGAAGACAGCAGACACAATCCTTCGGCCCGCGCGATTATCACCATCGGCGCGCAGGCGTCCGAGCCTGAGGAGGATGACGGCGACACCATCAAGCCGCTACCCGAGCGCCTGGTCATCGAACTTACTGCCCATCGCACGTTGGCGCTGCGCAACGCACTGGCCGAGAACCAGCATGTGGCCATCACGGCGCTCTTGCACCGGCTCGTCCTCGACACCTTCGGTCAGCGTTCCGCCATCGGCTGCGTCGAGGCCTTCGTCCGACATGTCCACTTGCCGTGGCAGGACGTCGGTCTCAAGGACAGCCCTGCGGCCAAGGCCGTCCATGAGCGCCATGAGGCATGGAAGAGCGACATTCCACTGGATGACGACGAGGCCCTATGGGCGTGGCTCGACGGACTCGATGAAGCAAGCCGGCAGACGCTGCTGGCGCATTGCGTCAGCTATGGGATCAACGCCTTGTTCGAACGACCCAATCCCTACGGCAGCGGCGTTTCCCAGCATGGACTCGATCAGCGCCGGCGTGAAGCCGATCGGTTGTCCCGTGCCACCGGGCTTGACATGGTAGATGCCGGCTGGCGGCCGACGGTGGATAACTATCTCGGTCGCGTCACCAAGTCCCGCATTCTCGAAGCCGTGCGCGAAGGCGCCGGCGACCAGGCCGCCCAGCTTATCGACCATCTCAAGAAGGCCGACATGGCCAAAGAGGCCGAGCGCCTCCTGGCCGATAGTGGCTGGCTACCCGAACCGCTCCGCCTTCGCGGCAATGACGCCGCCCGGCCGAATGTGGGCGAGGAAGCTGACCTCCCCGAATTCCTGGCCGGTGATGACGAGGACGGCTCGGCCACCCATGAGACTGCCGCACACGCGGTCGCCGCCGGATAGCACCGTCGGCGGAGTGGCGCGGGTCGCTCGGCCCTTTCTTCTTCACTACGAGTTCACGCCGTTCGCTCATCTTGCCGACGGCAATCCCTATGATGCCTACCTGCCGCCCGATCCCGACAGCGCCAATGGTTTCCTACAGAAGTCGGGGCCTGACGGCGGAATATGATCGAGATCGGTTGATACCGGCAAGCGCTCCACCTCATGGCGGGGCGCTTGTTTCATTTTGGCTTCGGTGGAGGCCAGAGAGGGAGAGGCGAGCCGGGATGGTTTTGAATCCGCACGGTCCAGAGAGAGCGCCGCGCGGCTCGATCCTGTCCCCGCTCTCCCGAGGTTCACACCATGTACATGATCTCGCCCGCTGTGGCAGTTCCCGCAGCCGCGCCGCTCCCGCTCCCCCAAACCGGTGCAGCCGGCGCTATCTTCGCCGCCGCCGGCCTTCTGCTTCCCCATCTCGAGCGCGGCGACAGCATCGACGCGCCAAAGTTGCGCGCGGCGATGGAAGCCGCATTCGGCGCCTCCGACGCCGCCGGCGCCTGGGACTGGAAGCAGGCCTACGATGCCTGCGAGGCTGCGACGGTCCTTTTCCTGCGCAAGTACGGAAAGGCGTTGTTCCGCAAGGCCGCGTCTCCGGCTCTCCGGCTGTCAGCATTGTCGAAGATCGCCCGGCTCATGCCGACGCATACCCGCCGATCCGAAGAAGCACAGACCTTCCAGCAGTTCTCGACGCCGATTCCGCTCGGCATGGTCGCCGCAACGGCCGCTGCCATCACGCCGGCCGACCGTGTGCTGGAGCCTTCCGCCGGCACCGGGCTGCTCGCCATCCTGGCCGAGATAGCCGGCGCCTCGCTCATTCTCAACGAGCTTGCCGAAACCCGCGCGGCACTTCTCTCCGGCCTCTTTCCGGCCGTCTGCGCCAGCCGCTTCGACGCCGCCCAGATCGACGACCATCTCTATCCCGGCGCCGTGCCCAGCGTGGTGCTGATGAACCCGCCCTTTTCGGTCATGGCCAACGTCGAGGGCCGCATGGCCGACGCGGCCTGGCGGCACATCGCCTCGGCCCTGGCGCGCCTTGCGCCCGGCGGGCGGCTGGTGACGATTACCGGTGCGAACTTCGCGCCCGACCACCCGGCCTGGACCGCCGCCTTTACTCGCCTGCAGGAACGTGGCCGCATCGTCTTCTCCGCCGCCATCGACGGCTCGGCCTACGCCAAGCATGGCACGACCTTTCCGACACGCCTCACCGTCATCGACCGGGTGCCGGCGGACGATCCGGACGTGTTCCCGGCAGATCAGGGCGTTGCCCCGGATGCCGCGACGCTGATCGCATGGGTCGGCGAGCATGTGCCGGCACGGCTGCCGGTCACCATACCCGCAGGTGCAACTCCCACATCGTCGTCGGCCGCACCCCGCACAGTGCGCGGCTATCTTGGTCCCACGGCAAGAATAACACCGCGGCCACCGCTCACTGATCCCGATGCCGTTGAGCTCGCCTATCAGGTGCTCGACTGGAAGGCCGCCGAGGGCGGCCACATCAGCGACGCCATCTACGAGGACTACGCGCTTCAGGCGATCCGCATTCCCGGCGCGCAGCCGCACCCCACCCAACTCGTGCAATCGGCGGCCATGGCCTCGGTCGCGCCGCCCAAGCCGAGTTATCGGCCGCGCCTGCCGAAGAACGTCCTTGACCTGCTCTCGGACGCGCAGCTCGAGACCGTCATCTATGCGGGCGATGCTCACGCCGAGTATCTCGCCGGCGCCTGGACGCTCGACGATACCTTTGACGTAATTAGCGCGGCGGCAGATGACGCGGCGCGGGCCGTGCGCTTCCGGCAAGGCTTCATGATCGGCGACGGTACCGGTGTAGGCAAGGGCCGCGAGTCCGCCGCCGTAATCCTAGACAATTGGATGCAGGGCCGTCGCAAGGCCGTCTGGATCTCCAAGTCAGACAAGCTCATCGAGGATGCGCAGCGCGACTGGTCCGCGCTCGGCATGGAGCGCTTGCTGGTCACCCCGCTCTCCCGCTTCCCGCAGGGCAGGCCGATCACGCTGGCGGACGGCATCCTGTTCACCACCTATGCCACGCTGCGGTCCGACGATCGCGGCGAGAGGCTTTCGCGGGTCAAGCAGATCGTCGAATGGTTGGGTCCGGATTTCGATGGGGTCATCATCTTCGACGAGGCGCACGCCATGCAAAATGCCGGTGGCGGCAAGAGCGAACGCGGCGACGCCGCTCCCTCCCAGCAAGGCCGTGCCGGCCTGAGGCTACAGCACGCCCTGCCGAATGCCCGCATCGTCTATGTGTCGGCGACTGGCGCCACCACCGTGCACAATCTCGCCTATGCCCAGCGGCTCGGCCTCTGGGGCGGCGAGCATTTTCCATTCTCGACCCGCGCCGAGTTCGTCGAGGCGATCGAGGCTGGCGGCGTGGCGGCGATGGAAGTACTGGCACGCGACCTCAGGGCACTTGGCCTCTATACCGCCCGCTCGCTCTCTTTCAACGGTGTCGAATACGAACTGCTCGAGCATGAGCTGACGCCCGAACAGGTCCGCATCTATGACGCGTACGCTGGGGCCTTCGGCGTCATCCACAACAATCTCGATGCTGCGATGCAGGCGGCCAACATCACCGGCAGCACCGGCACGCTCAATGCCCAGGCCAAGTCGACCGCGCGCAGCGCCTTTGAAAGCGCCAAGCAGCGCTTCTTCGGCCATTTGTTGACCAGCATGAAGACACCGACCCTGATCAAATCCATCACCGGCGATCTGGAGGAGGGCCATGCGGCCGTTGTCCAGATCGTCTCGACGGGTGAGGCGCTCATGGAGCGGCGGCTGGCCGAGTTGCCGACCGAGGAATGGAACGATGTTCGCGTCGACATCACGCCGCGCGAATACGTCCTCGACTACCTCGCTCATTCCTTCCCGGTGCAGCTCTACGAGCCCTTCACGGATTCGGAGGGCAATCTGTCGTCGCGCCCGGTCTACCGCGATGGCCAGCCGGTCGAGAGCCGCGAGGCGGTCGCCCGGCGCGACGAGCTGATCGCGAAACTCGCCAGCTTGACGCCTGTCCCCGGCGCGCTCGACCAGATCGTCCAACATTTCGGCGCGGACCTCGTCGCCGAAGTCACTGGCCGCTCGCGCCGCATCGTGCGCAAGCGCGACCGCCTGGTCGTCGAGCACCGAGCAGGGTCGGCAAATCTGGCCGAGGCGCAGTCCTTCATGGACGATCAGAAGCGCGTTCTGGTGTTTTCCGACGCCGGCGGGACGGGTCGTTCCTACCATGCCGAACTCTTGGCACGGAACACGCGGCTGCGTGTGCATTATCTGCTCGAAGCCGGGTGGAAGGCCGACACCGCCATCCAGGGCCTGGGCCGCACGCATCGGACCAATCAGGCGCAGCCGCCGCTGTTCCGGCCGATCTCGACCAATGTGAAGGCGGAAAAGCGCTTCCTCTCGACGATCGCCCGCCGTCTCGACACGTTGGGCGCAATCACGCGCGGCCAGCGCCAGACCGGTGGCCAAGGGCTGTTCCGGCCAGAGGACAATCTTGAAAGCCACTATGCCGGCGATGCCTTGCGGCAGCTCTATCTCCTGATCGTACGCGGCAAGGTCGAGGGTTGCACACTCCAGCGTTTCGAGGCGGCGACCGGTCTCAAGCTGATGGACAACAACGGCATCAAGGACGAGTTGCCGCCGATCACCACCTTCCTCAATCGCCTGTTGGCGCTGACCATCGAAGTGCAGGGCGTGCTGTTCGGCGCCTTCGAGCAGCTTCTGGCCGCTCGGATCGGTGGCGCCATCGCCTCGGGCACCTATGACACCGGGCTGGAGACCCTGCGGGCCGAGAGCTTCGTCATCACCGACCGGCAGGTCATCTACGCCCATCCGCGCACCGGCGCCGAAACGCGGCTGCTGACGATCACCCAGCGCAAGCGCAATCGGCCCGTCATGCTCGATGCGGCGCTCCATCACCTTCGCGATTTGCGCGCCATCCTACTGATCAACGAGCAATCTGGCCGCGCCGCCGTGCAGATCCCAACCACCAGCATCATGCTCGACGACGGCGAGATCGAGCCGCGGGTCCGCCTGATCCGGCCAATGGAAGGCCAGAACATGCCGCTCAAGGCTATGGGCGAAACCCGCTGGGTCGAGGCCCACCGTGAAGCTTTCGCTGCAGCATGGAATGCGGAGGTCGCCGAGACTCCCGAGTTTGCCGATGCCGTGCTGCACATGGTGACGGGCCTGTTGTTGCCGATCTGGAAGCGTCTGCCAAACGAGTCGACCCGCGTTTTTCGACTTCAGACCGACGAGGGCGAGCGCATAATTGGTCGCCTTGTCACGCCGGCCTGGGCCGCCAACGCCACGGTGACAGGCGTCGCATCGCTATCGCCCGAGCAGGCGCTCGCGGCGCTGATCGACGGGCGGACGATCCTTGATCTCGCCGAGGGTCTCCAGCTTCGCCGCAGCCGCGTCATGGGCGCGTGGCGCATCGAACTGTCGGGCTTCACCGACATGATGCGGGAGCGCCTCACCGCCTACGGTCTCTTCCACGAGATCATTTCGTGGAAGCTCAGGATGTTCGTGCCGATCGACGCCAACGGGCTCGCCGTGCTGGAGCGCGTGCTCGACCGCTTCCCAATCGAGCGGGTCAGTGAGCGGGAGGCTGCATGATTCCGCGTCACGCTGCATCCGACCTCGCACACCGCCTCGCCGAACATGCCGAGGCGGTGTGCCGCCACTACCTCTCCAATGGCCGTCGCCAGGGCAACTATTGGAGCGTCGGCGACGTCCGCAATGCGCCGGGCCGCTCGACGTTCGTGCGTCTGCAGCCATCCCCGAAGGGACCGCCAGGCAAATGGACCGACGCCGCTACCGGCGAGCATGGCGACCTGCTCGACGTCATCCGCGAATCCCTCGGACTGGTCAACTTCCGGGACGTCGCCAATGAGGCGCGCCTGTTTCTCGCTATGCCAGATGCCATGCCACCCCGACCGGCCGCGCCGATCACGCAGGTCCCCATTGGATCTCCGGAAGCGGCTCGCCGACTGGTCGCCATGTCGAAGCCCATTATCGGCACCCTCGTGGAAACCTATTTGCGTGGACGTGGCATTGCGACTTTGTCCGGCACCGGATCGCTGCGGTTCCATCCGCGCTGCTACTACCGGCCCGGCGATCATGGACCGACCGAGACCTTGCCGGCAATGATCGCTGCTGTCACCGACCTTGATGGACATTTGACCGGCGCGCACCGCACCTGGCTCGCACCGGACGGCACCGGCAAGGCGCTCGTCGACACGCCGCGTCGCGCAATGGGTGACCTTCTGGGTCACGCCGTCCGCTTCGGTGCACCCGGCAGCGTCATGGCGGCAGGCGAGGGCATTGAGACGACGCTGTCGCTCAGATGCGCCTTGCCCGATATGGCGATGGCTGCGGCACTCTCGGCAGCCCATCTAGCCGCCATCCTGTTCCCGCCAACCCTGCGCCGGCTCTATGTCATCCGCGACAACGATCCGGCCGGTGACGGTGCCCGCGACAGCCTGCTCGAGCGCGCGACGGACGCCGGAATCGATGCAATCGTGCTGTCGCCAGCGATGCAAGACTTCAACGAAGACCTCAGCCGCTTCGGACTTGCGGCCTTCCGGGCCTCGATTGCAGACCAGCTCATGCGCAAAGATCGCATCCGATATCTGACACAGGCGGCATGAGCCGGGAGGGGAAGCGCGCGGCGCACGGTGCCGGTGCGGCGCATGGATGAGTGACCCGCCGGCAGAGACCCGAGACCCGGCCTTCGAGAGGGCGATCGGCCCACGAACTGGCCGGCCAGGCAATGGCGGCGGCCGACAATTTTACGGCGCGCGCGGCTGGTCGGGCATGGCCGCGATCGGGCGCGCCGCCGTTGCATCGCGCGGCGAAAATCTCGGGC
>NZ_JAMYMJ010000079.1:0-16865 GCF_040318435.1 Mesorhizobium sp. M1143 | reverse complement strand
TTCTCCTTTATGGCGGTTCAGCCCCAATTGCAGGCGCCGTCGCCATCGGAAACCAGGTCAAAGACCTCTTTTTACGTTTCGGAGTGCAGCCGTCTGCGACGGCGGTGGATTTTGTATCTATCGCGCTTGCCGTCACTGCGGCCGACACATTCGTGCTGAGAGAGGACGCCGCGGACAGCTGGAGCAGGGATATCGAAATCTGCCTGCCGCTGAGAACTCCAGGACCGTGGAATGCGGTAAAACCCCGGCTCCAGCGTCTGCTCAGTTTTCTGAGCGGCGATCAGTGGCGTTTTCACTTTGAAGGCGGCGGAGAGGCTCCTCCCGTTCCCTCAGTCATCCGGCAGCATCAAAGTCGGATAAACCTTGTTGCCGGTGATCTCGTTTCTCTGTTCTCAGGCGGTGTGGACAGCACCATTGCTACGTTCCGCCTCGTCGAGGACAGCGCCCGCCCGATCCTGGTATCTCATGCCTACACCGGCGACAAATCGGTCCAAAACGGCATCGTTGGACGCTTGCCGCAGACCCTTCAACACGTATCGGTCAATGCCTGGCCAAACTCGGAGCGCACGTCGGAGATATCGATGCGCTCCCGAAGCTTTCTCTTCATAGCTATTGCTGCATTGGTTTGTGACGTGAAATCAAGGCTGGTTGGCGGCCGGCCGATCCCGCTGCAAGTCCCGGAAAACGGTCTGATTGCACTGAACGCACCACTTACGCCGAGACGGATCGGGTCGCACAGCACGCGGACGACGCATCCTTTTTTCTTAGACGGCGTCCAGGCTATTTTTGGGGTGGTCGGCATTCCGGCTACGATCGACAATCCATATGCGACCTGGACAAAAGGCCAGATGGTGCGATCGGTGAATGGCGTACAGCTTTTCCAAGCCATTGCCTCGGAAACGGTCTCGTGCGGGAAATGGAAGCGGGAGGGCCAACAATGCGGCCGCTGCGTTCCCTGTCTCATCAGGCGCGCGTCTCTCTACGAAGGCGACGTGGATGACAGGACACTCTACCAATCTGCCAGCCTTCTCGACGTGATGACCGTCGAGGATACTCGTGACGACCTGGTCGCCATGCTTACTGCCGTCAAACGCCTCGACGGTGCGAATCTTGACGCCTGGGTCGCCCAGTCAGGGCCTCTGCCTGCCGATATCGATCGCCGATCGGCCCTTGTCGATGTCCATCGACGCGGTCTAATGGAGGTCGGCAGATACCTCACGGACAGTGGCTTCAAGATGTGATCGATTTTCATTGCCATCTCGATCTCTATCGGTATCCCGAGCTTGCGGTCGAAGATGCGGACAAATCAGGGGCCTATGTCCTCTGCGTGACCACGACGCCAAAGGCGTGGAAGTCAACGTCAGCATTGTGCGCGAACCGGGCACGAATCCGCACAGCCTTGGGACTGCACCCCGAGCTCGCCCTTGAGCGCGAGGGGGAATTGCCCCTGTTCAGGCATTTTGCATCCGAGACAAGGTACTTTGGCGAAGTCGGCCTCGATGGCTCCGAGCACCTGCGAACCTCGAAGGCGGCTCAAGAGCGGGTTTTCTCCGCTATCTTGGCCATCGCAGCTGACCTCGGCGGCAAGATCCTGTCTATTCACAGCCGCCGAGCCGCTGACGAGGTTCTGGATTGTCTATCCAAACAGGCCGCGGCCGGCATTCCCATCTTGCATTGGTTCAGCGGATCTCAACGACAGCTTAGGCGGGCGGTCGACCAAGGGTGCTGGTTCAGCTGCGGCCCTTCCATGTTGAAGTCAGAAAATGGGAAGGCGATTGCAAGAGCCTTGCCGCGCAACCGCGTTCTCACGGAGACCGACGGTCCATTCGCTCTAGAAGGCAGCCGGCCACTTCAGCCAAGGGATTCCTGGCAAGCATTGAAGATGCTATCCGACATCTGGCAAATCCCCGAAGCGGAAGCCGCTGGAATTCTCAAAGACAATCTCGTGGCGCTGACAACGGGAAAGTCCTAACGGCGGACGGCGCTTTGGTCGGCCACTTCGAGGCTGAGCGATCTGCTTGCTTTTACCTCGCCGATGCGGGAGCTTTTGGGCCGGAATCCGACTGTCTGCTTATGGCTGCGGTTCCGGCTAAAGCTGCCGGTTTGCAGCCGACCCGATTGCGGCCGTCAGCGCCTCGCTTCCGCAACGACTGCCTCTGGCCCATACCTGATCTCCGGAACGTTCGCCTCACTGCAGGCTAGCCTTAAAGAATTCGCAGACTAGCGGGCAGGCTCAGAGGCCTGAGCACGCTTCCGCAACAGCCTAAGAGCCTTGCCATAACCTGTGTTTGATAGCCGATATCGCCTTGTTCCCTTAACGGGATCAACCTCGATCTCGTAGTACGCGTAGAAGTCTTGATTGAAATATCGACTGACGTTGTCTTTATGTTTTTGCGACTTTTCAGGCAGCAATTCGTTGATGACTTTTGCGATCTCCGACGTCGTGAACGATGGGCGATTCTCGTCATCCGCCCAGCGCGTCAGAAGGGCGATGAGAATTGCCTCTTCAAGTTTGAACCTAGGTTGCTGGCGTAGCTTTGGCAGCCATCTGTTTAGATCGGGTTCACCGAGAGGATCGCGGCCGACGTCGTTTTCGATTTCCTTGAGGTATTTCGATAGATCACCATCGTTTTCCCAAACGACGGTCCTCGGGTGCTTGGCAATGACCTCAAGTCCCATTCGTTTCTGCTGCTCGTCCCGGGATCGGAATCGAGCTATATCGTCGACATCCCCTGACCGACTACGTTTTACCATTCGGGCAAACCGCGCTGCCTCGGAACCGCTAACAAAAACAATTCGGAATTGCTTTCCATATTCACCAAGCTTTTCTACCAGCCAGTCGATCTCGCCGATCGATCGGAAGCCCGATATCACGCATGGGGATTCAAAGTCGGCCTCCAGATACTTGGCGATCGCCACGGCGGCGATTTCCGGCTTCTCTATCAGTGCCTGCTCCGCGAAATCACCTATTGAGATATGATCCGGAACATCGTGCCGCATGTAGTAGGCTAGATGCATGAAGTCGCTCGCCTCGACGTGAAGATAGTCGAAGGACCTAGCTAGGTACTGACTGGCCGTAGTCTTCCCGGCACATGTGTACCCACAAACTATGTAGTTCGTGTCTCGTTGCAAAGGTAGATGACGCTGCGGCGTGGGGATTCGAAGGAGTTTCCGTTCTTTGAGGAACTGGAAAAGCTTATTGAACGCCTTACGTCTAAAGTCGTACTTGTTCGCTTCGACGGTCGACAAACTCCCAAGCGGCCCCGACGCTCCGTCAGGCACAAACCACTTATTGAAGGTCTGGTTATCCAACCATGGATTGATGACATTCGTCGTGAATGTCTTTTCTTGTTTGACGATTTCTCCCGACTGATCGCCTGTAAATACAATATAGTCACCTACTTCCCACAGCTTCCTATAGTAGGAAGGGATGTGGAGCAGTACATCCGATCTAACAACTGCTCTCCGATTGCCGCCCGCTGCCTGGACTGACGCGTCTAGGGAACTGAACGTGGTTTCTCGCATCCAATACTTCACATCGAGACCAGGAACCTCCTCCGTTGGGGAACTGAGAGCGTCGACTGTCACAGACGTATCTTCGAGAATGAAAAAATGGCGGGGCGACAAGATTCTCGCCTTCCGCGCTTGTTGCACGGCACTTTCGTAGCTGGCCTTGAGCAGATCTTCGCGTGATTGCAGCCGAGGCTCTGTGTAACCAGCATGGTAGGTACGCTGATGGAAACCAAGGACGTTGATCGGCTCGCCTTCTGCGAGATAACGTGCGTGCGCCAATTTCGTTAGATTTGACGTGAAGAATGTCAGTGCCAGCATCTAAGAACTCGTCATGCGTCTTCCGCTGTTTTTGGGAACGGTCAAAAAGATATCAGCGTCAAGCTGCTCACTGTGAGCATAAACTCGTTTGAGTGAATCCGAAGAGGCAAAGAAATAGAGCAAAGGACCGAGGCTCGACATGCCCACACAATCGACGCCGAGTTCGCGTAGCGCTTTGGCTGTACGATCGATGTGCGGCGCGTACTCCGCGCGTTCGAGCCTTTTCCATTCGGTTTCCTGCATCGCACTGATCGCTTGGCAAAACGACGGATAGTCCCGCTCCATCAACGATGCGAGAACCTCGAATACTGCCACATAAGCGGCTTCGAACGACTTGGCCGAAGGCAGGGGGGTCGACCGGCGGAAGAAATCGATCTCTTCTTCCTGACTTTTAGGTTCGCATTTACGAGGTAAGCATAAACCCAGCGGCCATTCTGGGAGATTTTGGCGGTGCAGTTGAAGTGGCAAGGCGCCGGAAGCACCCATCGACGAAGGTACGAACTGGTGCGAAAGGCCGCCTACGATGCCTAAGTCGAACGCAAAGCCTCCATAAAAATAAGTTGATATCCCGACACCAGAAGTTCCGCCCCGGCGTGAGAGCCTAATCAGATCCTCCGTTCGCGCCGTTCGACGATTGACTTTGAGTAGGCCCTCAATACACGCAAGCTTAATGGCTGTACCCGAGCCCATCCCGAAATGGGTGAGCAGTGAGCCGGTGATCTCGAATGTCCCCGAGCTGGAGAGTTCTAGTTGTTGCTTTACATGTTCCAGTTGTTGGCGGAGGCGCTCAATCTCCTGCTCATGCATTGGCTTCTGCCTGCGATCAAGCACCACTGATCTCTGCGAGGATGTCGTTTTGATTGCCGCAGTAGGGCCCTCAACGGCGAACCCAAGACCCCCATTTTTCCTCGAAGCCCCCGCATGCATGGAGATCAGCCCAATGTGGACGCGCGGACTGATCTCGATGTTAACCGTCGGCACTATTATCCCAGCTGTCATTGAAGTAATCACGGTACTTGGTGGCGAATGGCTTGTCTGCAACCACATGAACGGCAGGCGCGTGTTTACTCTTGTCGCCGTCAAAAACAGGGCCGCCAACGAAAGCGCCGTCGACCATGACAAAGCTATGGCGCGCCTCATGGGGAAAGCGCTTGATTGCAAACCGGCCTTGAAATTTGTGTTTCAGCCGATCGATTTGTACAGACCTCGCATTGTACCGATTCTTCGCGTCCGGTGACATTAAATCATCGGTGGGGACCAGAACTTGGACTTGGAGTCGTTTGTTCGAATGAAGCCGGTCAAGCAGAACATGGTCGTCCGCGTCGGCATCCATAAAGTCGTCGATAAATCGCGTGGCCGAAGCACCCATGACTTTCACGGTGTCGCGGGCACCGGACAGTAGAGGCCCGTAGTAGGACTTTTCGTGTCTGTTCTCAAGCAGAGCCTCTACGCCCATCGCCCGATAATGCTCAAGCTTATTAAAGGCCGTGACCTGCGTGATAAGGCTGAATACATAGAGGACCAAGCCGGAAACCAGGCCGCTCACGATGCCCATCATTCGAGGATCATCGGTGTAGGTCAGCCAATACCAGGAGCCTACGGTCGAGATAAGACAAAATGCGACCAGGATCATCCACAATGGCACAACTGCAGTCAGTTGCTCGAATGACCTCATTTAGGCACCCCGATATAAAGCAACTCTCGTCTTTTCGATCTGCTAAGGGCGTGGCTGTGTTCGGTTGAATGGACCGATACGTTGGCAAACCTGCTCTCGAAGAACTCGCGAATGCTGGTTTCGTCTGGGTATGCCGCCTTCACATAGGAGAGCACCACCGTCGAATCCTTGTTGCGATCGATGAGGTCGAAGAGCTTTTCCTTGAAATGCTTCTTGCGGGACCAATCGGTAAAGTGCTTTGGCTCGGGCATCATGCCGATACTAGAGGCCGGCTCGATCAGATTTGACCACTCACCGTACTTCGAAAGGCCTTCCAGGAAGTGGTACCGCCGCCAGTAATTGTCCCTGTTGCGCCGTTCATCCTCCGCGACATACGGCGGGTCTAAGTAGACTAGGTCGTATCCGGGCTGCAACAGAGAGACGTCACCCGCAGGAAGTACGGTAACAGGGGGCAGGCGTTCCCTGCGATATGCAAGCAGCTCGGCGAATCCTTGCAACATGTGCTCCCGGAAACTCTTTTCCCAGGTCGTTGCGTTACCGAAGGATCGCTTGACTTCGCTTGCCGTTCTGATTGCGAGATTAGGCCGGTGGAAAAGGTTGAATGGCCGCTTCTTCAAACACGACTGATACAGGAGATAGAACAACAATGATCTGTCGGCGTCGGAAATCGTCATTTCGCCAATTAGCGTTGCAAAGCCATCGATCCATTCATTTTCCGGTGGAAGGAAGAAGATGTTCTCGAAATTTTTGGCAACCGTGCTTCTGATGGGCCGGACCGCATTGATGATAGAAATCAAGCGCTGTGCGGTGATCGTAGCGTCTTCCGTTAATAGCGTCCTGGCCACGTGAGTATTGAAATGGAAAGCGTCATGGTAGACGACCCGTTTCCTCATCGCCCGAAAAAGCTGAGATACGCTGCCGGTGCCGCCAAACGCGTCAAGTACCCTGTCAAATTCCAGCAGTTTTACGCTATCGAAGACCCAGGGAAGAAGCTTTCGCTTACTTCCATAGTACCGGGTCGTGGGGAATCGCGAAATCGAAGTCGTCACGGGCTCGATCGCGTAGACCTGCGAGGCAGATGGCGTAGCCGACGAAACGTGTTCTGGTTTCAGTTTCTGTTTTTGCATGCCGCACAATATCCGGGAACGAGCGCCAGCATAGATGGCGTCGCAGTGAAATCACAGCATAATCGCGCCGCAAAGCAGCAATCGTACGGCTGAATTGCATGGAGCCATCTGTATAGAGCGTTGGCTTCTGGCTGCGCACTAACGGCATATAAAAGTGGCTTGATGGTCGTCTGCTTTCGGGAGCGTGCCGCGGAGGATGTAACTTCCGCGATTAGGCGCTTTGCGGTCCGTCAGGAATGTCGCGCACGCCCTGCGCCTGGCACCACTCGAGGAACTGGCCGACATCCCAGCTTGGCAATGGAAGTCGTCTCCTTCGAACCGTGGTTCCGATGGCCTTTCAATCAGCGATTGCCGGGATCATGCTTGCCGCAGACCTGGTCAAGCATAGTGCGGGTTTTCCGATGAGTCCGACGACCAGCACTCGCGTGAATCTACCGCGCCCCCTTGGTTCTTACCTCCATGATCCGAAAGCCAAAGATTCCAGCGGCCGCTGCATCTGCAGCGATGAGGATTTCGTTGCCGCCTACAGGCTGAAATACGGCTGTGCCGTTGAACAGCTGAGCAATGGGTCCGCCTAAGAAAGATCTGAAGTTTTCGTTACCGCGGACGGCGCGCTGTCAAGCGCTCACCGATGTTTTCGACCACGATCGAGTGCCTGATGACAGTGCGGGGCGGATACTATGACACGCTCGGCCCGCTGCTTGCCAATGTCAGGCCCAGCACCCACGACAGAGATCCTTGAGCGACGGCTCGCCGTTAACGTTTTTTGTACTGTTATCTAGGTTCGACCATATTCGTCGTCGAAGCGAACGATATCATCCTCGGCGAGATAATCGCCGCTCTGCACTTCAATGATAACCAGGTCAATTCTGCCTGGGTTTTCGAGCCGATGCTTATGGCCGCAGGGGATGTAAGTAGATTCGTTTGTCCCCAGGAACAACTCCTGCTCGCCATTGACGATTTTGGCGGAGCCGCTGACCACGACCCAGTGCTCCGAACGATGATAGTGCATCTGCAGGCTCAACTGGCGACCGGGCTTCACCTCGATGCGTTTGATCTTGAAGCGCTCGCCTTCCTCCAGAACCGTATAGGTACCCCAGGGCCGGTGTACCGTGCTATGGACCAGATGAGCTTCATGTCCCGAAGCCTTGAGGCCCTCGAAGAGCTTCTTAACGTCCTGAACGCGGTCGCGGGATGTGACAAGCAAAGCGTCCGGGGAATCCACGATCACCAGATCGCTTACGCCCACCGTGCCGATGACGCGCTTGTCGGAGCTCACATAGGTGCCGGTCGTGTCGACCATGTGCACATCGCCGCGTATCCTGTTCCCGCTTTCGTCGGGGGCGATCAAATCGGCCATTGCGTTCCAAGATCCGATGTCGTTCCAATCCATGTCGCAGGGAATCACGGCAAGTCTGTTAGTCTTCTCCATGACAGCGTGGTCGAGCGAGATTCGCGGCGCGGAACCGAAATGCTCAGGCGCGAGTTCGATTTTGGCAAAGCCTTGGCATTGACTGGCGCGGCCGTTCTCGTAGCTGTCGGCGACGGCCTGGAGCACCTCGGGACAATGCAAAGCCATCTCGTCGAGCATGGTTTGCGCACTGAAGCAGAAGATGCCGGCGTTCCAGAAGAAGCGTTGAGACGCGACATAGGCTTTGGCTGTATCCAGATCCGGTTTTTCAACGAAACGGACGACGTTCTCACCATCTGCTTCGATGTAGCCGAATGCTGTGTCCGGTCTGGTTGGGGTGATGCCCAATGTGGCGATCCGCCCGAGCTTCGCATGTTCCATGGCCAGGCCCATGACGTCTAGAAACGCAGGCAGGTTGCCAATCAGGTGATCGGCCGGGAAGACGCACAGGATCGCGTCAGGGCCTTGCGTTGCCCTCGCATGGATCGCGGCTGCAGCCACGGCGGCGGCCGTATCCCGAGGTTCGGGCTCGAGCAGAAAGGTGCGTGGCAGGACCACGGAATCCAGTTCGTCAAATTCGTCCTTGGTCAGGAAGAGGTGTTCCCCGGATGTCACAGCGACGAGTTCCACGACACCTTCTATCGAAGCGACGCGCAGCACAGTGTGCTGAATGAGAGAATATCCATCCGCTACTTTGAGGAAAGGTTTGGGGTGCGATTGCCTTGAGGCGGGCCATAGCCGCGATCCGGCTCCGCCGCTGATGATCACGGGAATGACTTTCATAACCAACCTCAATCTCGTCTCTGGAGTGATCGCCCGCGTTGTTTCGAGCGTCAGCGTCACGATCGCCGTCGCTCTGGCTTGTCTGCGGTCGCGCGTAACAGCGAAGTTCTGGTGCGTTGCAGGCGGCGTCAGATGACGACGCTATCGGTAATGTACGACGCCTCCACTGATGCCTGTTGGTTGCCTCTGCCGAATTGCGCAGGTGGCGGGTCTTAACTGAGATCAGAGACTTGGCTGTCTTCTATCAAAGTCAAACGACTTGGCTCCTTCAGATCGAATTCAATTACCCGTGGTGCGAATAGACGTGCATATCGTGTAAAGGCGCTCGTCGGGGGAAACCGAATTACGGTATCGCAGCGCGCGAGAAGATACATCTCAACGAGGGCGGAAATTCCGCCGTCAATCCCGAGTGCTGCAGTGTGTAAGGGGCCACCTTGATTGGATCCGAAGTGCTTCGGGACAGTGAGCAGATCGGGAAACCTGGCCGCCAGAAGATCCAGTATCCGCGCGCTGTCCGTGCATAAGAACAGCCGCACAGGCCTGGGGTGCGGTAACGCCTTAGCCTTGTCAATTGCAGCGCACACTTGCCGAACGGCGAGCTCCGGATCGGCCCAGTAGGGCGCATGCTCCATGATGTCTTCACCGTTACCGTGCCGAACATGAATCCCGATGATGCTGCGCCCCTCAAAACATTCCTGATAAATGGCATCTATGCGGGCTTGAATTTCTGGCCGAGGCTGGACACTCTGGAACACCTGCCGCTCTGCATCCTCATCGCACCGCCACATCAGACAAGCGTCACACACTACTGTGTTCGCTTCGACATCGTGTTCGGCCTGAAAGAGCTCGCCCAACTCATCGCGCTCTTGGAAAATCTGCTCATCTGGCCGGTAAAGGCACTCGATCGCCGGCCTGTTCCACCACTCCGGGAAGAATGGACCAGGGAAGGAAACGTCGTTGATCCGGTCGTCGGAAATAGCCGGCACGCCAGCGATGTCATTGATCGGCTGGAAGAACACCGGAAACGCATTTGTGAAGGGTTGGTCGAGGTAGCAGGCCCCCCGCCAGTCGATGACTAGAGTTCGTCCCGACCGCTGCGCGTAGCGCCAAGCGGCCGCCAACGACCACAGACAATCACCGAACCCCGTACGCCTCCGAGAGACGACGAACCGGCGCTTTTCCAATCCACTAACATGCATTTTCGGAAATCTCGTTTCGGAGAGGAGGTTGCATCCGGCTTGGAATCCTTAGTCGACACTAGTAGACCCTGACGCCGGGCGCTTGGCAGAGGCCGGGCCGTAGGGCAGAAGAGCTCCCTCAGCACTGCCCACTTATCCCTCTCGCACAGCTTGAAGCCGATGCCCTCGCTTCCGGTTCAGCCTTCTCTAATGGGCTTCCGCGGCATATGTAAAATCTATTGAGTGGATGCCGGCCATCCATGTGTTGGATGCCATGATGAAGGGGCTCGGCTGACGCGGGCCCGGCCAATAGAGCCGAAACAGCCGGGAAACGCTGCGACACTGCCTGCCGAAGCAAATCATTCCGTCGACGCCAGACGCCAAGGGTGCAAGGCTGCATACAGCAACCGGTACCGGGCGAGATGAGGTCGACAGCTCGACGCGCCTGGAACCAGCTGATCGACAGAATCTGCAGTCTGCTCCCAAAGTTCTGCACGACCTGTGCCGGATGCTGTGGTGAGGGCTCGCGGCCACGAACTTTGTCCTCGCCCCGAACGGAAGCTCGGGACCTACGACTCCGGGCCGGCGATGCGCCCCGGCTGCTCGGTCAGACCATCCATTCTGTGGATGCACTTTATCCAAACAATCGATTTCACTGATCCAAACAATTCCCATTAGAAGACGCTGAAGCAAGAAAGAAGGCGTCCTCACTCGCTGATAGATGAGCAAATCAGCTGCAAGGTGCTTGGAGTACAGTCGCTCGCGGCGTGAGCTGAGCGGCACTCTGACCGCATGTACGAATCCCAGTTAGCGGCGCAACTCTATTTTGCTGTGACTCCAAGCAAGAGCAGGTGTGCTCGGCTGGCAGACTGTCAATGACGAGCTTCGCGCCGCATCTGTCGAAGTGCTCCATAGGGCACGGGGCGGGCCGCACATTGTGTCGGCGTGGCGACCCGGAGCCGAAACTTTAAGCTTTAGATAGAGCAGGAATAGAATGGGCGATAGCAGAAAAGTTGCTCTTATTACGGGCATAACTGGACAGGATGGTGCCTATCTTGCCCGTCTTCTTCTCAAAAAAGGCTACATCGTTCATGGGATTAAGCGACGTTCCTCTTCCTTCAACACGGGTCGTATCGAAGACCTCTACCAAGACCCGCACGAATCCGATCCGCGCCTGATCTTGCATTACGGTGACCTCACTGATTCGACTAACCTCATCCGCGTGGTTCAGGAATCTCAGCCAGACGAAATTTACAACTTGGCTGCTCAGAGCCACGTGCAGGTGTCGTTCGAAACACCTGAATACACAGCAAACGCGGACGGTATCGGTACATTGCGACTTCTTGAGGCGATTCGCCTGCTCGGTCTGACGGACAAGACCCGCTTCTATCAAGCCTCGACTTCGGAGCTATACGGCCTCGTGCAGTCCGTACCGCAGAACGAAACGACGCCCTTTTATCCGCGCAGCCCTTACGCCGCCGCCAAGCTCTACGCCTACTGGATGGTCGTCAATTATCGCGAGGGCTATGGTATGCACGCTTCCAACGGCATTCTTTTTAATCACGAAAGCCCCCTTCGTGGCGAAACTTTTGTGACGCGCAAGATCAGCCGCGCTGCCGCTGCTATCTACCTGGGCAAGCAGGACAAGCTTTATCTCGGCAATCTCGATGCTCAACGCGATTGGGGCCATGCGCGTGAGTACGTGCGAGGTATGTGGATGATGATACAGCAGGATCAACCGGATGATTACGTGCTGGCTACGGGCAAAACGACTCCTGTCCGCCAATTCGTCGAGTGGGCTTTCGAAGATATCGGCGTCGAGATCGAATGGCGTGGCAAGGGTGTCGGCGAAAAGGGCTATGATGTAGCGAGCGGCAGATGCCTAGTCCAAGTGGACCCACGCTACTTCCGCCCCACGGAAGTCGATCTTCTCCTGGGTGACGCTACCAAGGCGAAGGAGAAGCTCGGCTGGGTGCATGAGACATCCGTGCGCGAGCTTGCTGCGGAAATGGTGCGCGAAGACCTGAAGGTCATGCAGACATCTGTAGTCATGAAGGAAGCGTAATGTATGATCTGAACGGAAAAACCGTGTGGGTCGCTGGCCACAAAGGTATGGTGGGCAGCGCTGTTGTACGCCGACTCGCGTCTGAAGACTGCAAAGTTGTGGCCGCCCCTCGGGGAGAGCTAGACCTCAAGCGACAGACCGAGGTTGAAAACTTCGTGGCAGTGATGAAACCGGACGCTATCATTATGGCGGCGGCAAAGGTAGGTGGTATTCTCGCGAACGCCACCTATCCGGTCGACTTTCTTTACGACAATCTGATGATCGAGGCCAATATCTTCGCGGCAGCCCACGAAAACAATGTCGACCGCGTCCTCTTCCTCGGCTCGTCTTGCATGTATCCGAAGATGGCACCACAGCCCATTCCTGAAAGCGCGCTTTTGACCGGGCCACTAGAGCGCACCAACGAATGCTACGCCGTCGCCAAGATCACCGGCATCAAAATGGCTCAAGCCTATCGCGAGCAATATGGGCGCGATTACATCTCCGCTATGCCGACGAATCTCTACGGGCCAGGCGACAATTATGACTTGCAGTCAGGCCACGTCGTCCCAGCGCTGATCCGGAAAGCGCATGAAGCTAAGCTCATAAGTGATAAGCAAATCACCATCTGGGGCACGGGCACACCACGTCGGGAATTCATGCACGTCGACGACTGCGCCGACGCATTAGTCTTCCTTCTGAAGAACTACTCTGACCATGATCACGTCAATCTCGGCTGCGGACAGGACATCACGATCCTAGAGCTGACAAGAATGATCTGCCGTGTAGTCGGATTTACTGGGGAGATTGCGCATGATCACTCTAGACCTGACGGTACACCGCGAAAGCTGATGAGCGTCGACAAGCTGCGCACTTTGGGATGGGCAGCAAAGATCACTCTCATGGAAGGCATCGAGAGTGTCTATCATGCATTTCTAAACGGGAGCTACACCGAACGGCGATAGATAAGAGGATTTGCTGCGTCTCAGGCCTGTACGCGCTTTCGGGACCCAGAGCTAATGTAGACTGAGACAATCACTCGATGGCGATAGCGCTCATGTGAGCCAGCCGCGAGGAGCCCCGCCGGACCCGGACCCCATCCGCTCCAACCTCGTCCTTGAAGGTCACGGTGCGCTGCCCACGCCGACGCCGACTGCGTCAATCCTCACAAGGGTAACCGTCGATAACCGAACGCGTCTACGGTAACCGAATGTACTTCTTGTTCTCGTCCGAGGGATCTGTCGATGGGCATTCCGGACGAGCCAAAGTTTGAGCATGTTACCTTCAAAACCCGGTTAGCAACGTCGGATTTGGTATGAAATTCGGAACAAGTGGATTACGGGGCCTGGCGACAGAATTGGCAGGAGCCGCCTCTGCCCTATATGCAACGGCATTCGCGACATTCCTGCTGGAATCCGGCCTGGCCAGAATTGGCGACGAGATACTCATAGGGCGCGACTTTCGCGCCTCGAGTCCGGCCATCGCCGCCGTCTGTGCGGCGGCACTGTCCGCGCTCGGCTTCATCGTAGTCGATTGCGGCGCAGTCCCCACCCCTGCCCTGGCACTGTATGCTCAGGCGCGTAAGAGTGGTTGTTTGATGATCACAGGCTCGCACATTCCGGCCGACCGTAATGGAATAAAATTCTATCGACCCGACGGTGAGATCGACAAGGGTGATGAGCGGGAGATAACGCGCATCGCCTTGCAGTTGGAGAAGCGCGGATACGTCCTTGAAGGTGCTGTTGCACGTCGGCAGCACCGGGAGGCCGAATGCAAGGCCTTTTTCATGGCGCGCAATCGAAAGCTTATGGAGATTAATGCTCTAAAGGGCTTAACGGTGGGCGTATATCAGCACAGCACAGTCGCGCGCGATCTCTTGGTTGACATTCTCTCATATCACTGTGCGACGGTCGTAACCCTGGGACGTTCGGAAGGTTTCATTCCTGTCGACACTGAAGCGGTCTCTGACGAGACTGCTCAACAGTTCAAGCTCTGGGCCAAAGAGCATCGGCTTGATGCGGTCGTCTCGGCAGATGGCGATGGTGACCGCCCACTGGTAGCTGACGACCACGGAGACCCCCTTCGCGGTGATTTGTTAGGCCTGATTTCGGCGAACTTCCTGCAAGCGAAGGCAGTCGTCACGCCGGTCACATCAAACTCTGGTATCGAGACCGCAGGTTCTTTTAAAGTCGTGCGTACCAAGGTTGGATCGCCATTTGTTATTGCTGCCATGCTCGATTTGGTTGCGTCGGGTCACGAGCGCGTGGTTGGTTTCGAAGCAAACGGTGGTTTATTGACAGGCACGGACTTTGACCCGAACGGAACTAAACTGCCGGCGCTACCTACACGCGACAGTTTTCTCCCCATCCTCGCGGCACTTTCCCTTGTTAATACAAGTGGGCAGCCACTGTCGGAGATTGGCCGTTCCTTTCAATTGCCGGCGGCGGCGGCGGATCGCTTGGAAAATTTTTCCGTCGAAAGCAGCACTCGCCTCATGACATACCTTCGTACAGCGGAAACTAACATCGCCGCCTTCGTCGGGTCGATTGGAGTGGTAAGCAAGGTTAGCGATGTTGACGGACTTCGTATCACTCTCGCGGATAAGCGTGTCTTGCATTTGCGTCCATCCGGAAATGCCCCGGAAATGCGGTGCTACGTCGAAGCCGAAAATCGGGAGGATGCGGAGCTTTTGCTCCGGACTGGATTGGATCGAATTCGTAATTGGGCGCAAGGCTAAATAAAAGCCGCCTCCCTGCGTATTCCCAGGTGACCCTGGGGGTCGCACAAGCTACTCAAGCGCGATCAGAACGTCCACAGTGTCCCGGCCCTGTCCGCTTTGAAGCGAACCGGAACGCCCGTGGAAACAGCCGATCCGTACCAGCCACGGAGCATCCGGTCGCTCATGATCTAGGCAGCGCCTTGCGGTAGCGAACAGCCGGTCCCGCACTGACCGCCTGCGCCGCATGTACGATGGCGTTGGTGTCCAGGCCGTGGTGACGGTATAGGTCCGCAATAGTCCCCGTCTGGCCGAACTGCTCGACCCCGAGCGCCTTCACGCGATGCCCGTTAACCCCACCGAGCCACGCGAGCGTCGCCGGGTGGCCGTCGATCACGGTGACGATGCCGCAGTCACGCGATAGCGGCGCGAGCAGCCGCTCGATATGACTCAGGGCGCCAATCGCGCCACGCTGCCGGGCACGTTCCGCCGCCTGCCAGCCCGCATTAAGCCGGTCCGCGGAGGTGATCGCGAGCAGCCCGACATCGCGCCGGTCCTCCGCCAGAAGACCCGTCGCGGCAATCGCCTCCGCCGCGACGACGCCTTGATAAGCAATGACGACACTCGCGTTGGGCCCAGGCGGACGCAGCCAATAGGCGCCATTGACGATGTCCCGCGCGAGCGCCGGGTTCATGTCGCGCAGCGGCTGCTCGAGCGGCCGGGTTGACAGGCGAAGATAGACCGATCCTCCGGTCTGATCACGCAGCCACGTCATCTCATCCGGATCCCCCTCGCCATTACGTTGCATGTAATCGAAGGCAAAGCGCATGATCACGGACAGTTCGTCGACGAAGGCCGGTTCGAAGGCGCAAAGCCCATCCTGCGCCATGCCGATCAATGGGGTGCCGATCGACTGGTGTGCTCCGCCCTCGGGCGCTAGCGTCACGCCCGAGGGCGTTGCGACCAGCATGAAGCGCGCATCCTGATAGCAGGCGTAGTTTAGCTGGTCGGCCGATCGGTAGATGAAGGGATCATAGACTGTCCCGATCGGCAGCAGGCGCACGCCATTGATCGAGTGCGAGAGACCGAGTGCCCCGAGCATGATCATCAGGTTCGACTCGGCGATCCCGAGCTCGAGGTGCTGCCCCTTCGGCCCAAATTCCCAGGTAAAGGTCGACGGAATGCGTTCGGCCTTGAAGGTGTCCGCCATGGTCTCCCGGGCGAAAAGGCCGCGCCGGTTGACCCAGCCACCGAGATTGGTCGAGACAGTCACATAGGGCGAGGTGGTGACAATGCGGTCGGCAAGCAGACTGCGCTCGCGTGCGATGTCGTTCAGGATCTGGCCGAACCCCATCTGGGTCGAGAGCGGCTTGCCGGGCTGCCCCGGTGACGGAAGGGTTTCAGGCACCGGCACCGACGGCGCAGACAGCCTCCTACGCCCCTCACTGAAGAACGGCGCCTTTGCGAAGAAGGCGTCAAGTTCCGCTTCCGGCAAGGTGGCGGCCGCCCATTTGTCCCACTCCTCACCCCGCTTTACGCCCATTTGCAGGCGGTAGTCTTCCATCTGCGTGGGCGTCATCTGCCCCGCGTGGTTGTCCTTGTGTCCGGCAAGCGGCAGACCGTAGCCCTTGATGGTGTAACAGATGAAGCAGACGGGACGGTCATGCCTGGACGCCGCCTCGAAGGCTTCGAGGAGGCTCGGCATGTCATGCCCGCCAAGGTTCGTCATCAACGCCTGCAACTCGTCGTCGGAGCGGCGTTCGATCAGAGTGGTGACCGGCCCTTGGTCTCCGATCTCGTCGAGCAGCCGCTTGCGCCAGGCAGCACCCCCTTGGAAGGTCAGCGCCGAATAGAGCTGGTTCGGACAGCGCTCTATCCACTCGAGCAGCTTCTCGCCCCCCGGCTCGGCAAAGGCAGCCTCTTGCAGAGCGCCGTGGCGCAGGACCATCACGTCCCAGCCGAAGTTGCGAAAAATCTGCTCGAAACGCTGCCAGAGGCCCTCCCGGATCACGGCGTCGAGCGACTGGCGATTGTAGTCGACCACCCACCAGCAGTTCCTGAGCCCGTGCTTCCAGCCTTCGATCAGGGCCTCGTAGATGT
>NZ_JAMYMJ010000078.1:0-16888 GCF_040318435.1 Mesorhizobium sp. M1143 | reverse complement strand
CCGAGGAAGCACGGCGACGACTGCCTGCAGGAATTGCGCTGGCTCTACGACCGGCGCGATCTCGCAGAGGCCAGGGCTGATCTTGCCGCATGGCTGTCCAAATGGTCCGCCCGCTACCCGCGGCTGACCACCTGGGCGGAAGAAGCCATAGAACAGACGCTGACTTTCTTCCGGCTGCCGCGTCAGCATCACAAGCACCTCAAGTCCACCAACATGCTTGAACGGCTCAACGAGGAAATCCGCCGGCGCACCTATGTCGTGCGCATCTTCCCGAACGCCGAAAGCTGCCTGCGCCTGCGCCTGGTCAGCTGGCCGTCGAAACCAATGAAAACTGGATGGAGGCCAACCGCTATATCAACATGGATGATCTGCGCGAGCACAAGAAGCTCGCTCTACGCCAAGCCGCATGACCAGTTTCATGATCGCCCATTTTGCAGAACTTGACGCACACAACCGTAGGGAAGGGCGGATTTAACCCCCAAAACACCCGCGACAGAGATGCTCAAGTCACGCTCTTCAAAGCCATTCTGATTAGACGTGACGCTGCGTTCGCAAAGGGTATCGAGCGGGTTAGTTATGTATGAAAACTGTGACGCCCCGATCGAGCACGGATTCGCACGCATATTTCTCTAACCCACGCCTCTCGGGCGAATGAACCGCCTCTCTGCTTACTCTGGCCGTGCCGTCTTCTTCTCCCGCGGCAGTTCGCGTCTTTGTTTGCAGACGACCACGATCGATTTGTCCCAGCGATCCACTCGCCGCTGGGATAGATGATTGCTTTGCTGATCTTGAGGAACGATGGCCTGATCCGCATGCAACGCGCCCGTTCGAAGAGTCCCGTCGCTTACCTGGCCGTGACAGCGAGCGATGACTTATTCAGGGGTGAGCAAGTTGAGGGTCAGGCATTGGCGGGACAGATAGCAGAGTTGTGCAACAGATTGTTGCACCCGCGACCACGTCGGTAGAGACCCGAGGAGAAATGTCGGCGGCATCACCGCGGACGCTCGTGGTGACCCGAAGCTCTCAATAGAGCTCAATGACCGCTTTGCGTCTAATATGACAGGTCGAGCGCGCTACCCTCTTGCCTGAAAACCGGAACGGCCGGTTGCCGAATGGCTAGTTATCCAGAACCAATCTGACTTTCTGGGCGAGAGCTTGGAGGGTAGCGGGTTTCTGCAGGAGTTGAACGTTTGGATCGATGATCCCATTGCGAACTATGGCATCACGTGCGTAACCGGACGTAAAGAGCACCCTCAAGTCAGGCCGCAATTCAACGGCAGCATCCGCAAATTCCCGACCGTTCATTCCGGGCATGACAACATCCGTCAGCAGCAAGGAAACGTCTCCTCGATCCTCAAGAATGCGCAGGCCTTCAACCCCATTCTCAGCAGAAATCACCGAATAGTCGAGATCCTCGAGCATTTGCATTGTCAGTTGTCTTACACTCGCCTCGTCCTCGACGACGAGGATCAATTCCTCTGGCTTGCCATTGGCAACGTCTTGGCTGTTCGCCCGCCGTGCTCCATCGGCGGGACCATTGTGCCTTGGCAACCAGATGCTGATGGTAGTCCCCACCCCCAGTTTTGAATCGATTTTGACATAGCCACCGGACTGCTTGACGAAGCCAAACACCTGACTCAGCCCAAGGCCGGTTCCCTTGCCGACACCTTTGGTGGTAAAAAACGGCTCGAAGGCTCTTTCCAGAACCTCCGCGCTCATACCCGAGCCCGTGTCCCTCACCGCAATAAGGACGTAGGGGCCGGGGGAAATGCCATGATCTGCAGCAACCGACTGGTCGACCAGGAGTGCAGAGGTTTCGATTGTCAGGGTTCCGCCCTCCGGCATGGCATCGCGAGCGTTGACCGCCAGATTTACGAGGACATTTTCGAGTTGGCTGGGATCAGCGAGCACTGCACCGTCATCGGATTGCACGACCGTATTGAGTGTTACGTGCTCGCCCAGGGTCCGGCGCAAAAGCTCCGACATATCCTGCACCATCCGGCCGACGTCGAGGGATTCAGGGGAAAGCGGCTGCTGCCGGGAAAAAGCCAGTAGCCTTTGCGTCAGCATGGCAGCTTTGTGGGCACCCTCGGTCGCGGCTGCGATCAGTTGGTGCACGCCGGGCTCGCCGCGGTCGACGCGCCGCTGGATCAAGTTGAGTCCTGAGATGACAACTCCCAACATGTTGTTGAAGTCGTGCGCGATACCGCCCGTGAGTTGCCCCACCGCCTCCATTTTCTGGCTTTGGCGCAGCTGATCCTCCAAATTCCTGCGGACGTTGAGGGGGAGCCGTCATCTGATGCTGGCCTCCGATCCAGCCAGCATCTTGAATCACAAAACCACTCTCACGGGAATCCCGCAGATTCAGTCAAAATCTGAACTGCTCTAAGCGTCCATTCAAGCGGCTCGTGATCTGGTTGCTCGTGCCACATCACTTGACGGAAGTCGCGGCGGTCAACCTGCTGGCCGCATATCGGGCCAAAGGTCGAAACGGTCTTGTCCGTCTGCCGGCGAATGTGGTTTGCCGGGGATGCGTGGGCCAAGGGCTGCTATTCTGGTCATGCTCGAACGAACACGATTCCGCGGCAAAAGTTCCGTCAGTTTGGTCTTCTCAGTTGGTGAAAGACATCGCACCAAAAGCGGAAGTCATTTGGTCGGCCGTCGAAATGTGCCTCCAAAGCGCAGTGCGCCACGGCGGTCGGCGCTTCAAGCCCATAGAGTTCGATCGCAGATTGAGCGGCCTGACCTTGGTCGACGAGATCGGCAATCTTCAAAGCCGTAAATCAGCGCTCCGCATTGCGAGCCTTCCGGTATGAGTTCCGAGCCTAAGACGCTCCTGAGTAGGCTTTTCGCCCTTATTATTTTCTCTGCCGCCGGCGCCACTGTCTATTGTCGGTGGCGAGGCCGCTGCCACCTTCTGAGCGGGCGAGCGATGGAGTGCCTTCGACGGTGAAGACGATTCCGGCGTCTTCAAACGCTTTGCGGATCGCCGCGATGTTGTGGGGACGCGATTTCCTGAATCCGTTCTCAAGATCGCTGATGGCCATTTCGCTAAGATCTGCCTTTGCGGCAAGTCGCACACGCGACCAGTTCAGTAGGGCTCGTGCTGCTCTGGATTGATCTGCTGAGAGTACGGTTCGGCTGTCCATAAACAGTCGAACATTCAATATCGCTTAAATGTTCCTCTTGACCTTCTGCGATTTCTAACGGCGTGATGCCGGCCTCTCGGGTAACGCGGCGGGGTTTTCCAATAACTTTGCGGAACGCTGATCGTCACGCCGCAACGTCTTCTTTTTCGGCTTGGTCTTCTCAACCAGATCTGGCCTTTTCGCTATCAGGTAGTCAGCCTTGTTCGTTCGATAGTCTTCTTTGTGGATGGACATTTCTACAATCTCCATTGTGGAGATCAACGCGGCTGGAAGCCGACAAGGTCGATCCGAACGGCGCACCGTCCTAATACGAGTCTTGTCGACCATACCAGTCGTCGACGTCTCGCCGCACGCGATCCTTCTCAATGCCGTAGCGTTCCTGGATCGTACCTTCGAGCTGATCGCGGTTGCCGGCTATGCGGTCGAGATCATCATCAGTGAGCTTGCCCCACTGCTCCTTGACCTTACCTTTGAATTGCTTCCAATTTCCTTCGACGCGATTCCAGTCCATGATGGCGATCTCCTTTCGTTGTCCTTTCGAATAACGGTCGTATGGCTGTCAGGTTCCGCTGCAGGTAAGCGCGCTTGCTTGTGATCTAGCAATGGAACCTAATGCCCGTCGACCGCATGTGTGCGCCGGCCTTTTCCGGTTTGGGAACACAGCCGGCCTTTTGCCGTTGGTCTGGAACAGCTTCGCAAGGAAATGCACGTGCTCGCCGATCCGGGCATCTGGGTCGCGTTGGCGGCTGTGTTCATCCCTTATGGAGTCGGTGTCGCACTGCTTCTGAGGGTAGCCGGTTGATGGACCTGCCAGCGCTGCTCTGGCGTCAGATGAGCGGATTTCCATAGAAGCCGCCTCAACTTGGCGGCGGGGGGTCTTCGCGTTCGGCCATCTGTTCCAAGAGCTTCCTTGACGCAGCCAGGACGCGGCGTACGTGGGGAGTTGAGTTCGCCGACCATATCGATGGCGAAGGCGCCGGACAGGGCGCCACACGTCTTGGCGGGGCGCTCTGAGGGCGTTGGCGATGTCATCGAAGATCGCTTCCATCGGTCGAGTCTCGAACGCCGAACCTGTGAATCCCCTGTTTGTTCCGTCAAAGTCTAACGATCAGGGAAGCGCCATTGAAAGCACGTGCAGTAACGGTTGATTCAACCATTGCTGGTAAATTGTGAAATGTGGGTGGCGGCTCCGACAGTTCGGGGTGGAACTCAATGCCGAAGCCGCCTGCGCAGCCAAGGTTGGGGTTTGACCGCGCCGTCCTATAATGGGACAGCGCGGTCAACGATTCGTTAAAACGTTCTGGAACTAATTAAGCACGCGCTAATTGACTCGCGGTCTCGGGAGTCAGTGCATGCGTGAAGTTCATTCCTCCGATGGTGCCGATTTTGGCGGGACAGGCCTCCCGAGGGCATTGCACAGCGTCACGTACCGGCCGCCGCCTTCGTCTTCCCTCTTCTTAGAGATCCGCCATTCGTTGGGCGAGTGGGTTGTTCGCATCATAGGGAGGAACGGTGAAACGTATTCCCGAGCATTCGAATATGAAGCAGATGCCGTCGCTTTCGCTGGCGATCAGTCTTCTCGTCTAGGATTGGAAGCTCCCCCGAAGCGAGCAACTTGACGAAATCAGCGAGAGACGCGCTGAAGCAGAGCGACTATCTGTTTCGCGGTCTCGTCGGTCCCGATCACTGGCGACTGTCGTGCGTCATCTTTCTGTATGATCGATGACGCCTGTTCGGGGGTGGTATCATCCTCCAGGTCGAACTCACGGACTCCGATGGGGGTTCTTGCCTTACATCTCACACATGGATTTTTGGTGCGAAGCCAATTCATAGTGATTGGGCCGACGTGCGGCCTGATTGAAGGTCAAAAGCTACTTCGGCGGCTGCGAACAGCCTAGTCTATGACCTCGCCACCGAACAGCCGGAACCTAAGCGCTTAATGGAGCTTAAGGCTCCATGAGTACACGCGGTATCAATTTCCTCGATCGCTGGGATCGGCAACAATCTCCCCGAAACGGCGAAGGCCGACACGGTTTCGATAAGTGAGTACACACACAAATTGTACGCCGACGCTAAGGCGCTCGGGATCAGGCGCGAAGAGATCGACGAAGAAGTTGACAGCCTATATCGGACGCTGGTCGATGCGCCTTCGGAACTTACCCCCCCTATAAATTAGCAGGGGAGGCACGGCATTCTTCAAGCCGTCGCTCTTATCCTTTCCCGATAGCTTCACCGGACATCGCGCTGGCCGACACCTTCTTGCGCAATGCCGCAGTGTGCCTCGATGGCGCTGACCGGGCGGCGGATCTGGGCAGGCGCAATGCGGCCCTTCACGCCATCGCCATCGCCATTGAATTGCTCCTGAAGTCGCATCTTCTCAGAACAGCGACCGACGATCGCTGGAATCGCCGCCATATCGGGCACGATCTCGGCAAGGCCGCTCGTTACGCCGAGAGAGCTGGATTGGGCCTGCCACCGCAACTGCACAGCGTCATCGCCCAGCTTCATCCTCATTTTCAGCGTGGCGGCTTCCAACGGGACCCAGCGCGTTCATGGCCGTCCGGTTTATCGCTCGACGCCCGCCACATCGCGCGGCGGCTTGCTCAGACTCTCATGGAACATAAGCGTCGCGCTAACGACGCCGCTGCTCCTGACTTGAAGATGACCCCACCCCCGCGATCCATTGCGCTGATCCTTGGTCCAGCCGACGGCCTGACGCCATCAACCCGCAAGGGGTCGGACTACGCGAAGCGTGCCGCCGCTCCGGCTTCGCCTTCGCGGTGATTGCGGCCATCCGCCGAACACATCGGGCGCCTGTCAGCGGGGGAGGGTCCTCCGCTTCAAACAGGAGCCGGATCGATGTCCCTCGCCGACGCGCATGCCTTCGCCTTCAGCCTCGCCGCCACCCTCATGGTCGCCATCGTCATCTTTCGTGCCGGCGACGGCACTCTCTCGGTCGTGCCGGCGAACGAGTATGACGGCGACGACACCGCCATCATCGGCGAAATCGACCGTTCGCCCCAGGACGGGGCTAACATTGCCGCTGGCGAAACAGAGCTTTGGCATCTCGCCGGTGCTTTTCGTTGCTATGCTCTGCGCGGCGTTGCGGTGGTGGTGGAAGGCGCAATCGCCAGAGCTATTCTCGGAGACACCACCATGATCATCCTCGGCATGTTCGTTTGTATCGCGGCCATCGGCATCCTGTGCTGGTTGCTCTTCACGCTTGCTATCTTCGCCCTTCCGTTGTTCGCAGGGGTCAGCGCAGGTACGTGGGCATTCAACACCGGCGCCGGCTGGCTTGGCGCGATCCTCGTCGGCATCCTGGCAGCCGGGTTGACGCTCGGCGTCGGCCAAATCCTCCTCGGCGTTATCAGCTCCATGTGGGCGAAGCTGGCGATCACGCTTGTCTTCGTCGCGCCTGCGATGGTTGCCGGCTACCATGCCACCCATGGCATCGCGAAGCACATGATGCCTTCGGAAACCTGGCAGGTCGTCTTCTCCGTCATTGGCGCGACCGCCGTCGGCGTCACGGCATATCTGCGGGTCGCGGGCATGACGTCAGCCGACCAATCCGGCAGGGACGTGGTTCGAGCCTAGACCCCCGCGGGCGGCGCAGGTGGACCAGACCGACGAAGGCCTAGCCTCCTCATTATCGGTGGTTGGAGCAATCGGGTTCCATGCCAGGATCGAGCAACGGCCACGTGCCGGCGCGGCCCCGTCTGGGACTTGGACTTTCTTTGGTCGATGCCCATGGCAGACCGACAAGTCGGTAGCAGGACGGCAGCGCGCGCGGTGGCGGCGGCGTTGCAGGTGCGCGGAATCTGTGCCTGGAATGCGTGGGCGATGCCGGTGAAGCCTGTAGCGATCTGCCGGAGGCGCGTTGCACGCCAACGTCTCCGTTCCCAATCTGTCCCAAGAGCGCTCCAAACGGCCTCTTCAATGGGCTGATCTGGCCGAACGACGGCTGAAGCCTCGACCGCCTAGGCCGCAACGGCGCATCTCGACTTTCTTCCCCTGCCGGCTCCCACCCCAATCCGCAAGCGCATGGGGACCCCGAGCGCCGCCATTCCTCGCGAGACAAGAAAGTCGTTCCTGCGCCGTCCTCCGCGTTGCTCCGGTCGCAAGCGATGCGTCGTCGGTCGCCTTCGGCCACCCGATCGCCATCGAGGCCGCATGGTGCGGGCTCGGGAACAGAAAACGGAGACTTACAATGGCTACCATCGGCACCTTCAAGAAGACCGCCTCGAACGAATTCACCGGGGACATCGTCACCCTCAGCGTCCAAGCCAAGAACGTGCGCATCGTCCCAGACACACGCGCCACCGGCGAGAACGCTCCCAGCCACCGGGTGCTGGTCGGCCGCGCCGAGATCGGCGCCGCCTGGTCGAAGACCTCCAACGAAGGCCGCGATTACCTGGGTCTCAAGCTCGACGATCCGAGCTTCAACGCCCCGATCTACGCCAACCTCTTCGACGACGAGGAAGGGGAGGGTTTCTCGCTCATCTGGTCCCGCCCGAACGCGCGGCGGGGTGACTAAGGACCCGCGCAGGCCCCGGCCGGACGCCGGGGGCCTTCTTCCGCGGACGTCCGGTTCGATTCACTCAAGCCGAGAGCGATGCCGAAACCGCATCGCCTGATGCTTATCAACCGTCCTCCATCGGCGCTGTTGTTTCTATAAAATGCAGGCTTTCACTGTGAAGACGAGGCAAGCGATGATCGAGCCGTTTGACGAAACCGCGCCGACCAGTGACGAACTCACCGAATACGATCGGGAACACGTCAAGCTCTATGTGCGCCTGCTTGACGCCGCCGACGACGGCGCGGACTGGCGCGAGGTGGTCGAAATCCTCTTCGGCATTGATCTGACGAAGGAGCCACAACGCGCCCGGCGCATCCACGACAGCCATCTGGCGCGAGCGCGCTGGATGGCGCGTGCAGGCTACCGTCATCTCTTGCGTCGACCCGGCAACTAGCACCACAGCGCCTGTGGTTCGCGGGTGATGCCGAAGTGGCATCACCCGATGCCCGGCAAGGGTCTTCCGCCAATCGCTACAACCCGGAATCGTTTGGAGGCGGGGTCTACGCGTTGTTTGCGAGGAGCTCTTGGATGAGGCCGGATACGTCGCATTGGCGAGACAATGCCAGCTATGATTATTTTGATACATTACCTATCGAAGGGCTCGCCTGGGAGTGTCTGCGGCGTCACCAACCCTATCAACGGCACTACCAAGCGCTCCTTACCACAAGATCCGAAAAAGCACCCTTCCACCCTGAGGCACAGCGGCAGTGGGGGTTGCGATTTCCCGGCCACGCCGGATTTGTCCGCCTTGGCGCAAGACGTTCTGTGGTCGCCTGACGTCGATCCAGCTGTGGTTTCTCTCGTGCCGGCGCCGGAATTCCTGTCGTCCTTGCGATCGGCGCCGTTGACCGGCCTGGGCGTGGTCCACGACAGCCCGGAAGGACGCCACACTGTCCATAGTGCAGGTGTCGTCACCCAACTTCTCCTTCTGCCCGGCAGTGACCCGCACGGTCACCTGGCGGCGCTGATCCCCTTGGACGCAGAAACATTGGGACGGATCGAAGCACTCACCCGTTTCTGGCGTTCGTTGCAGGGGCGCCCCAAACCTTCGGACACGCGGATGACCCCGCAGCAGCGCCGCCGCTTTCGTCTGATGATGCAGGCCGCTGACGGCCATTCGAATGGCGCGAGCTACCGCGACATTGCCGTCGCCCTTTACGGGTCTAAGCGCGTCGCTGCCGATCCCTGGAAAACTTCCGCACTGCGCGACGCGGTGATCGGCCTGGTCGAAGGTGCCACCGCCATGATCGGCGGTGGCTATTTGCAAATCCTGCGTCATCGCCGCCGATCCTAGCGGGTCTGGCCGCGCAAAAGGGGTGGAGTTTTAGCCCCCCTCAACTTCCCCATCCCTGACGAAGCTTACTCTCCGCCACCGTGGTCTCCGCCCACCGCTGAACGCCAGCGGCTGCCCAAGACCCCACGGAGGTTCGACCCATGCGACCCGATATCGCCGTTTTGCCGCCGCGCTTCCTGCGCACCAAGGAGGCCGCGGATTTCCTCAGCCTGTCCGCCCGCACGCTCGAAAAGCACCGGACCTATGGCACTGGTCCTTCCTACCGCAAGCTCGGCGGCCGTGTCGTCTATGCCGTCGACGATCTTCAGGCGTGGGCCGAACGCGGCGCTGTCACGTCTACATCCGATCCGCGGGGGTCGGTCCTGCCGGCCAAGCGTCACACGCCGACGCCGCCGACGCACGGCGGACGATACGCACGCTGACCGCGCGCGGATTTCCAATGGTGGCTCGAAACCAATCCCTTTCGGAGCGCGGGCAGCTCGACCTGTTCCGGGCGCTGCCTGGCGACTTCGCCCCACGAGACGCGCAGGATCTCATGGCCTATCCGTTCTTCTCCCTTTCCAAGACGCATCGCATCACCCCGATCGATTTTGCGGCCGGCAACGTCACGATCCGGGTCGAAGCCGTGCCCGATCATGGCATGGCGACCATCTGGGACGCCGACATCCTGATCTGGGCCGCAAGCCAGATCGTCGAGGCGCGCGACGCGGGCCTTCGCACCTCGCGCCTGATGGCCGCCACACCCTATGAGATTCTCACCTTCGTCGGCCGCGGCAAGAGCCTGCGCGACTATCAGCGCCTGAAGGCGGGGCTTGACCGGCTGCAGTCGACCACCGTCTCGACGACGATTCGTCAGCCCGCCGAAGGCCGGCGTCACCGCTTCTCATGGATCAATGAGTGGCAGGAGCGCATCGATCGCCATGGCAAACCCGCGGGGATCGAGTTGATCGTCCCCGACTGGTTCTACCAGGCAGTCCTCGATGACGCGCTCGTGCTGACGATCGACCGCGCTTATTTCGACCTGACTGGCGGGCTGGAGCGCTGGCTCTATCGGCTGGTGCGCAAGCACGGCGGACGCCAGCCCGACGGCTGGCGCTTCGACTTCCGTCACCTTCACCAGAAATCCGGCAGCCTGTCGCCCCACAAGCGCTTTGCCTTCGAGCTGCGCGACATCATCCGCCGCCAGCCGCTGCCCGGCTACACCCTTGCGCTGGAAGTGGAGATTGGCGGCCGGGTTCTGCTTGCCTTCGAGCGGATCGGCTCCTGTGGAAGGCCTGTGGACGGCCTCGTGCTATCGGGAACCGGACCTATCGTGCCATCGGGAACCGCAGGCTCGTGCTATCAGGAACCGAAACGGCGCCTAACCCTGGGAAAGCAAAGCCGAAATCGCGCCCTTAACTTAGACTCTAACCCAGATTCTAACTTTGAAGCGCGCGCGCAAGATGGGCAGAGGCTCGTACGGCGAGCCAGCCACGCACTCAGCGTAACCACCAACAACACCCCCAACACGTCGACGGTTTCTGGCGGTCGCATCACGGCAACCAGCGCTTCCGAAGGTCCGACTCCGCCGCTTGATCCGCGCTCGGGAGCCGCCCGATGAGCGCCGCACCCCTAAATCGAAAGAGCCGTGTCGGGAAGGCAACTTTGACGCTGCATCTCGCCGGTGAATTGGCCTGCAAGGGAAATCAGTTCGCGACCTTCGTCGTGCGCCCCACCACCGACATGACGACTCAGGAGCGCGCACGCATCGCCGCTTTCGAGAACGACGTCATCGTCGCCGAAACGCTGCGCGCGAGGCTCGCGCGCGAAATTCCCACCACATCAGGAGAACCGAAATGACTGGCATTGCGGCTCCCCGCACGCGCGGCGCATTCCCGGCCACGCACCACGCTGCCGATAATCTCGTCCATGTCGAACTGACCTGGGTCGAGAAGAGGATCGAGAACTGGATACGGTTCGGCACGCCCGCCCAGGAACAGATCGTCGATCGTCGCCGGCGGATCCTGTCCTATCGTCCCGGCGTGGTCTTCGCCTTCGTGCGATGGGCGGCGAACGACTTCGGAACGATCATCTCACGCATCGACATCGTGCGTGCGGTCGCGTCTGGCGAAGCCTATCAGACACTGCCCTTCGTGCGACCCGGCGGCGACATCCTGCTGAAGGTCGAGAGCTGGCCCAAGGTCGAACGCGTGCTGCAGGCGATTGACGCCATCCAGCGCCTCGGCATCGAGCCTGAGTTGGTGTCGCCTGATCATTGGCGGCACATCCACAACCGGATAACCGCCGGCAATGCGCCGCGCAGCTACACACTCGACCAACATCGTGCCTTCCTGCTGCGCAAGAGGACTGAGCCGTGACGCGCGCCGGGATCATCTTAGCCAGCGTTATCGCAACCATGGGCGTCGGTTATCCCGGCCTCACTTCGATGCCCGCGAAGCTCATCTGGAATGCGTCAGCCAGCGCACCGATCGGCTTCTACACGATCGACTTCGACGGACCCTTCGAGGTCGCCGATCTTGTGGCCGTCGACGCGCCCGAGCCGCTCGCGGCGTTCCTCGCCGATCGCGGCTATCTGCCGAGGGGCGTGCCACTCCTGAAGCGCATCCTTGGCGTATCGGGGCAACGGGTCTGTCGCTCGAACCTCACCATCACGGTCGATGGTATCGAGGCGGGGATGGCGTTGACGCGTGACCGGGCCGGTCGTGACCTGCCGGTCTGGCAGGGCTGCCGCCGCATCGCGAGCGGCGAAGTCTTCCTGATGAACCGGCATGTCCGCGACAGCTTCGACGGCCGCTACTTCGGCCTCCTCTCCACCAGACGGATCATCGGCCGCGCCGTTCCGCTGTGGACAGACGAGGACGGCAACGGCCGCTTCGAATGGCGCGCGCCAACGCGGTGAGCGCGCGACCAGCGGCGCGCGTCGTGGCGCCAGTCTTCATCACCGCACGACTCGAAAACAGGAGCCTGACATGCAACAGATCGGAGAATTCACGCGCCAGAAGACTGGCTATAGCGGGCGCATCCACACGCTCAGCCTCAACCTGGATATTGCCATTGTGGCGGCAGAGGCGAGCGAAACGGAGAATGCGCCTGACTACCGCATTCACGCCGCAAGCGAGGACGGCCCCGAGATCGGCGCCGGCTGGAAACGCTCCAGCGAAAAGGCCGGAGACTATGTCTCGATCCAGCTCGACGACCCGACCTTCGCGCAGCCGATACGCGCCAACCTCTTTCGCAATGGCGACGACAAGACGTCCTGGTCGCTGCACTGGGCGCGCCCGCGCGACCGTAGCGAGAAGGATTGAACGATGCGCGCTCGCCGTCCGTCGACGAGCCATCGCGGTGCGCCCGGGCCGCTTCGCGCTGCCTGGCGCATGGCTCTGCTCCTCCTTTGCGGCCTGTCCGTCGCGACCGTCATGCCGGCGGCAGTGGCGCAGGAAACACCTCTCACACGATCGTCGCAACGCGATCCGTTCGGCGCGCATATCGCAGAAGCCTCGCACCGCTTCGGCGTCCCGACCGCGTTGATACGCGCCATCATGCGCAAGGAGAGTGCGGGCGATATGCGTGCCGTCTCCAGCGCAGGCGCCCGCGGCTTGATGCAGATCATGCCCGGAACATGGGACTATCTGCGCGCCCGCTGGTCGCTTGGCCGCGATCCATTCGATCCCCGGGACAACATCCTGGCTGGAACGGCGTACCTGCGCGAACTGCACGATCGCTTCGGCTCTCCGGGATTTCTGGCCGCCTACAATGCGGGACCTGCACGCTACCAGGCCTACCTCACTGGGCGTCCGTTACCGGCCGAGACCCGCGCCTATGTCGCCGCATTTGCGCCCCTGATCGGTGAAAGCGAGGGTATGCGCCCTTTCGCCGTTACGTCTGTCGAGGCCATTCCCTGGAAGCGCGGCTCGCTGTTCGTCGGTCAGCCGGATCGCAAACAAGCTGTCGCTCGGGTGCCAACCGAGCGACCACCAAATGACGCGAGCTCTGCGCCCACCGTGCGCGATGTGTCCGCCATCGTGCCGCTGTCCGAAGGCCTCTTCGTGGCGCGAGCGGGCGAAGGGATACAGCCATGAGCGCACATGGGCGTCTTTGCGCAACCGCAAGCTCCAGCGCACCATGGCGTGGGTGGAGGCGGAAAATGTGCAGAACAACCGAAGGATGGCGAGATAAAAGGCCGCGAGGTGCGGCGTCGATCGGTTGTGCTGTTTCAAGAGGTTATGTGGCATTTCCGCGAGGTGCGAACAAGTGGCGCACCTCGCCGGAACACCGTTTCACCTGTGATTTCGGTGCCTTGAGACGATGTGCGGATCTTCACGATGACTGACGAGGATGGTTTCCGCATCCGGCCCGGCCGCATCCGCTCGCCCAGTGCCCAGCGCGCCAGGCCCTTCATCGCGCAGGCGCTTGCCGCCGCCCGGAAGGCCGGCGCCCGCATCTCTCGCTCCGGCCGGATCAGCCCGGGCAATCGCTCGACCTTCGGGCGTGGCCGCTCGGCGAGCGTGCGCGCCAATCGTCTCCTCACCGGCCGCTCGCGAGCCGTGATCATCAAGACACGGCTGGTGCGCCATCACGCGCGCGGCGCCCCGCTTGCCGCTCATCTCACCTATCTGCGCCGCGAGGGCGTCACCCGGGACGGGGAGAAGGCAAGGCTGTTCGGGCCGGAGGACGGGGAGGTGGATGGCGGTGCTTTTGCCGAGCGGTGCGGCGATGATCGGCACCACTTCCGTTTCATCGTCTCGCCGGAAGATGCCGTCGACATGGCGGACCTCAAATCCTTCGCCCGCGATCTGATGGGTCAGATGGAAAAGGACCTCGGCACGAAACTGGATTGGGCTGGCGTCGATCACTGGAACACCGACAATCCGCACCTTCACATCATCCTGCGCGGCCGCACTGATGACGGGCAGGATCTCGTGATCTCCCGCGATTACATCAAGGAGGGAATGCGCGCCCGCGCCGCCGACCTCGTTACCCAGGAGCTCGGCCCGCGCACCGATCTCGACATCCGCCGCAATCTGCAGCGTCAGGTCGAGGCCGAACGTTGGACCCAGCTTGACCGGCAGCTTGTTCGCGATTGCCGCGACACAGGCGTTGTCGATCTTGCGTCCCCGGCGAGCGCTCAGCCCGATGAGTATCACGTGCTGAAGGTCGGGCGGGCGCGCAAGCTCGAAACGCTTGGCCTTGCCGAACAGGTCGGCCCAGGCCAATGGAGGATCGACGAAAAGGCCGAGGCGACGCTGCGCGAGCTTGGCGAACGCGGTGACATCATCAAGCGGATGCACCGCGCCCTGACAGAACAGGGCATCGAGCGCGGGTCGGCGACCTATGTGCTCGCGGCGGAGCGCCTCGACACGCCAATCGTCGGTCGGCTGGTCGACCGTGGTCTCGATGACGAGTTGAAGGGCAGTGCCTACGCCGTGATCGATGGCACCGACGGCCGCACCCATCACATCAAGCTGTCCGATCTCGATGCCGCCGGCGACAGCGCTCCGGGTTCCATCGTTGAGCTGCGCAAGTTCCATGACGCGCAGGGACATGGGCGCGCAGCACTCGCTGTCCGTTCCGATCTCGATATTGAGCGGCAGGTTACCGCCGCCGGCGCCACCTGGCTCGATCGCCAGAACATCGCCCGCGAACCGACTGCGTTGTCGGAAGGCGGCTTCGGCGCCGAGGTGCGGCAGGCGATGCAGCTCCGTGCCGACCACCTCGTCCAACGGGGCCTCGGCGAGCGGCATGGCCAACGCACAACCTTCACCCGCAACCTGATAGACACGCTGCGTCGCTGCGAGTTGGAGGCGCTCGGCGAAAAGCTCTCGGCCGAAACCGGCCAGCCGTTCAACCGCGTTCGCAGTGGTGAGTTTGTGGCCGGTTCCTACCGGCAACGTTTCACGCTCGCCTCCGGCCGCTTCGCCATGATCGATGACGGCCTCGGTTTCCAACTGGTGCCTTGGACGCCGTCCCTGGAAAAACATCTTGGCAGCCACGTCTCTGGCGTCGCTCGCAATGACGACGGCATCGACTGGAGTTTTGGCCGCAAGCGAGGCCTCGGCATCTAGTCTCAATTTGAAGAAAGGACTGCAGCATGTCCGCCACCAAAATTCTCTGGGGCCAGATCCTCGCCGTCTTGATGATCGTACTGTTCACGACCTGGGGCGCGACGGAGTGGGTGGCCTGGCGCCTGGCATTCCAGCCCGAGCTGGGCAGGCCATGGTTCCGTGTCCTGGGCTTTCCGTTCTACCTTCCGCCGTCATTCTTCTGGTGGTGGTATGGCTTCGATGCCTACGCGCCGTCGATCTTCGTAGAGGGAGCCTTTATCGCGGCTTTCGGCGGTTTCGCCTGCGTCGCCGTCGCCATCGGCATGTCGGTCTGGCGGGCTCGAGAGGCCAAGAAGGTCGAGACCTACGGCTCCGCCCGCTGGGCCGACAAGCAGGAGGTCAAGGCAACGGGCCTTCTCGGCTCCGATGGGGTGGTGCTTGGGCGCTTTGACGGCGCCTATCTGCGCCACGATGGACCGGAGCATGTGCTGTGCTTTGCGCCCACACGTTCGGGCAAGGGTGTCGGCCTGGTCGTCCCGTCGCTGCTGACCTGGCCGAGCTCCGCCGTCGTTCACGATATCAAGGGCGAAAACTGGCAACTCACCGCGGGCTTCCGCGCCATGCATGGGCGGGTCCTGCTGTTCGATCCCACCAATCCCAAATCCTCATCCTACAACCCGCTGCTCGAGGTGCGTCGCGGCGAATGGGAAGTCCGCGACGTTCAAAACATCGCCGACATCCTGGTCGATCCCGAAGGCTCGCTCGAGAGGCGAAACCATTGGGAGAAGACCAGCCATGCCCTGCTGGTCGGCGCGATCCTGCACGTCCTCTACGCCGAGCCGGTCAAGACGCTTGCCGGCGTCGCCGGATTCCTCTCCGATCCAAAGCGTCCGATCGAATCGACGTTGTCCGCGATGATGAAAACCGCGCATCTGGGGCAGGCTGGTCCGCACCCGGTCATCGCCAGCGCCGCGCGAGAGCTCTTGAACAAATCAGACAACGAACGCTCCGGCGTGCTGTCCACCGCCATGTCATTTCTTGGCCTCTATCGCGATCCTGTCGTGGCAGAGGTCACGCGCCGCTGCGACTGGCGCATCAGCGACCTTATCGACGACGAGCATCCGACGACACTCTACCTCGTCGTGCCGCCGTCCGACATCAATCGGACCAAGCCGCTCATTCGCCTGATCCTCAATCAGATCGGCCGCCGCTTGACTGAAGATCTGCAGGTCAGGGCGAAAGGGCACCGGCTGCTCCTGATGCTCGACGAGTTCCCGGCGCTTGGCCGCCTCGATTTTTTCGAATCGGCGCTCGCCTTCATGGCCGGCTACGGGCTGAAAAGCTTCCTGATCGCTCAATCCCTCAACCAGATCGAGAGGGCGTACGGCGCCAACAATTCGATCCTCGACAACTGTCATGTCCGGGTAAGCTTTGCCACCAATGACGAGCGCACCGCCAAGCGCGTGTCCGACGCGCTGGGAACAGCGACCGAGATGAGGGCCATGAGGAACTATGCCGGCCACCGGCTGTCTCCGTGGCTCGGTCATCTCATGGTCTCCCGCTCGGAGACGGCTCGCCCGCTGCTCACGCCGGGTGAAGTCATGCAGCTGCCGGCGACCGACGAGATCGTCATGGTCGCGGGTGCGCCGCCGATCCGCGCCAAAAAGGCGCGCTATCATGAGGATGCTCGCTTCCGGGAACGTATCCTGCCGCCGGCCCGGGGGAGGGGGGCGGGGGGGGGGGGGGGGGCGGGCGGCAGGGAGGACCGGGCGGAGGGGGGTTTTCACCAAAGACCCGGGCGCCGGCGATTGGGGGGGTGGGGTGG
>NZ_JAMYMJ010000077.1:0-16953 GCF_040318435.1 Mesorhizobium sp. M1143 | reverse complement strand
GCCCCGCGGGGGGGGGGGGGGGGGCCGGCCCAAAAAACCGGGGGGCCTGGGCCCCCGTAAAAACACGGGTTCGCCCCAACCCCCCCACCCCGGACAAACCAAAAAATTGGCTTTTGCGTCGACCCTCCCCACAAGGGGGAGGGTAGAAAGTCACGGCCTAATAAACACCTTCCCGTTCGGCTTGGCCAGCTCCGCCGGGGCCTTCGCCATCGCCTCATCCAGCGGTAGCACCGCCGTCACGTCGGTTGACCAGCGCCCATCCGAAAAGCGCTTCTGTGCTTCCATGATCGCCGGGCCGCGCTTGTCGCGGAACTGGCGCATCCATTCGACCAGCCAGAAACCTTCAATGTGCTTGTGTTGGAAGATCATCTGGCCGGGCTCACGGATGACAGTGGTGTCCGGATCGAGCCGTCCATAGATGATCCAGCGCGAGCGCTTCGGCATGGCGTCGAAGATCGCCGAGGCCAGCGGCCCGGTCACGGCATCGAGGAAGATGCGCGGCTGCTCGGCCTTGACCACATCGCGTAGTGCTGCCTTGAAATCCGGCGCCTTCTCGTTGAGCACATGGGCAGCCCCGATCTCCTTCAACAGCGGAATCTGCTCGTCGCGGCGCACGGTGACGATCGGCCGGAACCCAGCCTCCTTGGCGAGACCCGCGATCAGCTTGCAAAGCTGGCTAGCGCCGGCGGTCATGATGAAGGCTTTTTCGCCCGTCTCCTTGACGATGTCGAACATGGCGAGCGCCGTGAGCGGGTTGACGATCATCGCCGCGCCATCCTCGTCGCGGACCGTGTCGAGCAGCGGAATGCAGCCGGCAGCTTCGGCAACTGCATAGTCCGCCCACGCACCCCAATTGGTGACGCCTGTGGTGAAGGCGATGCGCTTGCCGATCAGGCTTTTCGCATAGGGCTCGTCGCCGCTGGCAACGACCGTGCCGACACCCTCGAAGCCGGCCGGCTGGCCCTTGGCGCGCGGCTGACCGTACTGGCCCTTGATGAACATGACGTCGGACGGGTTGATCGAGGCGAGGCTGACCTTGATCAGAACCTGGCTCGGTCCGGGCGTCGGCACGCCGATGCTGCCAAGCTTGAGATACGGCTCCATCGCCTCCAGCGCACTGCCGGAGGGCGTCCTGGTGTAGCCGTCGCCGGTCAGCAGCAGTGCTTTCATGTCTGAGGGGATCGCCATGGCGGGGCTCCTTACAGTTTGAGGATGAGCTTGCCGGATGCGCCACGGCCAAGCACGCGCGTCACCACGGCGGCGGCATCGGCCAGCGGATAAGTGCCTTCGATGGCCGGCCGAACCTTGCCGGCGAGATGCCAGCCGACCAGCTCCTTCAGATTGTCGGCATGGACGAGCTGGTCGAGCGGCGCGAAATCGCGGGCGATGAGGGTTTTCATCCACTCAGACCCTTTCCTGCGTGTATTTCCTGAGCTCCGTGCGCGCCACCTGCCGGCGGTGCACGGCGTCCGGCCCGTCGGCGAGGCGCAGGGTTCGCAGATGCGTCCATGAGCGTGCCAGCGGCGTGTCCTGGCTGATGCCTTGCGCGCCGAACATCTGCACTGCCTCGTCGGTGACCTTGAGCGCGACGCGCGGTGCGATGACCTTGATCTGGCTGATCCAGGGCGCGGCTGCGCGCGCATCGCCCTGGTCGATCATCCACGCCGCCTTGAGGCAGAGCAGCCGCGCCATCTCGATCTCCATGCGGCACTCCGCGATGATGTCGAAATTGGCGCCGAGCTTGGCCAATGGCTGGCCGAAGGCCTCGCGGCGCACCGAGCGCTGGCACAGCAGCTCCAGCGCCATTTCGGCCTGGCCGATGGCGCGCATGCAATGGTGGATGCGGCCGGGGCCAAGCCGCCCCTGGGCGATCTCGAACCCCCTGCCCTCGCCGAGGATCAGGTTTCCGGCCGGCACCCGCACATTGTCGAAGCGAAGATGCATGTGGCCATGCGGCGCGTCGTCGTCGCCATAAACCTGCATCGGCCGCAGCTTGGTCACGCCCTTGGTACCGGACGGCACCAGGATCATCGAATGGCGGCGGTGCTGCGGCTCGGCTTCGCCGCCGGTCCGAACCATGACAATGTAGATGGCGCAGCGCGGGTCCCCGGCCCCCGACGCCCACCATTTCTCGCCGTTGAGTGCATAGTCGTCGCCTCGCCGTTCGCAGCGCATGGCGATGTTGGTGGCGTCGGAGGAAGCGACGTCCGGCTCGGTCATCAGATAGGCCGAGCGCATTTTCCCCTCGAGCAGCGGCGCCAGCCATGCCTGCTTGTGATCCTCCGAGCCATAGCGCTCCAGCACCTCCATATTGCCGGTGTCGGGCGCCGAGCAGTTGAAGGTCTCGGCGCCGAGATGCGCCTTGCCCATCTCCTCGGCGAGATAGGCATATTCAACGGTCGAGAGCCCGTAGCCGCGCTCGGACCCGGTCAGCCAGAAATTCCACAGACCGCGCTCCTTGGCCGTCTTCTTCAACCCTTCGAGGATCTCGGTCTGCCGCGCGGTGTAGACCCAGCGGTCGCCGCCCTTGCCGACCTCGCTCAAAAACTCATGATCGAGCGGCATGATCTCATCGCGCACCATGGTGGCGACGCGGGCGTGGATCGGCTTCAGCCGCTCGGTCATGCCGAGATTCATGTCCGCCATCGGTCTCCAACCCTTTCACGCATCTGGGGCACTTTACCCGTGGCAAGGATGACCGTACTTCGGGTAGCCTTGTCAACGCGAGCCCTTTCGCCCCAGACCGTGAGCAGAGAGGCGCGGAGGAATTGCGATGAGCCATCTGGAAGAACTGTTCTCAGTCGCCGGCAAGACAGCGCTGGTGACGGGAGCCGCGACCGGCATCGGCCGCATGGTGGCGACCGCTTTGGTCCAAGCCGGCGCTACCGTGATGATCGCCTCGCGCAAGGGCGAGGATTGCATCAAGGTCGCCGCTGAGTTGAACGGGCTCGGCGGCTCCGGCAGTGCCGAAGGTTTCGCCGGTGACGTCTCGAGCGAAGCAGGCATTGCCGCGCTGGTCAGCGAGGTCAAGGCGCGCACCGAGAAGCTGCACATCCTCGTCAACAATGCCGGCATATCCTGGGGCGCCTCGCTGGAGGATTTTCCCTATAGCGGCTGGGCCAAGGTGTTCGCCGTCAACGTCACCGCCGTCTTTCATCTGACGCGCGAATTGCTGCCGCTGCTGGAAGCCGCGGCCAGCGATGCCGATCCGGCTCGCGTCGTCAATCTGGGCTCGGTGATGGGCACGCAGCCGCTGGCCGACGACGCCTATTCCTACACCGCGTCCAAGGGCGCCGTTCACCACCTGACGCGCACGCTGGCGATCGAACTCGCGGCGCGGCGCATCACCGTCAACGCCTTCGCGCCCGGTCCCTTCCAGAGCCGGATGACCGCCTTTGCCACCGGCACCGACGAAAAGGCCAGACATGTCGGCAGCCATGTGCCGATCGGACGTATCGGCGTGGCGGATGACATCGGCGGCGCAACGCTCTATTTGTGCAGCCGTGCCGGTTCCTATGTCACCGGCGCCATCCTGCCGATCGACGGCGGGCAGTCGGTGCAGCATGGGCTGACATTGTTCAAGGAATGAGCCGCGGTCGGCGGCAAGGGGAGGACACCGCAGTGGAACCGATCAGTCTCGATGTGCTTCTGGCCAGCGTCGGCAAGGAAGTCGGCGTCTCGCCATGGCGCGAGGTCACACAGACCATGATCGACCAGTTCGCCGACGCCACCGACGACCACCAGTTCATCCATTGCGACCCCGAGCGCGCCAGGCTGGAGACGCCGTTCGGCGGCACCATCGCGCATGGCTTTCTGTCGCTGTCGCTGCTGTCGGCCATGACCTTCGAGACCATGCCGCCGCTGGAAAAGGGCAAGATGGGAGTCAATCACGGCTTCGATTCGCTGCGCTTCCTGGCGCCGGTGAAGACCGGCGCGCGCATCCGCACCCGCTTCGTGCTGGCCGACGTCAAGGTCAGGCCGTCGGGCTGGGTGCAGACGGCGCATGACGTGACCATCGAGATCGAAGGCTCGAAGAAGCCGGCGCTGACCGCGCGCTGGCTGACGCTGACGCTGATGGAGCGTGAGCCGGAGACCGCATGAGCGGCGACGCCAATGCGCTGGATCAGACAGAACTTGCGCCCTATCTCGAGTTGCACATCCCGGGTTTTGCCGGACTTTCCGCAATCGAAAAATTCAAGTCCGGCCAGTCCAACCCGACCTATCTGCTGACCGCGGCCAGCGGCCGCTATGTCCTGCGCGCCAAGCCGCCGGGCCAGTTGCTGAAATCGGCGCATCAGGTCGACCGCGAATTCACGGTCATGAAGGCGCTGGCCGGCACCGCCGTGCCGGTGCCGGCGATGCTGCATCTGTCGGCGGAGGCGACGCCGATCGGCCGCATGTTCTACGTCATGGATTTTCTCGACGGCCGCATCTTCTGGGATCCGGCAGTGCCGGAGGCCGCTGGCAACGATGAGCGCGCCGCCCTCTACGATGCTATGAACGCCACGCTGGCGGCCCTGCACGATGTCGATGTCGAGGCGGTCGGGCTCGGCGATTTCGGCAAACCCGGCAATTACTTCGAACGCCAGCTGGCACGCTGGACCAGCCAGTACCGCGCCTCGGAGACCGGCACGGTCGCCGACATGGACCTGCTGATCGCGTGGCTGGAGACGCATATGCCGGCCGATGACGGCCGAAAATCTCTCGTGCATGGCGACTACCGGCTGGACAACATGATCTTCGCGCACAATGAGCCGAAAGTGCTGGCCGTGCTCGACTGGGAACTGTCGACGCTTGGCCACCCCTTTGCCGACATCGCCTACCAGTGCATGCAATGGCGCTTGCCGCACGCCTCGGGCTTTCGCGGTCTTGGCGGCGTCGACCGCGCCGCCCTCGGCCTTCCCTTGGAGGAAGCCTATGTCGCGGCGTATTGCCGTCGGCGCGGGCTGGCCGGCATCGACAATTGGAGCTTCTTCCTCGCCTTCTCCTTCTTCCGCTTGGCGGCCATCTGTCAGGGCGTCTACAAGCGGGCGCTGGACGGCAACGCCTCCAATCCCGAAAAGGCCAGGACCTATGGCGAAGCGGTGAAGCTGCTGTCGCACCTTGCCGCCAAGCTGATCGACCGAACCTGACTCGACAATCAGATATTGTGGTCGGCGCGATTTGATGACAGATCGGATCAGTTCCGTTCCCCGACCGGGGAGCAAGCCCATACGGAGGTGGTGGCAACCGGCCTGGAAACAGGACGCAAACCGATCACCGTCTGTAGAAAGAGCATGATGCCGAAAGTGTGAAGCGGTTTTCGGACGACATCATGCTCTATCAATTTGATTAGACCCGGATTCAGATTTCAGGTCAATTCGACCTGAAATCATCCTGCTCTAGCGCGCATCGCTGGAAATGAACTTCATGTGCCGGCTGACTTGCAGGGCGATGTAGACGACCAGCGAGCATCCGATCGGAAACACGATCTCAATGAGGCCGGTGGCGACAGCCTGCGGCAATGCCAGCGCAATGTCCTTGGCTGCGGCAGTCTCGATCGTTAGCGCCGTGATCCCGCCGCCGAACACCGCGCCGGCCAAGGCACCCGCCAGCATGAAATGCAGCGAGCGAGGTTCTTCCTTGGATGCCAGCGAAGCCAGCATCCAGCCCAGCAAACCATACTCGATCGCCCGCAACATACCGAGCGTGGTGAGCGACAGGATCACGGGCTTTGCCGATACATCAAGCGCGCTCACCATCACCTTTTGCGTACCTTTGGCGATGCCCATGGCCAGCGGCCCCGAGATCATGGCGATCAGGCCGCCAAGCGAGGCTCGCACCTTGGTGATCGCCGTGCCGAGGCTGACGCCGGCGCAGACGAAGAATGACCAGGTCACGCCTTGCGCCAAGTCTATCAGAACCTGGGTCGGGGCCGGGTGCGAACCTGCCGCAAATCCGGCAGTCAAGATAAGCGCTTCCATGGCGAAGCCGATTGCGATAGCCAGCCATGCGACTATCACGACCCGCCTGAGCGCTAGCCTTGCGCCATGAGAAAGTGGATGTGCGCCCGGCAGCCCGGACGAAAGCTCTATCGCAGCCATAGAGGCCCCCCAAAACCGAAATTTCTTGCAGAGCCGCCAAATACGCTTTGTTTGTAACAGTCCGATGTTGCCTGCGTGCGCCCAGGTTGTGACATAGATGCTGGCGAAATGGACCAGAACGGGCACGACTATTCGAGAGAAAGCTTGAGGTCGCTTTTTGATGCCCCTGACAGCGCCCTTGCCCGTTTCCGTACAGCGTATATATTTAGTCATGCACAACCAACCAAAGGCACCGGATCTTGCCACTGAGCGTCCAGAAACGCCGCGAGAAACAAAAGGCCGAACTGCGTTCCGAACTGCTCGACGCAGCCCACAAGCTCGTCAAGGAAGAGGGCTATGAAGGCCTGACCATCCGCAAGTTGGCCAAGCGGGTCGGCTATGCTCCGATGTCGGTCTATTCCTACTTCGCCGACAAGCAAGACATCCTGTTTGCGCTGGCCGAGGATGCCTTCGAAACACTTGCCCGCCGCATCGAGGAGCATCCTTCCGACGATCCGATCGAGGCCTTGCGTGCGGTGATGACCGAATATGCTGCCTTCGGGCTCGGCAATCCCAACGAATACCGCACCGTGTTCATGACCGAAAAGACCAAGCTGCCGGAAGGCAGAAGCTATGAGGACATGGAAGAGGCCAACCCGGCGATGAAAGCGCTGATATCCAGGGTCGAGGCCTGCGTTGCTGCAGGCAAGCTGCAGGGCGATCCGCGCGCCATCGCCACCATGCTTTGGGCAGTCGGCCACGGCACCATCTCGCTTTTGATCACGTTCCCGTTCTACCCCTTCGGCGATCCACAGGCTTTCGTGACGCGGATGTGCGATTTCACACTCGCCACGCTCAGCACCCAGAATGTGCCGCCGCTGACCGAGACCCCGGTCGACTGCTGAGCATCCCCGCCCCTCCAATTCAACGCCGGCCTGACAGCTTCGGCTGTGTCAGTGCGCCGCAATTTTCGGCATTCAAAAAAATTTGTCGTACGCGTACGTTTTTCGACTTGAAAACCCATCTCGGTGGACGTATGTGTACGTTGTATCGTACATGTACGAAAAAAGTTTAACCGATGGAGACTGACATGAACAAGACCCTTCTCGCCCTCGCCACCGTGCTGGCTCTCTCCGGCTCGGCTTTCGCCGCCAACAACACACACTCGACCAAGCAGGCCCCCGCCGCCACCTGCGTCGACACCACGACCAATGCCAAGCTCGATTGCGCCGTGACCGGCTCGGTCGAAAAGTCCGACGTCAAGGCCAAGAGCCCGCGTCTCGGCATCGAGATCAACCCATGGATCGTGCCGAGCACGTTCTAAGTTGATCGGGCTCGACCACAGCACAACGACTAATTTAAGGGCGGCAGGATAATCCCGGCCGCCCGTTTTTTCCTCAGCGCAAGCCGGCTTTTCCTGAGTTCAAACCTGGCGTAGCCGAACGGGTTATTTCTTGCGCGGTTTGCGACCCGGCACCGTCTTGGCCTTGCCGGGTCTTGCCGGCGCGCCTGGGATGGCGGTCGAGGTGATCGACACCGGATCGCTGGCCGGAAAAGTGTCCTCGAGGCCTTCCTCGAGTTCTTCTTCGGCAGTCACCTCGTGATGCTGCTCATGTTCGAGTGAGCGCACGGCGGACGTCTTGCCAGCTGACTTCGGCGGCGCTTTCGACGGCATCGTATGTTCTCCCTGATGGGGGAAGCAGAACGGCTTGACCCGTCAAACGTTCCTACGCCGCCGCGTCGCTGGCTGCTTCCGACAGGAAAGTAAAGACATAGTCCGAGAAGGAACGCCAGCACTCGACCCGGAAAGCGTCGGCTGCCGTGCGCAACAGCAGGATTTCGCACTTGCCGAGAATGGTGCGCGACGCCGCGCCCACCGGAAAAGCCTCGAGCGACAAATCCTGCGGGCAGCCTGCATTGATCGCGGCGGCAGCCGCCGGGCCGGTGACGGCGAAGGCGACGTTGCGGTGCGAGATGCCGACCGCCGAATGCGATGCGGCAACCCCAGCACGATCGGCCAGCGGATCCTTGCCAGCCTCATCGATGACCAGCCACTCGTCAGGGCCAAGCCACAGCGCCGTGCGCCCTGTCTTCGACGCCGAAGTTTTCGGCTGCTTCGGCAAGGTCAGGCCGAGCGCCTTCGACAGCGCCGCGACGGAAGCCTCCGGCGCGCGCAGCGACATGCGCTCCGCCGGCGGCAGCACCTCGACCTTGACATCCGTTGCGGAAACGACGCGTCCAGCCAGGGCCGGGCGGCGCTCGACCGACGCCGCTGCAGCTGGGGCCGTCTTCTTTGCAGCAGCCTTAGCCATTGAGGCGCCCTCCCGTCTCGTCGAAGAACACCATGCCGGTAACCTCCACTTCGATCACGCCGTTCGGCATCGGCACATAGAGCGTGGCGCCCATCCGGTCGCGGCCGCCGGCAACCAGCGCCAGCGCGATCGAGCGACCGCAATTTTCCGACCAGTAGCTGGATGTGACGTGACCGATCATCTTCATCGGGATCGCCTGCTTCGGGTCAGCGACGATCTGCGCGCCCTCCTCAAGCACCACTTTCGGGTCCTTGGTCTTCAAGCCGACCAGCTGCTTGCGGCCCTTGGCGACAAGGTCGGGCCGCTTCAGGCCGCGGATGCCGACGAAATCGGTCTTCTTCTTGCCGACCGCCCAGTCGAGCCCGGCATCGTTCGGCGTCACCGTACCATCCGTGTCCTGGCCGACGATGATGTAGCCCTTTTCGGCGCGCAGCACGTGCATGGCCTCGGTGCCGTAGGCAGTAGCGCCATGCTTCTGGCCTTCGGCCCACAGCGCTTCCCAGACCGCCTGGCCGTGATCAGCCGGCACGTTGACTTCAAAACCGCGCTCGCCGGTGAACGACATGCGAAACAGCCTGGTCGGCACGCCGCAGATCTTGCCTTCGCGCACCGACATATGCGGCAGCGCCTCGTCCGACATGTCGATGCCTTCGACCAGCGGTGCAATGATGTCGCGCGACTTCGGCCCCTGCACGGCGATGACCGCCCATTGTTCGGTGATCGACGTCAGCCAGACATTGAGATGCGGGAACTCGGTCTGGAGATAGTCCTCCATGTGGTTCATGACGCGCGGCGCGCCGCCGGTTGTCGTCGTCACATGGAAACGATCCGGCGCCAGTCGGCCGACGACGCCGTCATCATAGATGAAGCCGTCCTCGCGCAGCATGATGCCATAGCGGCAGCGGCCGCGTTCCAGCTTCTCCCATGGATTGGTGTAGAGCAGTTCCATGAACCTGGCCGCATCCGGTCCGACCACTTCGATCTTGCCCAGCGTCGAGGCATCGAACAGGCCGGCATTGCTGCGCACAGCGACGCATTCGCGGTCGACCGCCTTGTGCATGTCCTCGCCGGGTTTGGGGAAATACCAGGCGCGCTTCCACTGGCCGACATCCTCGAACACCGCGCCTTGAGCTTCCGCCCAGGGATGGATCGCGGTCTTGCGTGTCGGGTCGAACAGCGGACCGCGCGAATGGCTGACGATCGCGCCGAAAGTGACAGGCGTATAGGGTGCGCGGAACGTGGTCAGCCCGACCTCGGGGATCGGCTTGCCCAGCGTCTCGGCGGCAATCGCCAGGCCGTGCATGTTGGAGGTCTTGCCCTGGTCGGTCGCCATGCCGTTGGTGGTGAAGCGCTTGACGTGCTCGATCGAGCGCATGCCTTCATGCACCGCCTGGCGGATGTCCTTGGCGGTGACGTCGTTCTGGAAATCGACGAAGGCCTTGACCGTCTTGTCCGGCCCGGCGCCGGGCGCCGCGCCCAGCATGCCGCGCGACCAGCTTTCCGACGCGTCGACCTTCGGCTTAACGCCCTTGGCCACTTTGCCGCCCGCATCCTTCGCCGCCTTGGCGCCGGCCGCATAGGCTTCGTCGATCGACGCCGAGAGCCCATCCGTACCGTTGCAGGCGCCGACCGAAACGCAGTCCTGCGCATAGATGCCCGGCACGAAGCGCTTGGTCTCGTCATTGAAGGCGACCTTGCCGCGCGACTGTGAGAACAAATGCACCGACGGCGTCCAGCCGGCCGACATCAGGATGGCGTCGACCGGAATGGTGCGCTCGCCGCCCCCATTCTTCGGCTGCACCGTCATCGAGGTCACGCGCAACTTGCCGCCGGCGCGGATCACCGCGCGGCCGAAATTGACCTCGATCCCGAGCGCCCTCGCCTCGTCGATCACAGGTCCGGTCGGATGGTCGCGCAGGTCAACGATCGCCGCCACGTTGACGCCGACCTTCTTCAGGTCGATCGCGGCGGAGTAGGCCGAGTCATTGGCGGTGTAGACGCCGACATTTTTGCCGACCGCGACACCGTACTGGTTGAGATAAGTCCGCGCCGCCGAGGCCAGCATGATGCCGGGCCGGTCATTGTCGGTAAACACCATATGGCGTTCGATGGCGCCGGTCGCCAGCACCACGCGCTTGGCGCGTACCTGCCATAGGCGCTCGCGCGGCAAATCGTGGCCGGGGTTTTGCAGATGGTCGCTGACCCGCTCGACCAGGCCGACGAAATTCTGCGCGTAATAGCCGAACGCCGTCGTGCGCGAGAGCACACGGACATTGTCCATGGCGGCAAGCTTGGCTACCGCTGCTTGCGCCCAGCCAAAGCCGTCATGGCCGTCTATCCTGGCGCCGCTCTCGAAACGCAGGCTGCCGCCGAAGCCGGCCTGCTCGTCGACGAGGATGACACGCGCGCCGGTTTCGGCAGCGGCAAGCGCTGCCGCGATGCCGGCCGCACCGCCGCCCAGCACCAGCACGTCGCAATGCGCATAGCGCGAGGAATAATGGTCGGGATCTGGCTTGTCGGGCGAAACGCCGAGACCCGCCGCGGCGCGGATCTTCGGCTCGTAGAGACTCTTCCAGGCCGCCTTCGGCCACATGAAGGTCTTGTAGTAGAAACCGGCCGAAAACAGCGGCGATGCCAGATCGTTGACCGCGCCGACGTCGAAGGCGAGCGACGGCCAGCGGTTTTGCGAGTTGGCGACGAGCCCGTCATAGAGCTCCTGCACCGTGGCGCGGATGTTGGGCGCCTTGCGTGCCGCGTCGCGCTTGACCTCGACCAGCGCATTTGGCTCTTCCGCTCCGGCCGACAGGAAGCCGCGCGGACGGTGATACTTGAACGAACGTCCCACCAGATGCACGCCATTGGCAAGCAGCGCCGAGGCCAGCGTGTCGCCTTCGATGCCGGTGTAAGACTGGCCGTCGAAAGAGAACCGCGCGGTCTTGGCCTGGCTGAGACGGCCGGCGCTCGGAATGCGGAACGCGCCGCTCATTTGGAAGCCATTTCGTTGGAGTTTTTGGGCAGCTTGGACGGTTTCGGCTCGCCGGCTTTGTAAGTCATGACGAACTTGTCGGTGACGGTGTCGCGCACCGCGTTGAAGAAACGCGCGCAGCCATGGATGTGGCGCCAGCGCTCATAGATGATGCCCTTGGGGTTCGAGCGGATGAAGAAGAACTTTTCGAAGGCGTCGTCGCTCTCGCCCGCCATGTTGGCCGAACGCGCAATATGCGCCTCGCCGGCGTTACGGAACTCGAGCTCCGGGCGCTCTTCCTCGCAATAGGGGCAGCGGATGAGAAGCATTATCGTTCGTTCCTACAATTCGCCGTGGCCGACATGCGCGCCGGCCGGTTGGTTGCAAAGCCTCTGGCCCATCGCCGCAAAAGGCGCGACGAGCCGAATGCGCTCCTCTACACTTGCGGCGGGGCGAAACAGCTCGCGATACGCCATGTTGCCGATCGTGAGCTGAAACGGATCGGTCGTTACGATGACGCTGCGCGCATCGAATGTGTCGTCCTCGCCGAGATCGGAGGGCCTGTTCTCCATGAAGATGACCACCTTCTGGCCACCGCTCCACACGCATGCCAGAATGCCGGCGTCGATCGAAAACGGCCAATTGGCTTCGTTGCCGGCGCGGCTGATCGGCTGCGTCCGCACCTCGTCCGGTGACGGAAAATGGAACAGGTCCTGCTCCCCCGCCAGCACCAGCGGCACCGCTACAGCCAGTTCCACCATCATCAGTGCGCCACCGCCGCCGCTGCTGCCTCGTCGATGAGGCGCCCGGTGCGGAAGCGCTCGATGGTGAAGGGCGCGTTGATCGGATGCGGATCGTCCTTGGCAATCGTGTGGGCAAAGACATGGCCTGAGCCGGGCGTTGCCTTGAAGCCGCCCGTGCCCCAGCCGCAATTGACATAGAGGCCTGATACCGGCGTCTTGGCCAGGATCGGCGAACGGTCGGGCGTCACGTCGACGATGCCGCCCCACGAGCGCAGCATCTTCATGCGGGTGAAGATCGGGAACATCTCGCAGATGGCGTCCAGCGTATGCTGCAAAATGTGCAGGCCGCCGGTCTGCGAATAGGAGACATACTGGTCGGTACCGGCGCCGATCACCAGTTCGCCCTTGTCGGACTGCGAGATGTAGGCGTGCACCGTGTTCGACATCACCACGCAAGGCACCACCGGCTTAACCGGCTCCGACACCAGCGCCTGCAGCGGATAGCTTTCCAGCGGCATGCGCACGCCGGCCATGTTCATGATCACCGAGGAATGGCCTGCAGCCACCACACCGACCTTCTTGGCGCCGATGAAGCCGCGCGTCGTGTCGACGCCCATGACCGCGCCATTGGCCGCCCGCTTGACGCCGGTGACCTCGCAATTCTGGATGATGTGCACGCCGCGCGCCGAAGCGCCGCGCGCATAGCCCCAGGCCACCGCATCGTGACGCGCCGTGCCGCCTCGCCGCTGCAAGGCGGCGCCGACAACGGGATAGCGCGCCTGCCTGGAAATGTTGAGCGGCGGGCAGAATTCCTTCGCCTGCTCGGGCGTCAGCCATTCATTGTCGATGCCGTTGAGACGGTTGGCATGGACATGGCGCTTCAGCACCTGGATGTCGTGCACATTGTGCGCCAGCATCATGACGCCGCGCGCCGAATACATGACGTTGTAGTTGAGTTCCTGGGAGAGCCCATCCCACAGCTTCAGCGCATGGTCGTAAATGCCGGCGCTCTCGTCATAGAGATAGTTGGAGCGGATGATGGTGGTGTTGCGCCCGGTGTTGCCGCCGCCTAGCCAGCCCTTTTCCAGCACCGCGACATTGGTGATGCCGTGCACGGTGGCGAGATAGTAAGCGGTGGCCAGGCCATGACCGCCGGCGCCGACGATGATGACGTCATATTCCTTCTTCGGTTCCGGCGAGGACCATTGTTCCTCCCAGCCCTTGTGGCCGCGCATGGCCTCGCGGGCGATGGCGAATACCGAATATTTTTTCAACGTTCCAGCCTCGCAAATGGCGGTGGGGTATTTTACGCAGCCCCGGCGCGCGAGGTGTATCACTAGCGAAACGGCGCTTCCACCCTTGCGCTGTTTGCGACGGCGCTTGCCGTTTTGCGCCGCGGTGGAAAAGACCTGCCCGGGCTGGCAGGCATGGCTGCGTTCGGACACACTGGCGATCGCGAGACTCTGGAGGACGTATATGGGCAACGCCTGGTGGAATATCTGACCTTGCGTTTCCTGCTGGAACTTGCCGCCTTGCTTGGCCTCGGCTTTGCCGGCTGGAGCCTCTCCGGCGGATGGTGGCGCTGGGTCCTCGCCTTGGCCTTGCCGTTCATTGCAGCTGCGCTGTGGGGAACCTTCGCGGTGCGCGGCGATCCGAGCCGGTCCGGACGCGCGCCGGTTCCTGTACCAGGCGCAGTCAGGCTGGTGCTTGAACTGGCCATCCTGTTTGGCGGTGCAGCCGGATTCTATGCCGCCGGTCACACGACTACGGGCGTTGTCATCACGCTGCTCATCGCCATCAGCTACGCATTTTCGCTCGATCGCCTCGGCTGGCTGCTGAAGCAATAGTCCGGCGCGCGGCGCTTGTGCCGCTGCGAAGCCATTCAGCAAGTCGAGCACGTATCGGGTGGCTAGCACCGTCTCGAACTGCGATCAACATCCCGGTTGCCGGCACAGCCGGCGCGATGAAAGGATGTAAGAAAATGTTCGCACTCGCCAATAAAGCCGCCATCGTCACCGGCGCCAGTTCCGGCATCGGCCGCGCCACCGCAAAACTCTTCGCCGAAGAAGGCGCCAGGGTCGTCATCGCCGCCCGCCGCCAGGCCGAACTCGATGCGCTGGTCGTCGAAATCGAGGACGCCGACGGCACGGCAGTCGCGCTTGCCGGCGATGTCCGCGACGAAGCCTATGCAAAAGCCCTCGTCGATCTCGCCGTCGAAAAATTCGGCGGGCTCGATATCGCCTTCAACAATGTCGGCTCCGTCGGAACGATGGGTCCGATTTCGGAACTGTCGCTGGACGGATGGCGCGAGACGCTCGACGCCAATCTGACCAGCGCCTTTCTCGGCGCGAAATACCAGGTGCCGGCGATGGTCGAACGCGGCGGCGGATCGCTGATCTTCACCTCGACCTTCGTCGGTCACACAGTCGGCATGCCGGGCATGACCAGCTATGCCGCGAGCAAGGCCGGACTGATCGGCCTGACGCAGGTACTGGCCGCCGAATACGGCCCCAGGGGCGTGCGGGTCAACGCGCTGATGCCGGGTGGCACCGACACCCCGTCGGCAACATTCAAGACGCCGGAATCACGCGCTTTCGTGGAAAACCTGCATGCCTTGAAACGTGTCGCTGTGCCTGAAGAGATCGCCCGCGCTGCGCTCTTCCTGGCATCGGATGCGTCGAGCTTCACCACAGGATCGGCGCTGTTTGCCGATGGCGGCGTCTCGATCACCCGGACGTGAAGCATTTCGCGGGTCATCGCCCGCGCCGATCAGCCATAGAACCCGAAACCGGACTTGCTTTTTCCACGCGATTTGGCGATTCGGTTTCGGGTGAGGAGGACGGACATGCTGCTGATCAGGACCTATGTCGCCCAGAGCGCAATCGAAGGCGTCGGCGTGTTCGCCGCCGAGCCGATCAGGAAGGGCGCCTCGATATGGCGGCTCGATCCGGATTTCGACCGGCTGATCCCGATGGACAAATACGAGGCGGCGCCGCCGCACCTCAAGGAATTGCTCGACCGCTATGCCTATCCGAGCCCCGACCGTCCCGGCTTCATGGTCTATGAAGTCGATAATGGCCGCTTCATGAACCACGCCGAGCGGCCGAACACGGATTTTTCGCAATATGGCGGCGCCACCGCCACTCGAGATATATCAGCCGGCGAGGAAATTACCTGCGATTACGGCGAATTCTTCGAGGATTTCGCACGGCTCCATCTGGCCAGCGCCTAGTTGGCGCCCTATCTCGGGGCTGCCGTGGCAAATTGGCGGTTGTCCTTCATTTCCAGTGTGGACAGCGCGGCCTGATTCTGCTATCAGCCGCCACAATTCGTGGTGTAAAGCGCCGCGGAGGCATGTGGCTATGGTCACTTGCCTGTTGATATCAAACCCGAAAGACAGGATTGCCCGTGCAGGTACTCGTCCGCGACAATAACGTTGATCAGGCGCTTCGCGCTCTCAAGAAGAAGATGCAGCGCGAAGGCATTTTCCGCGAAATGAAGATGCGCGGCCATTACGAGAAGCCTTCCGAGAAGCGCGCCCGTGAAAAGGCCGAAGCCGTTCGCCGCGCCCGCAAGCTGGCGCGCAAGCGCGCCCAGCGCGAAGGCCTGCTGCCGATGACGCCGCGCCCGGTTGCTGCCGGCGCCGCCGGTGGTCCTGGTGGTGCTCCGCGTCCGCCGCGGTTCTGACGCCAATTTTTCGTCCTTTTCGAAGGATACTCTGAGGTGGCGCGATGCGGAATCGCCGCCACCTTTTTGTTTGGAGCGCCGCCATTCTGTTGGAGGCCGTTCCCTTGAACGCGCAAACGGCGTTCTAGATTTTGTTACGACAATCTGTGACCCGGCCCGGAGGGGGACCTGGACGGCGCGCTGAAGTGAGGACAGGGCAGACATGAACGCAATCGGCGTAGAGCGCAAAACCACAATGCGCGGTTTGGCCCTGGCGGCAGCCCTGATGTCCGGCCTGGTGCTTGCCAGTTGCCAGAGCGTTCCGACCGGCGAATTCAACAACATCGACAAGGCGCAAGGCTCAAGCGAGAACATCTCCTCGCTGTCGGCGGTGATCCAGCGCAATCCGCAGGATCCGGAAGGCTACAATGTGCGCGGCTCGGCCTATGGCCGTGGCGGCCAGTACCAGGCGGCGCTGAAGGATTTCGACACCGCCATCCAGCTCAACCCGAATTTCTACCAGGCCTATTCGAACCGGGCACTGATCCAGCGCTTCCTCGGCAACCAGGCGGCCGCCCTTGCCGACTACAACCGCTCGATCCAGATCAATGCAAATTATGACGCCGCCTATATCGGCCGCGGCAACCTCTATCGCAAGGCCGGCCAGACCCAGCAGGCCTTCAACGATTTCCAGAAGGCGATCCAGCTCGACACCACGGATGCCCGCGCCTATCACAATCGCGGCCTGATCTATCAAAGCCAGGGCCAGCACAAGTTTGCCATCGAGGATTTCTCGACCGCCATCTCCCTGGCGCCGGACGCGGCCGAACCCTATAACGGCCGCGGCCTCTCCTATCTCGCCATGAATGACGAGGACAACGCCTTCTCCGACTTCAACATGGCCATCAAGCTCGACGGCAAGAACGCCGAAGCCTGGTCCAACCAGGCGCTGATCTACGAGCGCCGCGGCGACAAGGTCAAGGCCTCGAAGGCCTACCGCGAAGCCGTCCATCTCGACCCGACCTACCAGCCGGCCAAGGACGGCCTGTCGCGCACATCGGGCGCCACCGCCGGCTGAGATGCAGCCGGCGCGCCCCCCAACGGCGGCGGTTATTAAAAACGTAGATTTCAGCATGAAGGCGCCGCGGGGGCGGGTTATTCCAAAGGCGGGGGATAAATAACCACTGAACCGGCCCGCCCGAGTA
>NZ_JAMYMJ010000076.1:0-17505 GCF_040318435.1 Mesorhizobium sp. M1143 | reverse complement strand
TAAATAGCTATCGACAACCGAGCGCTTGAAACTCTCGCCGTGTCTGGACATGCAAAACCCCCGAAGGTTGTGTCCAACTTTCGGGGGTCAGTTCATCTGGCCGGGGCCGGATTACCCCAGACGTGAAAAAGGCCGGGATGACCCGGCCTTTCCGGTCGATTGCGGTCAGCTTACTCGGCCGGCGCTTCAACGGCTTCGCGCGAGCGGCCAAGCGTCAGTTTGGCCAGCGTGAACGAGATCACCGCGCAGAGCGTGATGCCGGCCACCATGGGCAGCGGGGTGCCGTCGAAGAAGATGCCGGCGACGCCCATCGCCAGCGCACCGATGGCGAAGTGCAGGGTGCCCATCAGCGCCGAGGCCGTGCCGGCGATCTCGCCATGCTCTTCCATGGCCAGCACCGACGTCGTCGGGATGACCAGGCCGAGGAAGCCGTAGCCGACGAACAGCAGTGCCGCCATAACATCGAGCCGGTCGACGCCGGTCGCCATGACTGCGAACAGCACAACCATCGTCGTGGCATAGCCGGTTACCGCCACCCAGACGACGCGCTTCAGCCCGAAGCGCTCCGACAGCATCCCCGTCAGTTGCGACATGCCGATGAAGGCCACCGCATTGATCGAGAAGAACACGCTGTAGACGGAAGGCGACAGCCCGTAATGGTCGATCAGGATGTAGGACGAACTCGAGAGGTATACGAAGAAGCTGGCGATGCCGAAGCCGGCGATCGCCACCAGGCCGAGGAAATTGCGGTCACCCATGAGGAAGCGATAGCCGGCGAGTGCGGTTCCGAAGGACGAACCGACGCGTTCTTCCGCCGGCCGCGTCTCCTTCAGCGAGGTCGCCAGCAGAATGGTGGCCAGAAGGGCCGCGCCCGTCACCGTCCAGAACACGGCGCGCCAGCCAAAATTCTCGATGATCTGGCTGCCGGTCAGCGGCGCCAGGATCGGCGACACCGAAAACACCAGCATCAGCAGCGACATCAGCTTGGCGGCTTCGGTGCCGGTGTGCAGGTCGCGCACGATGGCGCGCGGCACCGCCATGCCGGCGCTGGCGCCCAGCCCCTGCAGGAAGCGGAAGGCGAGCAGCCATTCGATGGTCGGGCTCATGGCCGAACCGATACCGCCGACCATGAACAGCGCAAGGCCGCCGTAAAGCGGCAGCTTGCGGCCGACCATGTCGGAGATCGGTCCGACGACGATCTGGCCGAAGCCCATCGACAGGAAGAAGATCAAAAGGCTCATCTGAACGGCGGCGGTGCCGGCATGCAGATCCTCGCCGATCGAAGGCAACGCCGGCAGATACATGTCGATGGCGAAGGGGCCGATAGCGGACAACAGGCCGAGCACGACCGCGATGCGGAGGAATTTGGGACTTATGATAAAGGCTTCTTTCAAGTCTGGTTGGCGCCGCCAACGCGACGACTAACCCTAGGACGTTCCATCCCGTTGAAATCCGACGGCTCAGAGCGAGATTATTCGTCTCTACGGAGCGAATTCACCATTTGTTGTGTCCACAAATTTAGACAGCCTTGTCTAATTCGTCAATCACCTCTATATAGATTTCTATGAAGCTTGCCGTTTCTCCTGACATTTTCCCGCCACGCGGCCACGAGGCCAAGCGTATGTCGATTATCGATGCGGCGGCTTCGGTCTTTTGCCGGGAAGGCTTTGCCGGCGCCAATATCGACCTGATCGCGGTGGAGGCCGGCGTGTCGCGCCAGACCATCTATAATCACCACCGCGACAAGGAAAAGCTCTTCATGGCTGTGGTGCGCGATCTGACGGAGCGCTGCAATGCCGGCATCTTCGCCACCTTCGCCTCTTTCCCAGACCAGCCGAAGGATCTGGAAGCCGACCTGATCGGCTTTGCCGTGCGCATGAATCAGAACTGCATCTGCAACCGCGACGGACGCTTCCTGCGCAAGCTGATCCAGACCGAAGGCGAGCGCTATCCCGAGCTCTTCGCCGAATGGCGCGACCAGGGGCCGGGCCGGACCTGGCCGGCACTTGCCGCCCGTTTTGCCCGCCTCGCCCATGCCGGCCATCTCGCGGTCGACGATCCCGATGTCGCCGCACGCCAGTTCCTGGCGCTAGCCAACGCCGAACTGCAGACCACCTTCATGCTCGGCGGCATGCCGTCGGAAGATGAAGTGCTGCAATCCGCGACCCACGGCGTGCGCACATTCCTGCGCGCCTTCGGCAAGCGCAGATCAGCGGCAGCGGTGGAAAAACAGCTGGCCAGCGCCTGAACGCCAAAGCAGGCGATCAAATCGTCCGTTACGGGCTTCGCTTCGGCGCATCAGCGATCTATATCCGGTTTACGCCGCGCTCAAGCTTGATTACAGCTATGCGGACGATTCAACGGAACCCGACCAGCACATGGCCGACGACCACATCCGCTACGACATTCTGGCCCAGGAGGCATTGCGCGGCGTCATGCGCAAGGTCCTGGCCGAAGTCGCGCGCACCGGCCTTCCCGGCAATCATCATTTCTTCATCACATTCCTGACCGGCGCGCCGGGCGTGCGGGTGTCCTCCAGGCTGCGCGAGCGCTATCCCGAACAGATGACCATCGTCATCCAGTTCCAGTATTGGGACCTCAAGGTGACCGATACCGGCTTCGAGGTCGGGCTGTCCTTCTCCGACGTGCCGGAGAAGCTGGAAATCCCGTTCTCGGCCGTACGCGGCTTCTACGACCCATCGGTCAATTTCGAACTCGAATTCGACGTTAAGACCGACGTCCCGGCGGAAGACGATGCAGCCGCCCAGCCGGCTGCCGAGCCTTTGGCTATCGTCTCCGAGAAAAAACCGAAGGCCGAGAAGAAGGCAGCTGCCACTGAGGCGGAGAAAAAGCCCGCCGTGGCCGATGCCGCCGCCGGCAAGGGCGCCGACGTCGTGTCGCTCGACGCCTTCCGCAAGAAGTAGTGGGACGGTCGGCGCGACATGGGCGAAATCGTCAACCTTCGCCAGGTCCGCAAGCAGAAGGCGCGCACCGAAAAGGAAAAGCTCGCCGGCGAGAACCGCGCTCTGCACGGCCGTTCCAAAGCCGAAAGAACTCGTGACCGTCTGACATCGGACAAGGCCGAAAAATTCGTCGCCGGCCACCGCCGCGAACGCCCGGAAGACCAGGGCGATTGATGGACCGCCTGCGGTGAGCCCGGTCGAAAAACGCTCCGTGACCATCCGCGGCCATCGCACCAGCTATTCCCTCGAAAAACCCTTTTATGACGATCTCGTCGCCATCGCCGCCGCGCGCAAGCTGACGCTTGCTGCCCTGGTCGCGGAGATCGATGAGACAAGACCGCGCGATGCGAACCTGTCCTCGGCGCTCAGGCTTCATGTGCTGGACTGGGCCAAGCGCGGCGCGGTCTGAATGGTTCTTAATTGCCCAGCGACTTCAGCAGATTGTCGACGGAGAACGGATTTGTCCTGGGCTTCGGCGGCGCCGGGGCCGAACCGTCACTGACACCGGGAAGTGAGCGGTCGACCTTCGGCGCCTGCTCCTGAGCCTTGCGCTCGGCCTCCAGCCTGGCTTTTTCCTGCGAAGCGATCCGAGCCTGTTCGGCCTTCTTCCGTTCGTTCTCGGCCTTGGCGGCGTCTTCGGCAGCCTGCTCTTCGGCCTGCGCTTTCGCGTCCGCATCCGCCTTGGCCTTGGCGTCAGCCTCTGCCTGCGCTTTCGCATCGGCATCGGCCTTTGCTTCGGCATCCGCCTTGGCCTTGGCATCCGCTTCAGCCTGTGCCTTCGCATCGGCCTCGGCTTTGAGCCGTGCCGCTTCCTCCTGCTTGCGCAATTCCTCGGCCGCGTTGTCGCGCTCGGTCTGCAGGGCGGCGTAGTAGCGCACCTCGCGCCGCAGCCGCTGCTTCTCGAGCAGTGCTGCCTGCATCGCCTCGACCCGCTGCTGCTCCTTTTCCAGCGCGCGCTGGGTCAAAAATTGCGCCAGCGGCTCGCTGTCGAACTGCTTCTTCAGCGCCCCGAACGGCCCATCGACGCTGAAATTGACCGTCGGATCGGAGCCGACCAGCGCCTCGACGCCAGGCTTGTAGGTGACCGCGCCCTTGGTGGCGACGGTACCGGTGTTGAGGTCGGCCGTGATGTCGGCAGACAGCGTCGCCGCCTGGTTTTCGAATTTGATCGGTGGTGCCCGCAACGTGCCGCCGGCGACCGTGAAGGCGATGTCGGCATCGCCGGCAGCAAAGCTGCCGTCGCCGGCAATCTGCGGCGCAAAGCCCGCGGTCTTGGCCACGTCGATGTCGCGCCCGATCGCTTCGGCCTTGGCAATCAACGCACCGAAGGCATCGGGATTGACGCCGGCAATGGTGAGGCCTTTCAGCGCCGCCGTGCCCGAGCCGGAGAGTGCGGCAATCATCGCGTCGACCGATTTGCCGCTGGTCGACAGCCCTGTCGAGAAGTCGCCGTTGCCGCTCAATCCGGCAGCCGGCAGCACAGTCGCCAGGTCAGCGCCGGCAAGCCTCATCTGGCCGGAGAACAGGCCCGTGCCGTCTGTGTTCTTCAACTCGAACAATCCGGTGAGCGCGCCGCCGAGCAGTTTTGCCTTCAGGTCCGAAACGCGGATGCCTTCCTGGTCCAGTTTCAATGACAGCGACGCATCATAGGCTGTCGCCAGCGGTCCGGCGGCAAGCGTCGCCGTCGTCAGATCGAGATCGGCGCTGAACGGCAGGCTGGATTTCTGGCTGAATGGCGCCGTCGGCCAGTTCGCATTGCTGCTGAGGAACGACTGGTCACCGAACAGCGCAACCGCAATCGGGTCGAGGTCCAGTTCGTCGAGCGCCAGCGCACCGGCAAAATGCGGCAGCCCCTGCTTCGCATCGATGTTGACGTCGCCCGAAATCTCCGACTCGTTGATGGATCCGCTGAGGCCGCTCAACACCAGCAGGCCATTGCCGAAATCGGCATCCGCGCTGAGCGAGGTCGAGGTGCCCGTTCCCATACCCGGCAGGCCGGCGCCGGTGGTCATCAGCCACGGCTCTATATCGGAGGCGTCGAGGCCGATCTTGCCCTTGGCGGTGGCGCCTTGCGGTGTCTGAGCAACGGTGCCGTCGAACGTCGCCCTGAAGTCGTCGGCGGCGAAATTGAAGCTCGTCGCCAGGCCACCGCCAAACGTGCCTTTGGCCGAAATATCGGTGCTTGCCTGGCCGAGCATGCCGAGCGGCAGCGCCGGCAGGCCGTAGAGCGCCAGCAGCACGGTGGCGTCGGGATTTTTGGCGTTGAAGGTCAGCGTCACCGGCGCGTCGAGCAACTGGCCGACGGCACCCTTGCCCGACAGCGACGCCGAAAAGGCCGAACCGCGGGCCTTGCCTTGTCCGCTCACCGCCAGCCCGGTCGTGCCGTCGCCATTGTCGGCGGCGCTCGCCACCAGATCGACGCGCGCGTCCTGGAACAGTTCAGGATAGGCGGCCGTGCGGCCAGCCAGCCCCTTCAGCACCTGATTGTCGGGATAATGTTGCGCGGCAATGTCGATCAGCGGCTTCAGATCGACGGCGACCACCGAGGCATCGAGCTTGCCGGTCGGGCTTGCCGGAAAATCCTTGATCCGGCCGGTGGCGCTGATCGAGGCGCCGGCAAGGCCGCCAATCGACAGCCGGTCGATTTCGAGCAGCCCGTCGCGGAGCCGGAGTGCTGTGTCGACCGTGTCGGCGGTGAGCCCGCCGGCATTGACCGGCCCTGCCTTGATCTGAAAATCGAGGTCACGGTCGGAAAAGCGGTTGGCGCCCTTGTCGCTGACGAAGATCGAGGCGAAGGCCGTCAGCCCGTCGACATCGAGTTCGCCGCCCTCGAGCCGCATCAGCACCGAGGACTTGGCGTCGTCGGGCTGGTTGGAATCGATGCGGCCGGTGAACTTCGACTTGCCGAGGATCAGTTCGAGATCGCTGAACGCCTGGCGCTTCTCCGACAGGTCCACCTTGGCCTTGAAGCCGGCGGCCGGCAGCCGGCGGATCGCCTCGTCGACATCTTTCGACAACCAGGCAGCAAAGCCGGAAGGCTGCGCCACCGCCAGCAGCATGGAGCCGCTGAAACGGAAATGATCTTCGACGCTGAGCATGCCGCTGGCTTCCAGCGTCGTGCGCCCGGGCAAGGTCGCGGCCAGCGATTTCACCGACCAGCCGCCCTCGACCGGCTCGGCCGAGAGATGCACGTCGCGCACCGTGGTGTCGCCAGCCACCACCGCCGGCAGCTTGACCTCGACAGTGCCGGGGATGCTCGGCTTCGGCAGTTCGAGCAGCGCCTGCTCGATTCCGGCAATGCGCTGGTCCAGCGTCAGGCCGGCGCCCTTCTCAGCGCCCACCGCCTCGTCCAGTTGCACCTGCGCGCCATTGGCCTCGATGGCGAAGTTCGGCTTAAGGCCGAAATCGACCGAAGCCTTGCCGTCGGCTGTGTAGGGATTGTCGAGCGGCCCGGTCTCGAAGCGGAATTCGTCGACGCCGAGCTTCTGGTGGTCGAGCGAGAACTTGCCGTTCAGCCGGAAGCCCGGATCGGGTTTGCCGGCGCTGATTTTGACGCTCTCGTTATCGCTGCCGCGCAGTTCGGCGCTGTTTTTGTCGTTGCCGGAAATCTTGAACTGGCCGGAATAGACGGCAGCCCCATTGACGATGCCTGCATTGCCGTCGGTTTCGATGACCAGTGGATAGGTATCGGGATCGACCTTGAGCCTCAGCCGCATCTGGCCGCTGCCTTCGGCCTTGCCGGTCGAAGCCGCAACCGTCGAACGCAGGCCATCGAGCAGCAACGTTCCGTCCATGCGCCACGGCCCGGCCAGCGACTTGGCAGAGATGGTCGAATTGATCTCGGAAATCAGATGGCTGCGCCCGCCTGCGGCATGGCGGAGCGCAATTTCTCCCTCCGTCACCGTCAGCTTCTCGATCGAGATCTGGTTGAGGTCGAAGGGCGAGGACGGCCGTATCGCCCAGTCGACCGTGCCGTTATCGGCGATGTCGATCGTCGCCTTCGGATGCACCAGCCGCATGTCGAAAATCAGCACTTCGCCGCGCAGGAACGGCGCCAGTTCCGCGTCCATCGAAAAGGTCTCGACGGTCATTGCCGGCTGGCCGCCGGGGCCGCCGGCGACCGTGACGTTTGAGAAGGTCACCGAGGGGAACGGCAACAGCCGCGCCGTGGCGTCGCCTTGCACCGTCACCTTGCGGCCGAGAATGGCGCTCGCCTCGCGCTCGAATTGGGCGCGGTACCCGGTCCAATCGACAAAATACGGCACCACCAGCGCCGCAACCAGCACCAGCACAAACAAGCCACCGAAGATCACGAACAGGCGTGCGAGCATCAGCTCCGAACGGGTTGATTGAAAGTCAGCCGCACTCTACCCGCATCAGCGTGTCGATAAAGAGGCAATTCATCCAGAGTTGCTTGATCTCTGTATCTGGACGAGCAGAGATTTCGGACGCCTGTGACTGCGTGCCGGCGGACATGCAACAGACTAACCCGCCACCGCCCGTCGGCGATATTCGTTCAGCAGCACTACCATCTCCTCGGGCGACAATGTCCAGCCCTGCGGTAATGCGGCTTCGGCGCCGAGGCTTTTGGTCACGCTGCCCATGACGGAGCTTTTCTTGACCCCCGGTGCGAAATTGTACCCGATCATATCGCCGATTCTGCGCCGGCGGTGGACGACGAAGAAGCTTTCGATATCCTTCCAGGGGACCAGCTTGGGCGATCGAACAAGGCCTCCGCCGAGACTGAAACCTTGTCCGTTCAGCACCAGAATCTGCGGCCGCACAAGCTGCCAGGCAAACACCAACGCGACCAGCCCGAAAAAGGCCACGCACCACCAAAGGCCGGCGGTGTCGCCGTCCTCGGAGACATAAATCAGGAAAGCGCAGGCCAGGACAAAGAAGAGGCTGGCCGACAGCAATAACAGTGTCTTGCCAAGCGATGCCCTTATAATCAGGGTATCCATTGCCGCTCCTCACATTTCGGCTATGCAGGTAATATCTTGCCTGGGTTCATGATGTCTTGCGGGTCGAGCGCTTTTTTTATGGAGCGCATGATGTCGACACCATGGCCGAGCTCATGGCGCAGGAAGCCGATCTTGCCCTGGCCGATGCCGTGTTCGCCGGTGCAGGTGCCGTCCATGGCGATCGCCCGCATGTTCAGCCGCGAGACGAATTTCTCCGCCAGCGCGATCTCTTTGGGGTCGTTGACATTCATCAGCACCAGCACATGGAAATTGCCGTCGCCGGCATGGCCGACGATCGGCGCAACCAGGCCCATCTCGGCAATGTCGGCCTCGGTTGCGGCAACGCATTCGGCCAGCCGCGAGATCGGCACGCAGACATCGGTCGACAGGCCCTTGGTGCCCGGCCGCAGCGTCAGCGACGCCCAATAAGCATCGTGCCTGGCCTTCCAGAGTTTCGTGCGCTCCTCGGCGACGCTCGTCCACAGGAATGGCCCGCCGCCATTGTCTTCAGCAATGGCACCGAAGGTTTCGGCCTGTTCGGCGACACCGGCATCGCTGCCGTGGAACTCGACGAACAGGCACGGGCTCTCGGGGTAATCGAGCTTCGAGTAATTCTTCATCGCCCGCATCTGCAGTCCATTCACCAGTTCGATGCGCGCCACCGGAATGCCCATCTGGATGGTCGCGATGACCGCGTTGCAGGCCGCCTCGAGGTTTGGAAACGGGCAGACGCCGCCGGAGATCGCCTGCGGAATGCCTTGCAGCTTCAAGGTCAGCGAGGTGATGATGCCGAGCGTGCCTTCCGAGCCGACCAGAAGCCGCGTCAGATCGTAGCCGGCCGAACTCTTTTTCGCCCGCTTGCCGGTCGTCACCGTCTCGCCATCGGCCATGACGGCCGTCAGCGACAGCACGTTTTCACGCATCGTGCCGTAGCGCACCGCATTGGTGCCGGAGGCCCGCGTTGCCGCCATGCCGCCGAGCGAAGCATTGGCGCCGGGATCGATGGGGAAGAACAGGCCGGTATCGCGCAGGTGCCGATTCAAATCCTCGCGCGTTACGCCAGGCTCGACCGTGCAGTCGAGATCCTCGGGGTTGACCGACAGGATGCGGTTCATGCGCGAGGTGTCGACCGAGATGCCGCCACCCGGCGCGTTGGTGTGGCCCTCCAGCGAGGAACCGACGCCGAAGGCGATGACCGGCACGCGGTGCGCGGCGCAGGCACGTACGATCTCCTGCACCTCTTCTGTCGTCTCCGGGAACGCGACACCGTCAGGCGCCTGCGTCGGAATATAGGTGGTGGTATGCGCATGCTGCGAGCGGATCGCCGCGCCTGTCTGGAAGCGTTCGCCGAGCTGCTGCTTGAGAATGCCGAGCACGGCGGCGATGCCTTCCTCGTTGCGTTCGACCGGATTGAGGTCGCTCAGAGCCATGAATTCCTCCGCGAATGGACCAGCGTCCACGCTTGTTATGCGATTATGGATGCGTAGTCTCGACTGCCGCGCTCTGTCCAGCACCAGAACAAGGAAGTTTCCATGCCCATCCCTGCCCCCTTCGTTTCCAAACCGATGGACATCGAGAAGGACTGGATCGACTACAACGGCCATCTCAACATGGCCTATTACAACGTGTTGTTCGACCGCTGCTCGGATGAGGCGTTCGAGGCGATGGGCATGGGGCTGGACTATGTCGAAGAGCGGCGCCTGACCATCTACACGGCCGAAGTCCATGTTTGCTATGTCCAGGAACTGCACCTCGAACACAAGGTCGTCGTATCCTTCCAGCTGATCGATCACGACGACAAGCGGCTGCGGGCCTACCAGGAAATCCGCCATGTCGATGGCTGGCTCGCCGCCACTTCCGAAACCCTGTCGCTGCATGTCGACATGTCCGGGCCGAAAGTCGCGCCCTTCCCCGCCGATGTGCAGGCCAAGGTGGAAGCCATGCGCGCCGCCCATTCTGCACTGCCGATGCCCGAGCGGGCCGGCCGTTCGATCGGTATTCGTCGCAGGACCGCTTGAAGCGCTGCCGCGCCCGCGTTAACCTTACCAAGGTTTTAACGTGAACAAGCCATTTGAGCCATTGAACGACTCAGCGGACCGTTTGAGAACGGTGCCATGCGAGTTGCGATGCGGGCGGCGGGCAACAGGCGGTTCGAGGAACGTGCATGAAAACCGACATCAAGGTCGAGGTGGACAGGCTGGCTGCCGATCCGCGCATCACCGACTATGATTTCTGGCGCTCGTTGAAGAACGTCAACAACGAGATCTTCCACATCGCCAACAACAACGAGCCTATCCCCTTCGACATGATCCGCTGGCGCGCCATCCTGAAGCAGGCGCGCATGAAGCGTGGCCACGCCTGATGTTTCCGCTGTTCTGAGAAAGCCGCCACCGGCGAGCGCCGCCACGGACCATTGCGACCTGATCATTTCTATAGGTCGGCGCCAGCCCTGCTTTCAGCGAATCGGCTACATCCGACAACCTTCAAAAACCGTTCATTTCGACAGTTTGCGCAACCGGCGATTCGGTTTCGCAAACGGCTGCCTGCGACAAGAAGATCAAGATTGAACCAATTCCACGTCTAAGCCGTTGTGACCCCTGAAAAACGGCTTGGAGTGAAAGCATGGACTGGAAAAGGACCAGGGAACCGGCCGACGCATGGCACATGACGGACAATCTGCATGCCGAGCACGGCAAGGGCGATCCGTTCGCGGCCGCCATCCGCGCCACCCGCATGTCGATGGTCATCACCGATCCCCGTCAGGCGGACAATCCGATCGTCTTTGCCAATGACGCGTTCCTGCGCCTGACCGGCTACGAGCGCGACGAGGTCATGGGCAAGAACTGCCGCTTCCTGCAGGGGCCAGAGACAGACAAGGCAGCTGTGGCTAGCGTGCGCGACGCGATAGCAGCGGGAACCGATATCGCCATCGATCTGTTGAACTACCGTAAGGACGGCTCGACATTCTGGAATGCGCTCTACATCAGCCCGGTTTCCAACGACAAAGGCGAACTCCTGTTCTTCTTTGCCTCACAGCTCGATGTCTCCGATCGCAAGCGCTCCGAGGATCGCATCACCGCCGACAAGAACCGCTTTGAAAAGGCTGTCAAGGAACGCACGCGCGAGCTTGAGGCCGCCCTTGAGGCGCAGACCACGCTGCTGCACGAGGTCGACCATCGGGTGAAAAACAACCTGCAGATGATCTCCTCGCTGATCATCATGCAAAGCCGGGCAATCAAGGATGAAGCGACAAAGCGATCGCTGACCACCATGCTGGAGCGCATCGAGGCGCTGAGCACGGTGCATCGCCGTCTCTACCAGTCAAAGGATGTCAGCCGCTTCGATGTCTCGGATTTCGCCAGGGATCTGGTCACCGACCTGCTGACCGCATCCGGACGCGCCGAGATCAAGCCGACGCTGGACCTCGAACCCATCGTCATTCCGGCCGAAAAAGCCACGCCTGTTGCCTTGATGGTGAATGAGCTTGTTACCAACGCGCTGAAGCACGCCTTCAAGGCAAAGCCGGACGGCACCACCGCGGGGCGCATCGGCATCAAGATGAGCCAGCCCGACGGCCACTTCAACATCGAGGTTTCCGATGACGGCGTCGGCATGGCCGAGGCCAGTGGCGATGCTTCCTTCGGCATGCGGCTGATCAAGTCGCTTGCCCGTCAGTTGCATGCCGACATCGAATGGCGCGACGCCGGCCCGGGCACAAAGGTCGTCATCTCGATGCCGAACGAACCGCAGCAGAAAGGGAAGCTGTCATGAACGAACCGCTCAAGGTCCTGATCGTCGAGGATGAGGCGTTGCTGGCGATGGAACTGGAAAGCCTCGTCGAGGAAGCCGGCCACAGCGTTGTGGGTTGGGCGACATCGTTGGCCGAAGCAAGAGGTATGATTGATACCGCCGATGCCGATATTGCCTTTGTCGATATCCACCTCGCCGACGGACCAACCGGGGTCGAGGTTGCCGAGCATATCCGCGAGGGTAACCGTTCCATGGTGGTGTTCATGACCGCCAATCCAAAACGCATCCCCGACCATTTCGCCGGCGCGATCGGTGTCATCGCCAAGCCCTACACGATGAACGGACTGGTGTCGGCGTTGCGCTATCTGCAGGAGGGCGTGCGGCGTCCGCCCCCGGTCTCGGTGCTGCCGGCCGGCTTTACGCTGTCGCCGGCCTATGAGAGCGTATGGGCGTCGTCGGCGGCCTGAAGCCTACGCCAGCTTCTCCTTGAGGAAAGCGATCGTCCTGCCCCAGGCGAGATCGGCTGCCTTCTTGTCGTAGCGCGCGGCCGAGGTGTCGTTGTTGAAGGCATGGTTGACGCCGTCATAGACATAGAGCGTGTATTCGACATGGGCGGCGTCGAGCGCTTTCTTGTAGGCATCGATGCCGGCGTCGATGCGCTCGTCGAGCCCGGCATAGTGCAGCAACAGCGCCGCCTTGATCTTCGCCACATCCTCGGCCTTCGGCTGCATGCCGTAATAGGCGACGCCGGCGGCGAGATCGGGCGCGTTGACCGCCAGATTGTTGACCGTGCCGCCGCCCCAGCAGAAGCCGACAGCACCGACCTTGCCGTTGCCGTCCTTCTCGCCCTTGAGATAGGCGATGGTCGCCACACCATCGGCGGTGACCTGGCTGGCGTCGAGCTTGGTGAACATGTCGCGCGCCTTGTCCTCGTCGGCGGGCGTGCCGCCGAGCGGCGACAGGAAATCCGGCGCCAGCGCCACGAACCCCTCCAGCGCAACGCGCCGCGCCACATCCTTGATATGCGGGTTGAGCCCCCTGTTCTTATGCACCACGATGACGGTGCCGAGCTTGCCGGACTGGTCCGCCGGCCTGACCAGATAGCCCTGCATCTCACCGCTGCTGCCGGAATAGGTGATATCTTCAGCCTTCACGCGCGGATCGTTGTCGGCGACGATTGCCGCCTGCGCCGAATTCGCCGCAAGCAGCGGCGCGATCGCGGCCGCCGCCGCGCCCGATCCGGCAAGCCTGGTCAGCTGCTCCATGAAGCGGCGGCGGTCGAGCGTCAGATGCGTGTATTCGTCATAGGCATCGATCATCGCCTGGGTGATGGCAGGTTTGACGGCTTCGGCGGTGGATTTCGTCATGGCGTGCTCCTCGTCAGGAGATGATCTCACGGTCACTCCGGAATGACCTTGCGGGTCACTCCGGGATGACTTGCGGTTATTCCGGGATTACCTCGCGGATCAAGATAGGGTGGAAGCTCTCATGGTCCAGTCAACGGACGCGTGACGCTTGCGCCTCGAACGATGCGGCGGCCCCGCGGAACGCGCTCATCACATTTTGGTCATTTCAGTGAATGTCGATGGTGCCGCCACAATATGGAAGGAAGCTGATGATGGTCTCGCCCGCAGCCGCGAGCCCGACGAGAAGGAACAACGCCATGACCTTGTCCACTCCGATCCTTGCAAGCGCGCTCGTGCTTGCTGTTGCTGCCTTGCTGGCAATGCGCTCCGCTGCTGCCGCAGCCGCCGCTCGGATGGTGAAGGTCCGCGTCGACCGGCGTCGGCCGTCACCACGCTGATCCAGCAGGCCGAAACAGGGCCGCAGCTAACCAATGAAGTACTGGGCTCCGTGCCCAGCCTCAAAGGCCATCTCTTACGCAAGCTGACCAAGGCTGCTGCTGCCCCTCATCGCCCTGCCGGGCACTTCTCCCCGTTTAGTGACGGGGAGAAGGATGCCGTCATCGATGATTTCGCCAATCGCCAGCGTTGCAGGGAAGGGCGCCAACGCTGAAGCTGCCCCTTCTCCCCGTCACTATACGGGGAGAAGATGCCGGCAGGCAGATGAGGGGCGGCGCGACATTGCCAGAATATCTGCCGGGCCGATCACCTACCTAAGTCACATCGCTGCTACTTCGGCAGCGTATAGGCCATCACATAGTCGCCCGGCTTGGTGCCGACCGAGCCGTGGCCGCCGGCGACGATGACCACGAACTGGCGGCCGTCGGCGACGGTGTAGGTCATCGGCGTCGACTGCCCACCGGCCGGCAGCCTGGCCTGCCAGAGCTGCTTGCCCGATGTCAGGTCATAGGCGCGCAGATAGTCGTCGACCGCCGCGCCCAGGAAGACGACACCGCCGGCGGTGATCATCGGCCCGCCAATACCGGGAACACCGACCTTCAGCGGCAAGGGCAATGGCGTCATGTCATAGACGGTGCCGTTGCGGTGCTTGTAGGCGATTTTGCCGGTTCTGAGGTCGGCCCCGGCCACATAGCCCCATGGCGGCGCCTGGCAGGGCACGCCGAGCGGCGACAGGAACGGCCCCATCACCACCGCATAGGGTGCGCCCTCATTGCGGTTCAGCCCCTGCTCGCTGCCGCGCCCCTCATCCGGCGGCGGCACCTGGTCGCGCGGAATGAGCTGCGATTTGAACGCCAGATAGGTCGGCATGCCGAACATCACCTGCCGCACCGGATCGACGGCGACGCCGCCCCAGTTGAATGTGCCGAAATTACCGGGATAGACCAGCGACCCCTGCACCGATGGCGGGGTATAGCGGCCCTCGTAGCGCAGGCCCTGGAATTCGATCCGGCAGGCCAGCTGGTCGAACATGGTGATGCCCCACATGTCGGCGCCGGTCAGCGGCCTCGGATTGAAGGAGAGATCCGAGACCGGCTGCGTCGGTGACGTGTGATCGCCCTCGACAGCGCCGCCCGGCGCCGGCACTTCCTTGATCGGGATGATCGGCTCGCCGCTGCGCCGGTCGAGCACGTAGAGGTCGCCCTGCTTGGTCGGTCCAACCAGGCCCGGAACGACGCCGGCAGCGGTGGTGATGTCGACCAGCGTCGGCTGTGCCGGCACGTCCATGTCCCAGAGGTCGTGATGCACGGTCTGCCGCACCCAGCGCAATTGCCCGGTGGCCAGATCGAGCGCGGTGATCGAGGAGGAAAACTTCTCGACATTGGCGCTGCGGCCCATCCCGAGCTGGTCCGGCGTCTGGTTGCCGAGCGGCACATAGAGCAGGCCGAGCTTCTCGTCGGCGCTTGCCGTCGACCACATGTTGGGCGAGTTGTGGGTGTAGGTCTGGCCTGCCGCCAGCGGCGTTGTCTGGTCCGGATTGCCGGAATCCCAGTTCCACACCAGGGCGCCGGTGTCGACGTCGAAGGCCCGGATGACGCCGGACGGCTCTTGCGTCGAATAATTGTCGTTGACCGCGCCGCCGATGATGATCTTGCCGCCGGCAATCAGCGGCGCCGAGGTCGAGTAATAATAGCCCGACTTCGGATACGGCATGTTGGTCAACAAATTGAGCGTGCCGGCCTCGGCGAAGGATGCGCAGACCTGGCCGTTGGCGGCGTCGAGCGCGATCAGCCGTGCATCCGAGGTCGGCAGGTAGACGCGCGTCGCGCAAGGCTGGCCGGCGGCGATCTTGGCATCGGCATAATAGGACACGCCGCGGCAGGTCTGGTGCTGGCGGTCCTTGTCGAGCTTGATCTTGGGATCGAAGCGCCATTTCTCCTTGCCGGTGGCGGCATCGATGGCGATAGTGAAATTGTGCGGCGTGCAGATATAGAGCGCGTCGCCCACCTTCAGCGGCGTCACTTGGTAGGTGGTTTCGCCGACATCGTCCGGCCCTTTCACGTCGCCGGTCTGGTAGGTCCAGGCCGGCTGCAATTTGGCGACATTGTCGGGCGTGATCTGGTCGAGCGGCGAATAGCGCTGGCCAAATTGCGTACGGCCGTAGAAATGCCATTCGCCCGGAGGCACATTGCCGCCGAGATCGGCAGTCGGCGTCACCTTGTCGGCGCTGAGGTCGCCGGCGATGTCCTTGGGATCGGCCGTCATCGAATAACCGGCGACGGCGAGCGAAGCGAGCACGGCCAGAATGAGCGGCGCTCGCGCGTCGGGGCCGGTCAGGCCCCGCCTTGCCCAAGGTGTCAGCAGCCACAGCGCCAGAAGCACGATGATGCCGCCGCGCGGTCCGAGTTCCCACCAGTCGAAGCCGATTTCCCACACCGCCCAGGCCAGCGTGCCGAGCACGATCGCCGCGTAGAGCCAGAGCGCCGTCGATTTGCGCCGGAAGAGCAGCCATGCGGCGATCAGGAAGGCGAGACCGGTGATGACATAGTACCAGCTGCCGCCCAGCATCGCGAGCCAGACGCCGCCGCCGCCAAGTGCGAGGCCGATGAGGAACAGGATGAGGGAGGTGATGACGACAGCCAAGACGATACTCCTTCGACTGATGCGCTTTGCAGCGCCTCACGGGCAGCCGCCCCTGCCCTGTCGCCAGCTTTCTCCCCCAGGCCGCGTGTGTCAAGCTGGCCCTGCCAGCATAAGGCGAGAGCAAACGCTCGACTTCATTCCGCTCCCACGCTGCAGCACCTCCACGACATTGTCCGGCGTCGGGACGATGAAATTCGCACTGCGCCCCAGAATCTCACTTCCAAACCAGAACAAAACGTAGACACTTCTGGTCTTTCGCTCCCGAATCACTACATTCGGGGGAGATGTCCGGCTTTGCGGAAGACATGCCCTTTTTCGACGAACCCAATGCGCGGCCCGCGGCCCCGTCGGGCATAGCCGCGCGCGCCATGGCGGCCCGCAGCGGACCCAACAGCGCACCCGATTATCTCAACGGCCTCAACCCCGAGCAGCGGCTGGCGGTGGAAACCACCGAAGGCCCGGTCCTGGTGCTGGCCGGCGCCGGCACCGGCAAGACCCGCGTGCTGACCACCCGCATCGCCCATATCCTGGCCACCGGCAGGGCTTTCCCCTCGCAGATCCTGGCGGTGACCTTCACCAACAAGGCCGCGCGCGAGATGAAGCAGCGCATCGGCCATCTCGTCGGCGAAGCCGTCGAGGGCATGCCGTGGCTCGGCACCTTCCACTCCATCGGCGTCAAGCTCTTGCGCCGGCACGCCGAACTGGCCGGGCTCAAATCCGATTTCACCATCCTCGACACCGACGACGTCGTACGGCTGATCAAGCAGCTGATCCAGGCCGAAGGTCTCGACGACAAGCGCTGGCCGGCCAAGCAGTTCGCGCAGATGATCGACGGCTGGAAGAACAAGGGCCAAGGCCCCGCCGACATTGCCGAGGGCGACGCGCGCAGCTTCGCCAACGGCAAGGGCCGGGAACTCTACAAGGCCTATCAGGAGCGGCTGAAGACGCTGAACGCCTGCGACTTCGGCGATCTGCTCTGCCACCCGATCCGCATCTTCCGCGCCAATACGGACGTGCTGAAGGACTACCACAAGCGCTTCAAATACATCCTCGTCGACGAGTACCAGGACACCAACACCGCGCAATACATGTGGCTGCGGCTGCTGGCGCAAAGACCTACCTCCCCCTCGATGGGGGAGGTCGCGGCCCCGAGGGGGGCGGGGGGGGGGGGGGCCGCGCGGCGGCGGCCCCCCCCCCCCGGGGGGGGGGGGGGCGGGCGCCCCCCCCCCCCCGCCGCCGGGGGGGGGGGGGGCGGCGGGGCCGGCGCGGGGGGGGGGGGGGGGGGGGGCCGCGGGGCGCGGCGGCCGCGGGGCGGGGGGGGGGGGGGGGCGGGGGCTGGGGCGGCGGGGGGGGGGGGGGGGGGCGGCGGGGGGGCGGCGGGGG
>NZ_JAMYMJ010000075.1:0-17512 GCF_040318435.1 Mesorhizobium sp. M1143 | reverse complement strand
CCCCCCCCCCCCGCCCCCCCCCCCCCCCCCCGCCCCCCCCCCCACCCCCCCCCCCACAAAAACCCCCCCCCCCACACATACGCGCCCCCCCGCCCCCCGGCGGGGGGGTTGCGCGCCCCCCCCCCCGCCAGCGCCCTGCCCGTCTCGACCTTGCAGGCAATCGACTGGTCGTCGATGGAGCCTTTGGCGCGAAGCGTGATCAGCGCTCGCGAGGAATCGTCGCGATAAGCCTCCTTGATCGGTGCCTGCATGGCCTTGAGTGCGGTGGCGTCCATGTTGCATTCCTTTTCGAGTCCGTCGCGCTTTGATAGCACTGATATGCCGGCGAGACAGCGCCCCCCTCTGCCTGCCGGCCACCTCCCCACAGGGGGGAGATCTGCAGCTTCGCCGATGGCGCTTTCTACGCCGGCGATTAGCGAAGGCGGTCGCGACATCCAATCTCCATCCCTGTGGGGGATGTCCGGCAGGACAGAGGGGGCGTGAAGGAACGCTAGCTCGCGAAGAGTTACTTTGACTTCGACCGCCCGAGCCATACCTAAGCAGAGTCATTCCCGCGGAGGCATCATGCCGTTCAAGCTGAAACTGATCTCGCTTACCCTGTTGGTGCTTGCAGCCTTCGCGCAGCCAGTCGTCGCCGAAACGCCCGAGCGCCCCGCACCGGCAGGCGGCGTGCTGTCGCTGCTGCCGGCACCGCAGACGACCAGCCATTCAATCACCATTGCCGGGCGCAAGCTGGACTATCAGGCTAAGGCCGGCACGCTGTCACTGCTATCCGGCAAGGGCGAGGTCACCGCGGAAATCTTCTATGTCGCCTATACGCTGCCGCCACTGGCGGGCGCGGAGAAGGCTCGCCCCATCACCTTCGTCTTCAATGGCGGCCCGGGCGCGGCATCCGCCTATCTGCATCTCGGCGCACTCGGCCCGCGTGTCGTCGCGACCGGCGCCGATGGCCAATTCCTGCCGCCGCCGCAAAAGCTGATCGACAATCCCGACAGCTGGCTCGACATGACCGACCTCGTCTTCGTCGATCCGGTCGGCACCGGCTACAGCCGCGAGGCCCCCGGCCAGGACACAAAAGATTTTTGGGGCGTCAGCCAGGACGCCAGTTCGATCGGCGCTTTCATCCGGCTCTATCTCGCCCAGAACGGCCGCACCGGATCGCCGCTCTTCCTTGCCGGCGAAAGCTATGGCGGGTTCCGCGCGGCACTTCTCGCCAGGACCCTGCAGGAAGATGTCGGCCTGAGCCCCAACGGCATCGTGCTGATCTCGCCTGCACTGGAGTTCACGCTGGTGCTGCCCGACGAATTCCAGCCACTGCATTGGGCGCTGGAACTGCCCTCGCTGGCGGCGGTGCGCCTGCGCAGCGAAGGCCTCAGCGGCGAGGCGCTGCGCGAAAAGCTCGCCGAGGTCGAACACTATGCTATGGGTGACTACCTCACCGCTCTGGCCGGCGGGCTGGAACAGGGTGGGCGGCTGGCCAGCCAGCGCGTGGCCGAGATCACCGGCCTGCCGCTCGACCTCGTGCAACGCAATTTCGCCCGCATCCCGACCGCCCTGTTCGCGCGCGAATTCCAGCGCCCCAGTGGCAAAGTGCTCAGCCCGTATGACGGCACCATCGCCACCAGCGACATCGCCCCGGAGAGCGCCCGCAGCGCCGGCCCAGATCCGGTGCTCGACCGCAGCGTGCCGGCGCTGACCTCGGCCTTTGTCGGTTATGCGCGCGACGAGCTGAATTTTCGCACCGATGTCAGCTACAGGTTGCTCAATGGCGATGTGACCCACGCCTGGGACTATGGCGGCTCGCGGCAAGGCTATGCCGGGGTGATGGACGATCTGCAGCGGGCGCGCTCGCTCAACCCGGGGCTCGGCGTGGTGATCGTCAACGGCGACACCGATCTGGTCACTCCCTATCTGGCCTCACGCTATCTGGTGAGCCAAATCCCGACGCTCGGCGGGGCAAAACCCATCCGTCTCGACGTCATCGAGGGCGGCCACATGATGTATCTCAGGCCGGGCGGCCGGCGCGCCCTGAAGGAGGCCGCTTCGGAGCTCTACCAGGCAACACAGTGAACGGCGTGCCCACGCTGTCGGCCAGGCTGCGCCAACGCAAGCTTGCCACTGGCGTAGCGCCCCGCAGGCTTTCGCCCGTGTAGCCTGCAATGGGAGCCTGATTGGGGCAGGCTTCTTCTTCGTCCTCTTGACAGCGCCGGACACGCCGCATGGCCGATATTGCCATTCTGGAAACCCGCGAAAGGGTGCTTGCCGGCATCCTGTTCACCGGCTGCGCCTATTTCCTGTTTTCGACCCAGGACGCCGCGATCAAGCTTCTGGTCGTCGGCATCAGCGTCTGGCAGATCATGTTCTTCCGCTCGATCGCTGTGCTTATCGGCTGTGCTGCAATCGGCGGACCGCGCATCTTTGCCGACACAATGCGCTCGCCCATCGTGCGGCCGATGCTGGTGCGCAGCGCCTTCACGCTCGGCGCCTGGCTCTGCTACTACAACGCCGCCCGCTCCCTGCAGCTGGCCGAACTCACCACCATCTATTACGCCGCCCCGATCATCGTCACCGTGCTGTCGGTGGTGATGCTTGGCGAAAAGGTGCCGCTGTTGCGCTGGCTGGCGGTGTTCATCGGCTTCGTCGGCGTCTTCACCGCCTGTGATCCCGCTCGTCTCGGCTTGTCCGTGCCGATGCTCTTGGTACTGGCGGCGGCAGTGCTGTGGGGCATTGCCGTGGTGCTGTTGCGCAAGACGGCGCTGGCCGAGCGCACGCTGATCCAGCTTGTGCTCAACAATTTCTACTTCCTGGTGTTTTCCGCGGTGCCGGCGCTGTTGGTCTGGCAGATGCCGGACTGGCGCCAGTTGCTGCTTTTGATCAGCGTCGGCGCGCTCGGCGGCGTGGCGCAATTTATGCTGTTCGAAGGCATGAAGCGGGCGCCGGTGTCGATCGTGGCGCCGTTCGAATACACCTCATTGGTCTGGGCCTTCGGGCTCGGCTTTGCGATCTGGGGCGACGTGCCGCGTCGCGAGGTGTTTCTGGGGGCGGCGTTGATCGTCGGCGCCGGCCTGCTGATCATCGGCAACGAGCATTTCCGCAAGCGGCTATGAGTACCCCGTGCTGACAGCATGGTGGCAGGAGAAGACGGATAGGCTGCTGAGATGACGGAAGCGCTCGACGGCCCAGGCACCACAGATACCGCTGCCGAGCGTACGCTCGGCATCATGCTGGTGGCGGCCTCGGCGGCTTTCTTCGCCCTGACCGGCGTGCTGACCAAATCGATCCACGCCGACCCGCTGATCATCACTTGCTGGCGCGGCTTTGTCGGCGCGATCCTGATCACCTTCTATGTGCTGTGGCGCCGGCGCCGCTCCGGCGGGCGGGAAAGCTTGCGGCTTGGCTGGCGCGGCTGGTTGCTGGCCCTCGAGGGCGCCGCGGCCAGCATCGCCTTCATCTCGGCGTTCAAATTCACCTATGTCGCCAATGTCGCGGTCATCTACGCCACCGCGCCCTTCATCACCGCGCTGCTCGCCTTCGTGCTGGTGCGCGAGCCGTTCCGGGCGCAGACGCTTGCCGCCGCCGCCGTTTCGCTGTGCGGCGTGGCGATCATGGTCGGCTCCGGCTTCGGCAGCGGTCATCTGTTTGGCGATGGGCTCGCGCTGCTGATGACCGCCGGCAGCGCGCTCTACATGATCATGGTGCGCGCCTTCCGCGACACGCCGGTGGTGTGGGCGGGCGCAGTCTCGGCGCTTCTGCTGTTCGTGCTCGGCTGGTTCGTCACCGACCCCCTGGCGATTTCTGCTCGCGACGCCGTGCTGCTCGTCGCCTTCGGAGGATCGTTCGCGGCGGCGTCGATCCTGTGGACGGAAGGCTCGCGGCTGATCCCTGCGCCTGAGTCCGGCCTTCTCGGTGCCGCCGAAGTGCCGTTTGCGATCCTGTTCGCCTTCCTGTTCCTCGGCGAGATCGCGCCGGCCGCCAGCCTGATCGGCGGCGCCATAGTACTGTGCGCGGTTTTCGCCCATGCGGGGCGCGACTGGCTGGCCGCGAGAAAAAGTGCGGCAACCCAATAATTATTTTCCAAGTCATGGAACCATCATGCGGATCAGGCAGTTTTATGTGCGACGGGTCACCCCCCAAGTCCCCCCAAACCCCTCGACCCGTCCTCCTCAAAGCCGACCGTAAAGGTCGGCTTTTTCTTTGGACATCAGCCGGCAAAGCCGGGCAAGGCGAGGTTGTCGCTGAGCAGGATGGCAAGATCGCGCGCCGGCCGCTCGGCGCCCTGGCCGAGTTTTATCGCGAATTGCGCTGTCGGCACCGGCGGCAGGGCGAATTCGCGCGGTGCTTCGGCAATGCCTGAATGGGCAAAGCGGGCGGTGCGCAAGGTCAACGCGATGCCGGCATTGACCGCCGTGCGTAAGCCGGCAAGGCTGGCGCTGCCGGCGGCAATGCGGTAGCGGCGGCCGGCAGCATCGAGGGCCGCGAGTGCTGCTTCGCGAAAGCCGCAATAGGGGTCGAGCAGCGCCAGCGGCAATTCCTCTTCCCGCACGGCAAGCCCTTTTTGCGAGCACAGCCACAGCATCGGCTCACTGACCAGCCCGACTTCGTCATTGGCCGGCGTCTTGCGCATGACAACGGCCAGATCGAGCTGCCCGGCCTGCAGCGCCTCGCCAAGCTCGGCCGAACGGCCGACGCGGAGTTCGACCCTGACGCGCGGATGGCTGGCCGCGAAGGCGCGCAGCAGCTCCGGCAGGCCGCTATCGGCGAAATCCTGTGTCGTGCCGATAGCGACGCGACCGGCGGCACGCGCGCCCTTGAGCGCCAACCAGGCCTCGCTGTGCACGGCAAGAATGCGGCGGGCATGACCGACAAGATCCTCGCCGGCCGGCGTCAGCCCGCGCCCGCGCCCCTGCGCCACCAGCAGCGGTTCGCCGACGATCTCCTCCAGGCGCTGCATCTGCGCGGTCACCGCCGAGGGCGAGCGGCCGACAGCAGACGCAGCCTGAGCCAGCGAGCCGCCATCGACAAAGGCAAGGAAGGTTCTGAGCAGATCGGGATCGAGCACTTGCATACTTCGATAATACAGAACCTTTTGTTCGAAACAATTCGTTTTTTTTGATTCAAAGACGGTGGCATTGTCTCTCCAACGGCAAACAGGCGCCGCTCAAACGAAGGAGAGAAAAATGCCCATCATCAACATCAGCATCACCGGCAAGCCCGACGCCAAGCTGTCCGCCATAATTGCCAAGGAAATCACCGGCCTGACCGCAACCCATCTGCGCAAGGACCCGACGATCACCGCCGTCGCCGTCACCTATATCGACCCGCAGCACTGGTTCGCCGGCGGCAAGTCGCTGGCAGAGCATGGCGCCAATACTTTCTGGCTCGACATCAAGGTGGTCGACGGCACCAACACCAAGCTGGAGCTGGAAGCCTATCTGAAGGCGATCTTTGAGGCCTTCGGTAAGTTGCTGGGTGGTGTGCACGAGGAAAGCTATGCCTTCGTGCATGAAGTCCCGGCCGCGGCATACGGTTATGGCGGCAAGTCGCAGGAGTTCCGGTTCATCAGTGGGCGGCTGAAGGCCACGGCCTGATTGCTACCCAGCGGGAGGATGAAGCCTTGTATCAAGCGCGAAATCCTCCCGGAGATGCAAGCTATAAAGGCCTGCCGCCCGGTTGGGATCGAACACCAGGTTCCAGCTGTGCTGGGATACCGCGCTGGGGATCAGAAAGAACGGATGCTTTGCCAGTAGACCATCGCCGAACTGCTGCTGTCCCGCGCCCGGGATGCCGGGACGCAGCCAGTTCGCGTTCGGAATATCGTCGGTTTGGACCACATAAATCTCTGATGGATCGACGATGTCGAATGCCGTCAGCACGTGAGGGACAGTATCCAGCGTGCGAAACCCCTTGTGGACCGCCACCTCCAAGATGGCGGTCGATGGGTCGATGGACGCATATACGGCTCTGATCCCTTTGCTGTTCCACCTTCCCCCAAGCTTGAAGGCTCCTTCGCCACTGTCCCAGCTCGCCTTGAAGCGTCTGTGATCAAGCCTCCAGCCCAACAACTGCCCTGTTCCGAGGGGGCCCGGCAAAGGCGTCACGCGTAGACACCATAGTCGAGCCGCTCAAGAAACTCCTGCACAAGCGCAGTGCCCGCCGCCGTGGCCAGCAGATCGATCGGCCGGCGATTGTCCAAACCCATGGCAGACTCGATCATCCATTTTTCCGCGTCTTCCTGAGTCCCGAGCACGGACGTGGCCTTTGTCAGGAGCTTGGCGAAGTTCCAGGTTCTGGAACCTTGCTCCCGACTGAGGGTCTTGGAGTGATCCGATTTGTGCCGCTGAAATGTCCGCTCGCTCATGCCGAATGCGGTCTCAAACGCATCGGCGGGATCAATGACCATCAGATGCCTGACGAGGCTTTCGAGCGCCTGGCCCGGAATTCCATGCAGGATCATTTCATGTGCCTCAAGAGGACTGGCTACCGAGAATCCAAGAACCTTCCGTCCACCAAACAGGTCGACCATTCGTTCGAACTCCGGCTCCATATGTGGTGCCTCGGCAAAACCCAGCGGGGAACTGGCCATATTACCTCTCCGTCACGTGTCGCTTTATTTACGACACGTGTCGCAACATTTCAAGGCCTGCGTTTGGGTCATTGCCTGGTGAGGTCAGGTGGAACACCGCTCCCTCGCACCCGCGCATTGACCTTGCTCCCCATTGCGCTACCCTCTGCTCTCGAAGCGGACGAAGAGCCGCATACCGGACCGTTGGGAGAGACGCGGCATGATCCTGACACTGGCGCTGCTTGCAGGCCTCGTGCTGGCCTGGCTGCTGATTGGCGCGATCGAGACGTTTCGTCTCGACCTGCGCTTTACCCAGGCGCTACTCTATGTGCCGTTCAAGCTCGCCTACCGGATCGATGACCGGCGCATCCGCATTGCCCGCAACGCGCCGACGCCGGTGATCTATGTGGTCTCGCACCAGTCACGCTTCGAGCCGGCGCTGATGCTGTCGCTGCTGCCCGACGACACGCTGCACATTCTCGACGAGGCCTCGGCGCGCTCGCCCTGGACGGAGCCTTGGCGCGAGCTTGGCCGCACCATCGCCTTCAACGCCGAGCATCTCTTCGTCAGCCGGCGGCTGGTCAGGGTGCTGAAGGGTAAAGGCCGGCTTGCCGTCTATCTGCCCGGTGACGTCGAGCCCGATGTGAAGACGTTTCGCCTGTTCCGCGCCGTCACCCGCATCGCCATGCAGGCCGACGCCCGCATCGCGCCGATCTTCGTCACCGGCGCGCGCGACCTGCCGGTTTCCTTGACGCCAAAGAACCGGGCGCCGCGCCACTGGTTCCCAAAACTCTCGATCAGCGTGCTGGAACCAATGACGATTGCCGAACTGGTGGCGCGCAACCCCGACCAGGCTTCCAACACAAATGCCTTGTTCGACCGCATCGCCGAGGCGCGGCTTTATGGCAGCAACCTCGATCGCGGCCTGTTCCTGGCCATGCGCGATGCCGCGGATCGCACCGGCGCCTCGCACCCGATCATCGAGGATGTGATCAGCGGCTCGCTCAGCTATCGAAAAATGTTCATCGGCGCGCGCGTGCTCGGCCGCCGTTTCGAGGCGGTGGCGGCGCCCGGCGAAGCGGTCGGGGTTTTGCTGCCCAACGCCAATGGCGTGGTGCTGTCCTTCGTCGGCCTGCTCTCGGCCGGCCGGGTAGCGGCGATGATCAACTACACGGCAGGGCCGGCCAGCGTCACGGCCGCGGTCCGCACCGCAGTCATCCGAACGGTGGTTTCCTCGCGCGCGTTCGTCGAAAAGGCGGCGCTTGCCGACATCATCGCCGCGGTCGAGGCCGGCGGCGCCAAGATGCTGTGGCTGGAGGATGTGCGCGCAAGCGTCACGACGCTGGAAAAGCTCGCAGCAGCGGTGCTCTGGCGGTTCCCGCTGCAGCGGCAGGATGCGGCCAAGCCCGCCGCAATCCTGTTCACCTCAGGCTCGGAAGGCACGCCCAAGGCCGTGGTGCTGTCGCATCGCAATCTCCACGCCAACGCCATGCAGGCTGAGGCGCGCATTACCATTTCGCCGTCCGACATCCTGCTCAACGTGCTGCCGGTTTTTCATTCTTTCGGCCTGACCGGCGGTACCATCCTGCCGCTGGTGACCGGGGTAAAACTGTTCCTCTACCCGTCACCGCTGCACTACAAGATCATCCCGGAGATCGCCCGCAAGGTGAAGCCGACCATCATGTTCGGCACCGACACTTTCCTCGCCAACTATGCCCGCACCGCCAAGGATGGCGATTTCTCCAGCCTGCGCTTCGTCGTCGCCGGCGCGGAAGCGGTGAAGCCGGAGACGCGGCGCGTTTATCGCGAGCGCTTCGATGCCTCGATCATCGAGGGGTTCGGATTGACGGAGGCCGCTCCCGTCGTCGCCGTCAACACCGCCATCCATGGTCGCGACGGCACGGTCGGACGGCTGTTGCCGGCGATGCGCATGAAGCTCGAACCGGTCGAGGGTATCGAGGGTGCCGGCCGCCTGTGGCTCGACGGGCCGAATTTGATGATGGGCTACATGACCGCTGACCGGCCCGGCGAATTGCAGCCGCTGGACGGCTGGCACGACACCGGCGACATCGTCTCGGTCGACCGCGAAGGCTTCATCACCATTCGCGGCCGGGCAAAACGCTTCGCCAAGATCGCTGGCGAGATGGTGTCGTTGGGCGCCGTCGAGATGCTGGTGCAGTCGCTGTGGCCGGAAGAGCGCCACGCCGCGGTGGCGGTGCCGGACAAGAGGCGGGGCGAGCGCATCGTGCTGGTCACCACCGCCGACGACGCCGATCCGGAAGAACTGCGCGCCTTCGGCAAGAAGGCAGGTGCGGCCGAACTGATGGTGCCCAACGACATCGTCAAGGTCGAGGAGATCCCGGTGCTGGGTTCCGGCAAGACGGATTATGTCTCGACGCGGAACCTGGCGATCGAGAAGCTGGGGCTGGGCCTGGCGGCTTAGCGTATCTCCCTCCTTGAGGGGAGATGGCCGGCAGGCCAGAGGGGGTCGCCTCGCGTGAAGCGCCGACGTCCTCTTCGCTCAAACGAGGTCGCGTCCGGGGCGTACCGACCCCCTCTGTCGCCTTCGGCGACATCTCCCCCTCAAGGGGGGAGATAACAACTACCCAATATCCGACGGCGGCACTTTTTCGCCCTCGCGCTTGGCGCGCTTCGAATACGCCCGCACGCTGAAAGGCAGGAAGATGAGATAGCCTGCGACAGAGGCGGTCAGCGTGTACCAGGGATAGGTCATCAACAGCAGGACGTAGAGAACGACCGCCAGGATGATCGGCAGCACCTTGTCGCCCGGCACTTTCAGGCTTTTGCCGGAATAGACCGGCAGCCGGCTGACCAGCAGGAAAGCGACCAGGACGGTGAAGCCGGTGGCGACGAAGGCCGTCAAGCGGTCGGGCTCGAGACCGAGCCGCAGGAACGACAGATAGAGCGGCAGCATAACCAGCACAGCGCCGGCCGGCGCCGGCACGCCGACGAAGTATTCGCTCTGCCAGATCGGCCGGTCATGGTCTTCGTCGAGCACGTTGAAGCGCGCCAGCCGCAGGCCACAGGCGATGGTGAACAGAAGGGCTGCGATCCAGCCGAATGAGCCGGCGCGGTCGAGCAGGAAGGCGTAGAGCACCAGTGCTGGTGCGACGCCGAAATTGACGATGTCGGCTAGCGAATCCATCTGCGCGCCGAATTTGGATGTCGCCTTCAACATGCGCGCCAGGCGCCCGTCTATGCCGTCCAGGAAGGCGGCGAGCAGCACCATCACCACGGCCGGCTCGAAACGGCCCTCGAAGCCGAAGCGGATGCCGGACAGGCCGGCGCAGATGGCAAGCACGGTGACCAGATTAGGCAGCACCATGCGCATCGGAATTTCGCGGATGCGCGGGCCGCCGCTGCCATGGGCCTCGAACTTTTTGAACGGCGCGCCCACCGCTTACGAAATCCTGACGAGCGGGGTTGCGGCGACGCCGCCGAATTCGGCGAGCACGGTTTCGCCGCCGACCGCCGTCTGGCCGACGGCGACGCGCGGCACCGCGGTCAACGGCAGGAAGACATCGACGCGCGAGCCGAAGCGAATCAGGCCAAAGCGTTCGCCGACGGCAATGGAGCCGCCGGTCTCGGCCCAGCAGACGATGCGGCGCGCCACTAGGCCGGCAATCTGCACGGCGACAACGATGCCGTTGGGACTGTCTATGACCAGCCCGTTGCGCTCGTTCTCCGAGCTTGCCTTGTCGAGTTCGGCATTGAGGAACTTGCCCGGCCGGTGCTCGATTTTGGTGATGCGGCCGCGCACCGGAGCGCGGTTCACATGGCAGGAAAAGACGTTCATGAACACCGAGATGCGGGTCATCTCGGTGTTGCCGAGGCCAAGCTCGCGCGGCGGCACGGCCGGGCCGACCGCCGAGATGACGCCGTCGGCGGGACTGACCACCAGCCTGTCATCGACCGGGGTGACACGCTCGGGGTCACGGAAGAAATAGACGCACCAGGCGGTCAGGATCAGGCCGATCCAGAACAGCACCGAGGAGAAATAGCCGAGGAACAGCGTGCCCGCACCAAAGGCGGCAATGAACGGATAGCCCTCGCGATGGATCGGAACGAAGGCATTCTTGATCGAATCGACAAGGCTCATCGGATGGGGCTCATGGGATGGGGGCGGTCCCTGTTTCAGGTCCGGCCTCAATACCGGAAAGGCTCCGCTGCCGCAACGCAACATTGGGCAAGGCCGCATCGTCCGCAGCCGGCAGGAACGGTGACGTGCTTGCCTGCCGCCGGCTTTGCCGCCAGAATTCGGGCCAACGCCGGCTGAACGCGCGGCGAAAAGGCCGACTGCCATGGCGCCAAATTCAGGCAAAACGTATCTTGTTGCCATACGATCGGCAGCCGTGGGTGCCGTTTTGACCGTACTTGTGGCAGCGAGCGACCACGCAGTTGCGCAAGGCAAGCCATCCTTCGACTGCGCCAAGGCCGCCAGCTTGGCGGAAAAGGCCATTTGCGCCGATCCGGTCCTGGCGCAAGCCGATGCCGACGTCGCGAAGAATTATACCGCGCTGCTGAAGAGGCTCGATGCTCATGCCGGGAAGGCGCTGCGGGACGACCAAAGCGATTTCATCGCCTATCGCGATCAGATCGCCGGTTTCAACGAAAGTTCGCCCAAGAACCAACAGACTTTCGATCTCGGCGAATTCCTGCGCGACCGCGCAACCTTCCTGTCCGGCATACGCAAGCCCCCCGATGCAGGTTTGATCGGCACATGGAGCAACGTGCGCGGCAGCGTCGACATCAAGGCTGTTGGCGGAGGCAAGGTCGAAATCTCGGAAGATGTCGTTTCCAATCCAGTCTCGGGAAGTGGGTCATGCGAGATCGACGGCACGGTCGAGGAGCGCAACACTCTGCGGCTGGTCGACCGTGCCGTCGACAACGACAACCCAACCGGTTTTGTCTTCACCTTTCGCCGCAACGGCGATGCGCTTGCCGTCGAGCAGAGCGGCACCGGCAAGGACGACAGATCCGAGCCACCGTCATGCGGCGCCAACGGCCATGCCGATGGCACGTTCTTCCTGACTGAGAAAAAGTAGGCTTGCTGTCGCTAACCCGCCGCAGCGGAGCGATCAAAGTGGGCATTGAGCTCGGCCATAGCGGCCTCAGCGAGGCTTTCATCATCCTTGCCGCGCAAGAGCACACCGCCGTTCCGCAACGATTGAAAAAGGAAGACTTGGCCTGATGCCAGCACCACCCAATTCACGATTGCTCCTTCCTCCTTCTGCACCACCGAATTCGCAGAAACGATGGCATCCGTCGGGTCGAAGCCTGCCTTGCGGAGCAGGAGGTCGACGGCGGCGGGAGCATGGTATTGTTCCGCCAGCTCAATGACCGCTGTGATCTCGGGCTCTTCAGCAATGCCAAGCTTGGCGCCAACTTTCGGGGCGTTAGCCGCTAGCGGGCTCTCACCTTGCGGTATGACAAGCAACTCTTCTGGAGCGATGTACTCGTAGACCGTGACGTGTGTCTCCGTCGCACTGCATAGTCGGGTCTTCTTCGCGCTGGTCTGAAGTTGAAAACCAGCTGTTTCTCTCCTTCTATGTTCAGCATCCTTGCCATGCCGAACGCGATTTTGATCTCGGGCGGCGCGATCTTGGCGCAGGCAAGGCCGGCCCCGACATCGCGCCAGCTCAAGATCATCTGGCCTGCCAAGTTGCCAACGGACTTATGAAGAAGCCTGCCTTCGCGCTTCGGATTGGCCATCACCAGCCGGTGTATGACGTCGTCGTAATCGTCACTATCGACAACTTGCAGATCAGGCCATGACGCGATCCAGCGCGCCAAAAGGTTTTCCATGGGCGCGGCCTCATCCGCAACGTAGAACGCATGATCAAGTGTATCGAGAAAATCATCCCGCCCGCCCTCGAAGCCCGTCTGCTGGGCGGCTTCGTTGGGATGGTCTGCAATCCAGCTGGACATCTTTTCCAAAGTCGCAAGCTGGCCCTTTGCGCCACAAGCAGTGAGTCCAGCTCGTGCGTTGGCAATCATGGCGCCGATTTCCTGCCCGGCATTGTGGATGAATTGACTATGGCCGCCGTTCTTTACCTCCGAAGAGTACGAGTCGGCATGAAGGACCTGCATCGCCTTGGTGTCGATTTCGGGATAACGATAGAGTCCTTTGGAAACCATCGCTGTGACGAATTGCATGACAGCGAAGACGAGAAAAAACGGCTCTTCATCAGGATCCTCGACGTTCGAACGAAGTACGACGACTGGCAACGGCAGGCCGAATTCCAACTGCTTTCCAGAATCTGATGCCGACTTCTCGGGCGTTTTCTTGGATTTGCGGGAAAAGAAACCGAACATCGAAAATACTCTCTTGGTCGCAAAACTTGCGCGAACGGGTTATTTCCGACGCGACAATATCAGCTGCCCTCAAGGATTAAAGGCACTCTGATCCAGAGGCATTCGCACGATGGTTTGCCGAATTGTCGACGGTCATGTCGGGGCGCCACAGATTCATACGTCCTTGGCAGGAAAGCGCTTCGCGACAATGCCGAATTGCGGCGAGTCGACAAACCAGGGTCAGAGATGCCATCCTCGAAATCAGTCGCCCTGAACGCCAAGGTCATTACAGAAGGCCTCGCTTTCGGAGAGTCTCCCCGCTGGCACGACGGACGCCTGTGGCTCTGCAACTGGGGAACCGGAGAGATCGTCGCGGTGGATGAGGACGGCGGGAACCAGGTGATGCTCACCGTGCCGGCCATCCTGCCCTATTCGATCGACTGGTTGCCGGATGGCCGATTGCTGATCGTCTCGGGTCGGGATGGCTTGTTGCTGCGGCAGGAGGCGGATGGAACGCTGGCCACCCATGCCGATCTTCGGTCGCTGTCAAACAGCCCGTGGAACGAGATCGTCGTCGACGGGCGCGGCAACATCTATGTCAATGGCGGCGGGTCGGCGCCTGCACCGAGCGAGCATTTCGGGCCCGGCACCATCGTGCTGATCACGCCGGACGGCTCGGTTCGACAAGTGGCCGAGAACATCGCTTTCGCCAACGGCATGGCGGTGACGCCGGACAACAGGACACTGATCGTGGCGGAGTCGCATGCCAACCGGCTGACCGCCTTCGATATCGCGGAGGATGGCGGGCTTTCCAACCGCCGGGTCTGGGCCGATCTCGATGGCTTTCCCGACGGCGTCTGCCTCGATGCCGAAGGAACTGCCTGGTATGCGGATGTTCCCAACAAACGCTGTGTGCGGGTGCGCGAAGGTGGTGAGGTCTTGCAGTGCGTCAATGCCGATCGCGGCTGCTTTGCCTGCATGCTCGGCGGCCTGGATGGCAAGACGCTGTTCATCGTTGCCGCCCAATGGCGCGGCTTCGAACATATGATCAGCGATGCCCGCACCGGCCAGGCAATGAGCGTCGAAGCGCCCGCACCTGGCACGGACTGGCCCTCCTACATCTCAGGCAGACGCTGATAATTGGCGATATCGGCCTTCACACCCAGCCGGGCAATGGTCTCCTGCGGGTTGAAGCCCGCCCGCTCATGGGCTGCCTTGACGATCGGCACGACATTGTCGACGGCCGCCTGGTTTTCCCATTCGACAATGGTGACCAGGTTGAACTCGCCCGGGCCCGAAAATTGCTCGAGCACGAAATCCTGGACGAAGCCTTGCTGCAGGCGCAGCAGTTCATGCGTTGCCCTGACCTTGCGAAGGATTTCTTCACGGGCCTCGGCAGGAACGACGAATTTGTCGACCCTGAACACGGCTGCCTCGGCAAGTTTATCCATTTGAATCTATCTCCGTTCTTGAACGACTTGGGTTCGGTGGCTCAGGAACGGGTTTGCGATCTCAACTTAGGTTGAGGTCAAGGGGAAATTTTCGGTGGTGATGATGGAGACGACGCTGCATATCTCCCCCCTCGTTGGGGAGATGTCCGGCAGGCGAGAGGGGGTCGGTTCGACTGGATGCGCCCCCCTTGCGACAGATGGAGGTTAGCGCTTCACGCGCGGTGACCCCTCTGTCGCCTTCGGCGACATCTCCCCCTCAAGGGGAGATTGGCGCTCCGCCACCTAGCTCAACTCCGACGTCCTTCTGCGCACAACCACACCCAACTCATCGCTCTCCCTGGCGATCCGAAGCCTCTCTTCGGCTTCCGTCGCTTCGCGCTGGCGGTCCCACATCGAGGCGTAGAGGCCGTGCTTTTGCATCAGCTCGGCATGGGTGCCGCGCGCGGCGATCTCGCCGTCCTTGAGCACGATGATCTCGTCGGCGGTGATCACCGTCGACAACCTATGCGCAATGACGATGGTGGTGCGGCCCTTGCTGACCAGGTCGAGGGCGGCCTGGATTTCCTGTTCGGTGTGGCTGTCCAGCGCCGAGGTCGCCTCGTCGAGCATCAGGATCGGCGGCGCCTTCAAAATCGTGCGGGCAATCGCCACGCGCTGCTTTTCGCCGCCCGACAGCTTTAGCCCGCGCTCACCGACCATCGAGCGATAACCTTCCGGCAGCCGTTCGATAAACGGGCCGATCTGGGCAAGCTCGGCGGCTTTCTGCATATCCTCTTCGCTGGCACCGATGCGACCGTAACGGATGTTGTAGGCGATGGTGTCGTTGAACAGCACGGTGTCCTGCGGCACCATGCCGATCGCGCCGCGCAGGCTCTGCTGGGTCACATCCCTGACGTCCTGGCCGTCGATCAGCACCTGACCACCCTGGACGTCGTAGAAGCGGAATAGCAGCCGCGAAATCGTCGACTTGCCGGCGCCGGACGGTCCGACAATGGCCACCGTCTTGCCGGCCGGCACCTCGAAGGAGACACCTTTCAGGATCTTGCGGTTGGGATCGTAGGCAAAATGCACGTCGCGGAACTCGACCTTGCCGGCTGTAACGGCCAGTGGCTTGGCATCCGGCTTGTCGGTGATTTCCTGCGGCACATCGAGCAGGTCGAACATTTGCTCGATGTCGGTCAGCCCCTGGCGGATTTCGCGGTAGATGAAGCCGATGAAATTGAGCGGCACCGCAAGCTGCATCAGCATGGCGTTGATGAAGACGAAATCGCCGACCGTCTGCGTGCCGGCCTGCACCTCCAGCGCCGACATGCACATGACGATGACGGTGCCGAGACCGAAGATGATGCCCTGGCCGAAATTCAGCCAACCGAGCGAGGTCCATATTCTGGTCGCCGCCATTTCATAGCGCGCCATCGAACGGTCGAAGCGCTCAGCCTCCATACCCTCGTTGTTGAAGTATTTGACGGTCTCGTAGTTGAGCAGCGAGTCGATCGCCTTGGTGTTGGCGTCGGTGTCGCTGTCGTTCATGTCGCGGCGGATCGAAATGCGCCAGTCGCTGGCGCGAACCGTGAACCAGACGTAGAGCCACACCGTGGCCGCCACCACGACCACATATTTCCAGCCATAAGTGTAGGCGAAGATACCGGTGGTCAGCGCGAATTCGAGGATGGTCGGCGCCGTGTTCAGCATGATGAAGCGCACGATCGTCTCGATGCCCTTGGTGCCGCGCTCGATGATGCGCGACAGGCCGCCGGTGCGGCGCTCGAGGTGGAAGCGCAGCGACAGCTGGTGCATGTGAACGAAGGTGCGGAACGCGAGCTGGCGCACCGCATATTGGCCAACGCGGGCAAACAGCGCGTCGCGCAGCTGGTTGAAGCCAAGCTGCACCAGCCGCACGACATTGTAGGCGACGACCAGCATCACCGGCGCCAGCAGGAAAGATGGCAGCGGCGGCGGCGATTTGGCGTCGCCGGCTAGGGCATCCGTCGCCCATTTGAAGAAATAGGGCCCGGCAACCAGCGTCAGCTTGGCAACGACCAGAAGCAGCGTCGCCCAGGTGACGCGTGCCCTGAGATCGGGGCGGTCGGCCGGCCACATATAGGGCCACAGATTGCGCAAGGTGCCGAAGGTCGAGCTATCGGAAACGGTTTTTTCTGCCACTTGTCTTTCCTTTGGGGTGAGAGGTCAGCGGCCGGAGCAGCAGGAATTGACGAGTGCGGTCAGCGATGCGGAAACGTCGGCGAGCGCGGCGCGGTCGACTTCGTAGCGCGAGCGCTGACGGTCGGATTGGAAGCGGACCAGCCCGGCTTCGACCAGGATCTTCAGATGCTGGGACACGGTGGACTGCGCCAGATCGAGATGATCGACCACCTCGCGGCAGCAGCAGGAATTGCTGGCCGAGAGATGTCTAAGGATCTCGATGCGCGCCGGATGCGAGAGTGCCGCGAAGCGGGCGGCAACGGCGCGGCTTTCAGGCGGTGCCAAGTTTGCGTGGTCTGGTTCAGCGAGCGAGTCTGCCATCGTTCATCGGCGATAGACGATGAACGGGTGCGTGGCAAGCTAACCCGATGGGTAGAGCGACCTAATCTCCCCCCTCGAGGGGGAGATGTCGCCGAAGGCGACAGAGGGGGTCGGTACGTCCTGACGCAACGTCGTTTGCAGCAAAGAGAAGGTCGGCGTTCTATGCGCGGCGACCCCCTCTGGCCTGCCGGCCATCTCCCCCTCAAGGGGGGAGATCAAGCGCTCGGCCGCTACTGCGTCTTCACCGGCGCCGTTGTCACCTGCTCGCCCATCGCCTTGAGGTCGGCGGCTTCGCCTTCCTTGGACTTTTCCGGAACCTTGAACACCTGCCCGGGCCAGATGCGGTCGGGATCGCTGATCTGGTCCTGGTTGGCGAGATAGATGGTCGAGAAGCGCACGCCGTGACCGTAGACGCGCCGCGAGATCCGCCACAGGGTGTCGTGTCTGCGGATGATCACCGCGCCGTCGGCATGTTCAAGCTTTGGCGCCACCGTCTCTGGCACATCGGGCGTTGCCGCCGCGACGACGGCTGGAACCTCAGCGGCAGGCGCTGCCGGTGCCGCAGGTGCCCCGGCAACCGCCGGGGCAGCCGGAGCCGGCGCTTCAGCCGCCGGTGCGGCTGGTGCGGACGCGGCAGCAGCTGGTCCGGGCTTCGCAGGGG
>NZ_JAMYMJ010000074.1:0-18114 GCF_040318435.1 Mesorhizobium sp. M1143 | reverse complement strand
CGCCCCACCGGTCAGGCCCAGCGCGTCCGCTGCAAAGTCCCCGCAGACCGCTGCTGGGCCGCTGGCGGGCAGCGGCTACTTGCTGACGATCCAATTTGAATGGGTCGAGCACACCTAGCTGTTCCTTGAAGAACGAAGGGAACGCCACCGGGAACTGGGTTCTAGCTAGCATGGCTAGGCTGAAGCGGCCCGCGCTACCCCACGAGGAAAGCGCGGGCCTGACCATTGCCGTCGGTCGGCAGCGGGAAGGCATCCACACCGAGCGCTGCGATGGACGAACTTTTCCATTTACGCGTCAGTTCAATAACAAATACTTGTTCAGAATCGGACGAGCCATCCTGGATGGGCAGTACCGAGGCTGGTTGAATGGCTAACTTGTCATGCCACCTTAGTCAGGCGAACCCTCCGGGGAACCTCCCATGAGATAGCCTCTGCTTCAGGTCGTTGGCATTCAGGATGGCTGCCAGCTCTTCGGCATACTCCATGTCGGGAAGGTCGATAGCCTCGCGGCAGCCGCCGAACTAGCAGCGGCTGGAACGGTGGCGCGGCGCATCGGTTGAAACGGCGAACAGCGGCTGTTTCCCTCGGCGCCTGCTCGCGGCAATCTCCGGCCACTCATCCCTGGTCGTGCGCTACCTGCGGCCAGCGCTGCAACGCCGCGTGGCCACCCTCGGTCAGCGCGTAGACGCCGCGCTCGGCCCTGGCGAACCAGCCATAGACATTGTCCAATAGGATGCTGGCCGCGCGCGGCGAAATCGCTTTCAGATCGCGCGGGCGTTTCGGCCCGTCGGTCATGGCTGCGGCGCAGGCCAGCGCATCCTGCCGGTAGGCGGTCATGATCGGCGCGCGCGAACCGCCGCCGACCACCGGATCGCCGCGCCGGCGCCGGTGTTCCTCCATCAGCCGCGAGCGCCGCTTTGGATCGCGACGCGGCGGCAGAGCGGCCGGGCTGAGCAGCAATTCGACCTCCCCCTTGCCGCTGACAGCCAGAAGCCCGAAGCCGAGCCGCCGGCACAGCGCGCGAAAACGGCGGTCGTGCTCGCGGCCCTTGCCACGCGCCGACATGCGCGCGGCCAGCCACACTTCGTCGCATGCCGCGGCGCGATCGACACCTTGCAGCACCAGTTCGAGGTTGAACTGCAATTTCAGTTCGCAGATGACCAGCACAGGCGGCTCGCCGTCGCGCACCGCCACGATATCGCAGTGCCCGACTTCGCCCTTGACCGTGAATTCCAGGCTCTCGAGAAACCGCTTCACCGGGATGTAGAGAGACGTTTCCTGCATCGCGCAGGCATAGCCGATTCGGATCGGGTCGGCACAGGGATCGCCGAGAGGCCGACGCCTTGCGCTAAGCCGCCTTGAGACCCACTGTTTGCAAAGGCGGCCGTCAGGCAGGTCTCCGGCATGATAGTCCCGCCATAGCGCTCGACGATTTCCTTGGCGATGACCGACGTCGCCAGGGCCGAGCGCGACCAGTATTTCATCGCCTGTCTCGCGTTCAACAAGGCGCTCGCCGTGGCTGGGACGGCACAATCGACAGCGTAAGACCCGAGATACGTCGACGCCAAGACCGGTCCACGGTTGGCCACACAATGATGAGCGCGTGTGTTTTGAGGCTAGGGGCGGGTGCGCGTCCGGCGCTGCCCTGGTGCGGCATCGTCCGCCTTGAAATGCATCTCGTCCTGGACCGCGGCGAAAAACCGGCGGACATCGTTGGCCGCCGAAGCCGCATCGCAGCCGGCCGCGACCGCCTTGTCGAGGAGTTCGCGCGCCGTGGCCTTCCAGAACGACGTGGCCGTGTCGCCGTGCAGTCTGCCCAGCCTTGCGGCGACCTCGCGCACCAGCACGGTCTGCCGATCTAGCGGGAAGGTACGCACATTGGCTGAAGACATGTTCTGCACCATGAAACCGACGCAACGAATCAGACGCTGCTCTATGGCTCATGCCTAGCTGTGAAGTCGGAAACGGAACCTTAACGCCGCGGAGTCCGCGCCGATTGGAACGAGTCGGTTGGCCGGCCTCCAGGCCAAGCAGAACTCTAGACCCTCAGGCCCCTCGCCTCGCCGGCGCGCTTGGCCGTAACCATCATGTCCCTGGCCAGCAGGCCACTGACCCGGCAAAACGCCATGAAGGCGCGCCATGCGTCCTCAGTCCTGACCACATCCACCGTGGCCCCGAAACAGGCATTGAACGCCGCTTCATAGACCTTGCCCTGTCGCTTCGTTGGCCAGTCATGCAGGATATCCAGCGCCTGTTCGACGCTGTATATTTCCTCTACCGGCAGCCCGGGCGCGGGCGCGATGCGCACCGGCACCTCGAATTGCAATCTGTCCATTCTATATCTCCCGAACTGGCGTTGACCACAGCAACGCCGTTCGTCGTCAAAAGTTGCTTTGGCTGCTTTTGCGCGAAAATGTGTCGTCAGTGCGATCTCGGCATTCGGAGGAGATCGCGCACCTGGATGTCATCTGAGCGGCCGCGCAAGCCAGGAATATCGCCAGTATCAGTCCATTGCCGGCAGTTCTTCCTTGAACCTTGCGGCTTGCAGTGCCAAATCTGGGGAAATTTTCTAACGGGCTGATATGCGCCGCCCGCTTACAGGCAAACGGACACTATGGTCACCTATCTCGACGCCGCCACGGCACCCCTCAGGAACACCGGCCAGATCCGCCTCTACGGCGAAGAAGGATTTGCCGGCATGCGCAAGGCCTGCGATCTCACCGCGCGCTGCCTTGATGAACTGGTGCCGATGGTCCAGCCGGGTGTCACCACCGAGACCATCGACCGTTTCGTCTTCGAATTCGGCATGGACCAAGGCGCGCTACCGGCGACGCTCAACTACCGCGGCTACACCAAATCGTCCTGCACCTCGATCAACCACGTCGTCTGCCACGGCATTCCAGACAACAAGCCGTTGAAGGATGGCGACATCGTCAACATCGACGTCACCTACATCCTCGACGGCTGGCACGGCGATTCCTCGCGCATGTATCCCGTCGGCACCATCAAGCGCGCCGCCGAACGCCTGCTTGAAGTCACTCATGAGTGCCTGATGCGCGGAATCGCGGCGGTCCGGCCCGGCGCCCGCACCGGCGCCATCGGCGCCGCCATCCAGACCTATGCCGAGGCAGAGCGCTGCTCGGTGGTGCGCGATTTCTGCGGCCACGGCGTTGGCCAGCTGTTCCACGACGCACCCAACATCCTGCACTATGGCACCGCCTCGGAAGGCGTCGAGATGCGGCCGGGCATGATCTTCACCATCGAGCCCATGATCAATCTTGGCCGGCCGCATGTGAAAGTGCTGTCGGACGGCTGGACGGCGGTGACGCGCGACCGCTCGCTGTCGGCGCAGTACGAACACACGATCGGCGTCACCGAAACTGGCTGCGAGATTTTCACCCTGTCGCCAAACAAGCTCGACCGCCCCGGCCTGCCGCCGGTCAGCTGAAAACAAGATCGCCTCAAGCCGCAGCTTTGAGGCGCCGTCGCCGAAAAAACTCGACCGCGCGCTGCTTACCGCTCTAATCTGCCGTCGAAGCCTCGGGGAGTGTGGGGGATGGATGGGGAACAGCGGTGACGACGAACGGGGGTTCTTCTCCGAGCGGTGGCTTGAACCACCGGCGAAGGACAAGGCACCAAGAGACAAATCGGCGGAGAAGCCACACTATCACGGCCATCGCGACCGTTTGCGCGAGCGCTTCGTTGCCGGCGGCGCGGACGCCCTGCCCGACTACGAACTTCTCGAACTGCTGCTGTTTCGCCTGATCCCGCGCGTCGACACCAAGCCGATCGCCAAGGCGCTCTTGGCGCGCTTCGGCACTTTTGGCGAAGTGCTTGGCGCACCGGTGGCGCTGCTGCAGGAGGTGAAGGGCATCGGCCCCGCCGTGGCGGTCGACCTGAAGGTGATTGCCGCTGCCGCGCAGCGCATGGCGCGGACCGAGGTTCGCGACCGCGAGGTGCTGTCCAACTGGACGCAGCTTCTTGCGTACTGCCGCTCGGCGATGGCGTTCGAGAACCGCGAACAGTTCCGCATCTTGTTTCTCGACAAGAAGAACGTGCTGATCGCCGACGAGGTACAGCAGGTCGGCACCGTGGACCACACGCCGGTCTATCCGCGCGAAGTGATCAAGCGCGCGCTGGAACTATCGGCCAGCGCCGTCATCCTGGTGCATAACCACCCTTCCGGCGATCCGACACCATCGCGTGCGGACATCGAAATGACCAAGCAGATCATCGACAGCGCCAAGCCGCTCGGCATCGCCGTCCACGACCACATCATCATCGGCAAGAAAGGCAATGCCTCGATGAAGGGCCTGCTGCTGATCTGAGCCCGACGCTCGCCGGCGCCGTCAACCCAAACGCCACCGCTCGCGAGCCAATCAGCAACATTCCGGCTTGGCTCAAACGCCCACGCTTGCGGTGTAGAAGTGATATTGCGACGGAAGCGCCCGCTTCGGCGACAATGTCGTAGACTCGCGAATACGAAGCAGCCAGTTCCCGTCAGCCATTTCAGGAGATCTATTCAATGACGCTCGAATGCATAAATCCAAATGATCTGCCGATTCCGGAAATGTACTCCCAGGTCGTCGTTGCGACAGGAAGCAAGCTGGTGTTCGTCTCGGGCCAGCAGCCAGAAGACATACACGGCAAGCTCGTTGGCCATGGTGATTTCGCAGTCCAGGCGCGCCTGGCGTTCGGGAATCTCGGCCGAGCGCTTGCTGCCGCCGGCGCTCGGCCCGAGCAAGTCTGCAAGATCACGATCTACATCGTCGATTACAAACGCGACGAACACGTGCCGATCATCGAAGCGGCCCAGGTCGAGCTGTTCGGCGATCACAAGCCGGCAAACGTAGTGGTCGGGATAGCAGTGATGTCTCCCGGCTACCTGATAGAGATCGATGCGATCGCGGTCATCGACCCGTAGGCCAAGCGAGGACGCGTCAAGTCGCCCAAACCAATCCCGGAGCTCGCTGCGAGATTGCCACGACTTTGATCTCTCCATCCATCCACGATCACATCGTCATCGGCAGGAATTGCGATGTCTCGATGAAGAGCCTGCTGCTCACCTGATCAACGTCGGAAACAGGAAACACGCAATGCCCCAGCCCGGCGACGAACCATGGCCGTTCGACAAGCAACGCGCAGCCCTTCTGGTCATCGACATGCAAAGCGACTTTGTCGATGAGGGCGCCGTCATGGAAGTGGCCATGGCCCGCCATCGCATTCCGGCGATGCGGCAGGTGGTCGAGCTTTGCCGCGCGCAAGGCGTCCCGGTTATCTACACCCAGCATGTGCTCAGCGACCATTTCGATATCTCGCCGCTGGAAACCGGCTATCAGCCGAAGCTGAAAACCAAAGGAATGCGGGAAGGCAGCGCCGGCGCCGAAATCGTCGCCGCGCTTGCGCCCTTGCCTGGGGATGTCGTCATCAAGAAGCACCGCTACGATGCCTTCCACAACACGCAGCTCGAGACCGTGTTGCGCAACATCCGTGGCGCAGGCCGGGTCGACACGGTGATCATCATCGGCACCGTGACCAGCATCTGCTGCGAATCCACCGCGCGGAGCGCCTTCATGCGCGACTACAAGGTGGCTTTCATCAGCGACGCCAATGGCGGACTGGACGAGGCATCGCACAATGCAACCCTCGACATCATAGGCAAGGTGTTCGGGCGCGTGATGACGGTTGCCGAGCTTGGGAACCTGTTGCGGAGTTGAACCCCAGCGTCAGCTGGCGTGCGTCTCAAGCTCCGGCGCCGAGCCTGCCCTCAAGAAGGCCGCGCCGCTGCTGCAATTCGCCGGAGACGAATTTGGTGAAGGCGTGGACGCGCGCCGTGCGGCGCAAATCGTCGTGCACCAGCACCCACAGCGCCGAGCCGATCTCCTCGATCAGCCCTCCGACCCTTACAAGCCCGGGCAGGCTGTCGCCGAGATAACAGGGCAGCGCCGCAACCCCGACTCCGGCGCCCGCCGCATGCGACATCGTCACCAGGGAATCGGCGCGCATGGCGATCTCGACATCGGGCAGCGACGACCGCATCCAGCGGGCGACGCCGGTGTTGGCCAGGCTGTCGTCGGGCGCGATCCAGCGCAGCGCACCCAGTCTCGGCTCCGGGGGTAGCGTTTCGGCATAGGAACGTGTCGCGTAGGCGGCGAAGGCGACGCCCGAAATGCGCCGGCCGACCAGGATTTCCTGCGGTTGCGACACCGGCCTGATCGCCACGTCTGCATCCCTTTGCGTCAGGTTGGCGATGGAATTCTGCGTCATCGCCTCGACCCGTATGCCGGGATGGAGCTTATGAAACGCCGCCAGGATCGGCGGCAGCACCGATGCCATCAGCGTATCGGTGGTGGTGACCCGCAACCTGCCTTCGAACCTGAGATCCTGCCCCGACAGTTTGCGCGCCAGTTCATTGACCGTCTCGGCCATTGTGCGTGCCGCGCCCAGCAGTTCCTCGCCGCCCGCGGTGAGGGCATAGCCAGTCGGCAGCCGATCGAAAAGGCGGATACCCAGCCGCGCCTCGAAGGCGTTGACGCGCCGCAGCACAGTCGTGTGGTTCACGCCCAGGATCCGAGCCGCCGCCGCCAGCGAAGCGCCATCGGCGACGGCCAGCACCATGCGCAGATCTTCCCAGTCGATATCGCGTGAGCTGTGCATTCTTGCAGAAAGATAAAAGAAAGCGCTGCGCTCTGCGAGACCAAAATGACGCTTCGCTGTGCAAAAATGCAGAGCAAGCGGGCGAATCGGCATGTCGATCTGCGCATGCACGCACGCCATATGGAGTCCGACGACAAAAGAAACAGTCGCGGAGAAGAGCCATGACGCCGATAGAACTCTACACCTGCCAGACACCCAACGGGCACAAGGCCTCGATCATGCTGGAAGAGGTCTGCCTGCCCTACTGGGTCCGCTTGGTCGACATCGAAAGGGGCGACCAGACCAAGCCTGATTTCCTGGCGCTCAATCCCAACAACAAGATCCCGGTGATCGTCGACCGGGACGCCGGCCGCACGGTCTTCGAATCCGGCGCCATCCTACACTACCTGGCGCGACGGTCGGGCAAGCTTCAGCCGGTGGGCGCGCAGGAGGCGGACGATACGCTGACCTGGACTTTGTTCCAGGCGGCCCATGTCGGCCCGACGCTTGGCCAATTGTGGAATTACAAAATCTTCGCGCCGGCAAAAATCCCTTACGTGATCGAGTGTTTTGAGCGCGAAACCGGACGTGTCTTCCGCGTTCTCGATAGCCGGCTAAAGCACCATGAGCACATTGTCGGCAAAAGCTACGGCATCGCCGATGTGATGACATGGCCATGGATCAACGCGGCCGTCAGCAAGCTCGGCCTCAGCCTCGATGACACACCAAACCTGGCGCGCTGGTATGCGGCCATCGGCCGCCGCTCCGCAGTTGTCAGAGGGATCGCTGTTCCCGCCCTGCCGGAAGCGTCAGCGGCCGCTTAGATCATGATGAGATTTGGTTGAAATCTCATCATGACCTAACCCTTTGTTGGAGCATGATCTTTTCCAAAAACCGGCACCCACTTTTTGGGATCATGCCCTAGCCGCCGCACCTCGCATTCAAGGAATACGATCGTGGAAATCCTCTTCATCCCTCTGGCGCTTGTCGCCGGTGGCCTGCTTGCGGTGCAAGCCGGCGCCAATGCCCAACTTTCAAAGGCGGTCGGCTCACCCTTTGCCGCGACCACGCTTCAGCTCGCGGTCGGCGCCATCGTGCTGTTGTCGATCACGGCCCTCACCGGAACGACACCGGCTCTGCTTGCCGTTCGGCAAGCCGAATGGTGGCATGCGATCGGCGGCATGGCGTCGGCCTTCTACGTCGTTTCGACCATTCTTGTGTTCCCTCGCCTTGGCGCCGTCGTGTCCGTCGGGCTCTTCATCGCCGGGCAGATGCTTGCATCCTTCGCCCTCGACACGTTCGGCTGGCTCGGGATCCCCGAAGCAGGACTGCGAGCCGGGCCTGCCTTTGGCATGCTGGTCGTGCTTGCCGGTGCTGCCCTCATCGTTCTGGGACAGAAGGGCGCGGCGGACAATCTGGCGCCCTCGAAACTCGGCTGGATCGGACTGGCGCTGCTGGCAGGCGCCGTGCTTCCGGTGCAAGGCGCTGTAAACGCCTTGCTTCGGCACGACCTTGGCGGCGCGCCATTTGCGGTCGGCACCATCTCGTTCCTGGTGGCGATGCTGGCCATGGCCGCGGTGCTTCTGATCACGCTTGCCTTAACGAAGACGCCCCGCCCTCGCCTCGCCGGCCTGTCGTCGATGCCCTGGTGGGGCTGGCTCGGAGGTTTTGCCGGCGCCACCTATGTCACGACCGTGTTCACTGCCATCCCCGTCATCGGAGCGGCAGCTGCCGTCAGCCTGACGGTGGCCGGCCAGCAGGTCGCCGGCATCTTAGTCGACACCTTCGGCTGGTTCCGCCTGCCGCAGCGGCTTGTCTCCGGCATGCGGCTCGCCGGCGTCGTGCTGCTTTTGGCCGGCTGCATCATCATCAAGGCGCTTTGATCCCGCTGGAACAAGGCAAGCCGAATCAAACCAGCCCCTGCCCTCCCTGATTTGGGAGGTCGGGTGTCGCTCCGGCGTCACCAACGAAGCAAGGTCCGGCGCCGCAGAAGCAATTTTTCGCTCCTTCCACAACCGGCTCTAGAATTTCGATCGCAAATCACGCATGATGCACTTGGTATTTTCCCGGGACGGCTTCGCGCCCCCTGAAATACCGGGAGGAACGGGACATGCCCATAGTGGTTGTACTCGTTTTGATCGTCGTGGGCTCGGTGTTGTTCCACTTCCTGAGCCCATGGTGGTGGACTCCGATTGCCTCGAATTGGGACTATATCGACAACACCATCATCATCACCTTTTGGATCACCGGCGTCGTCTTCGCCGCGGTCGTCCTATTCATGGCCTATTGCGTCTTCCGCTTCCGTCACCGCGAAGGCAACCAGGCGGCCTACGAACCGGAGAACAAGCGGCTCGAATGGTGGCTGACGATCGTCACCGGAGTGGGTGTTACCGCCATGCTGGTTCCCGGCCTGTTTGTCTGGAGCCGGTTCGTCAATGTTCCAAGCGACGCAACCGTGGTCGAAGTCGTCGGCCAGCAATGGCAGTGGAGTTTCCGCTTGCCCGGCAAGGACGGCAAACTCGGCACATCCGACACCCGCGACGTCACCGCTGAAAATCCGCTGGGCGTGATCGCCAAGGATCCCAGCGGCCAGGACGACGTCGTGGTCGAAGCGGCCGACCTGCATCTGCCGGTCGGCAAGCCGGTCAAGATGCTGCTGCGCTCGATCGATGTGTTGCACGATTTCTACGTTCCGGAATTCCGCGCCAAGATGGACATGATACCGGGCTCGGTCACCTATTTCTGGTTCACCCCCACCAAGACCGGGACCTTCCAGGTTCTGTGCGCCGAACTGTGCGGCCAGGGGCATCCGATGATGCATGGCATCGTCATGGTCGATACCGAGCAGGATTATGTGGCCTGGCTCGACCAGCAGCAGACGTTCGCGCAGTTGTCGGCGCCGCAGCAGACGGGCTCGGTGGAACAGGCGCCGGGCAACGCGACGGCGTCAGCTCTAGAAGTTGCGGCAAAACTCGAAACTGTCGGGTCCCGCTGAAGGGCACGGAGGTGCTCCGCCTATGGTCGATATCACGCCTGCAGATGCCGTCCCGCCCGCCGAAGTCGCGGAAATGGAGCTTTACCATCCGCACAGCTGGTGGACGAAGTATGTGTTCTCGCAGGACGCCAAGGTCATCGCCATCCAGTATTCGGCGACCGCAACGGCCATCGGCCTGGTCGCGCTGGTGCTGTCCTGGCTGATGCGGCTGCAGCTCGGCTTCCCCGGCACGTTCGATTTCATCACCCCCGAGGCCTACTACCAGTTCATCACCATGCACGGCATGATCATGGTGATCTACCTGCTCACGGCACTCTTCCTCGGCGGCTTCGGCAACTACCTGATCCCGCTGATGGTCGGAGCCCGCGACATGGTCTTTCCCTATGTCAACATGTTGAGCTACTGGATCTACCTCCTTGCCGTGCTGGTGCTGGTGTCGAGCTTCTTTGCGCCCGGCGGACCGACCGGCGCCGGCTGGACGCTCTATCCGCCGCAAGCCATCATGACCGGCACACCTGGCGGCCAGGAATGGGGCATCATCCTGATGCTCGTCTCGCTGATCCTGTTCATCATCGGCTTCACCATGGGCGGTCTGAACTATGTCGTGACGGTGCTGCAGGCCCGCACGCGCGGCATGACGATGATGCGCCTGCCGCTGACCGTCTGGGGCATCTTCACCGCCACCGTCATGGCGCTGCTCGCCTTTCCGGCGCTGTTCGTCGCCTGCGTGATGATGCTGCTTGACCGCGCGCTTGGAACCTCCTTTTTCATGCCCGCGGTCGTCGAGATGGGGGAACAGCTACAGCACAATGGCGGCAGCCCGATCCTGTTCCAGCATCTGTTCTGGTTCTTCGGCCACCCGGAAGTCTACATCGTGGCGCTGCCGGCCTTCGGCATCGTCTCCGATCTGATCAGCACGCATGCGCGCAAGAACATTTTTGGCTACCGGATGATGGTCTGGGCCATCGTTGGCATCGGCGCGCTGAGCTTCGTGGTCTGGGCGCACCACATGTATGTCAGCGGCATGCACCCCTATTTCGGCTTCTTCTTCGCCACCACGACACTGATCATCGCCATCCCGACGGCGATCAAGGTCTACAATTGGGTGCTGACGCTGTGGCGGGGCGACATCCATCTCACCATACCGATGCTGTTTGCCATGGCTTTCATCGTCACCTTCGTCAATGGCGGGTTGACCGGGCTGTTTCTCGGCAACGTCGTCGTCGACGTCCCGCTGTCGGACACGATGTTCGTCGTCGCTCACTTCCATATGGTCATGGGTGTTGCTCCGATCGTCGTCATCTTCGGCGCGATCTACCACTGGTACCCGAAGGTCACCGGCCGGATGCTGAACGAGACGCTCGGCCGATTCCATTTCTGGGTTACATTTCTCGGCGCCTACCTGATCTTCTTTCCCATGCATTACATCGGCCTGATGGGCGTGCCGCGGCGCTATGCCGAACTGACCGACGTGACGGTCATGACGGAGTCGGCGCATCACCTGAACTCGTTCATCAGCATCATGGCGTTTATCGTCGGCTTCGCCCAGATCGTTTTCCTGTTCAATCTTATCTGGAGCATCCGCCATGGGCGCGAGGCCGGTGGCAATCCATGGCGAGCCACGACACTCGAATGGCAAACGCCGCAGACGCCACCGGCGCATGGCAATTTCGGCAAGGATCTGCCGATTGTCTATCGCTGGGCCTATGACTACAGCGTGCCGGGCGCCAAGGAGGACTTCATTCCGCAAAACATGCCGGGCACGTTCGGCCCCTCCAGGGAGCCGGCATGAGCGTCATCCTGGTCTTCCTTCTCGTGATCGCCGGCTTTGCCGGCTGGTGGCTCTCGCATCAGCGGCTGATGGCGAAACCATGGCTCGAGCAAGGTGTGGCAGGAGATTTTGTCGCCTTCGACCGATCGAGCCTGCCGACCGCCAAGATTGGCCTCGGTGTCTTCCTCGCCGTGGTCGGCTGCCTGTTTGCGCTGTTCACCAGCGCCTACTTCATGCGTATGGCGCTGTCGGACTGGCAGCCGCTGCCCATCCCACGCCTGCTCTGGCTCAACACCGGCATGCTGGTGCTGAGCAGCGTTGCCCTGCAATGCGCCTCGATCGCGGCGCGCAAGCGCCAGATGGACACGGTCAGGCTCGGCCTTGCCGCGGCTGGGCTCACCGCAATCGCCTTCCTCATCGGGCAGCTCATGGCATGGCGGGACCTGACCGCCGATGGCTATTTTCTGGCCTCCAATCCGGCCAACAGTTTTTTCTACCTGATAACCGGGATGCACGGCCTGCATATAGTGGGAGGGCTGGTGGGCCTGGGCAGGACAACCGCCGGCGCCTGGAACGGGGCACGGCCGGAACGGCTTCGCCTCAGCGTCGAATTATGCGCCATGTACTGGCATTTCCTGCTTTTCGTCTGGCTCGCCATCTTCGCTCTTTTAGCCGGCTGGGCCGCGACGTTCATCGATATTTGCCGGCAGTTGCTGACCTAGGAGGTCGAGGAGCATGGCAGAAACGACACTGACGCATACCGGCCAAACGGAGACGCGGCCCGCAGGCTGGCAAGGGATCGCCGCCGATTGGTCCTCGGATCAGCGCGCGTTCAAGAACGTGTCCTGGGGCAAGGCCATGATGTGGATCTTCCTGCTCAGCGACACCTTCATCTTCGGCTGCTTCCTGCTCTCCTACATGACCGCGCGCGTCTCCACACGTGTGCCGTGGCCCAATCCGAGCGAGGTCTTTGCGCTTCGCATCGGCGGTTCGGACATTCCACTGATCCTGATCGCCATCATGACCTTCGTGCTGATATCGAGCAGCGGAACGATGGCCATGGCGGTCAATTTTGGCTATCGCCGCGACCGCCGCAAAACCGCAATCCTCATGCTTCTGACGGCAGCGCTAGGAGCCACCTTCGTCGGCATGCAAGCCTTCGAATGGACCAAGCTGATTACCGAAGGCGTACGGCCGTGGGGCAATCCCTGGGGCGCGGCACAATTCGGCTCGACTTTCTTCATGATCACCGGCTTCCACGGCACGCATGTGACGATCGGGGTGATCTTCCTCATCATCGTGGCGCGAAAGGTCTGGCGTGGAGACTACGACGTCGGTCGTCCCGGCTTCTTCACCAGCCGCAGGGGTCGCTACGAGAACGTCGAAATCATGGGGCTCTACTGGCATTTCGTCGACCTGGTCTGGGTGTTTATTTTCGCATTCTTCTATCTTTGGTGAGAGGCTGACATGGCTGAAGCAACCGCAAACGGCCTCGGGCAACACGCGCTGCACTCTGATCATGCGCATGAAGGGCCACCGACCGGCGTCGCGGAGGTTCATCAGGAACATCCGATCAAGCTCTATCTGGTGGTCTGGGCATGGCTGTTCATCCTCAGCGCCTGCTCCTACATGGTCGATTATCTCGGCATCCACGGCTATCTCAGATGGTCTCTGATCCTGATCTTCATGATCCTCAAGGCCGGGCTGATCGTCGCCGTGTTCATGCACATGGCTTGGGAGCGGCTGGCGCTGACCTATGCGATCATCCTGCCGCCGCTTCTGATATTGGTGTTCGTGGCGATGATGCTCTTCGAAGCGGACTACACGCTTCTCACCCGGTTGTCCTTCTTCGGACCGGGGCCCTGACGCACAGCTTCATCTCCGGTCAAAGACCGGAGATGAAGCTTCCCATCAGCTGATCTGCAGGGTCAGAGGCCGACCCGCGTCGGGGACGATGGCGGCTCCACAACCTTGCGGTAGACATGCCAGGTGGCGTGACCCAGGATCGGCAGCACGACCGCCAGCCCGGCAAACACCGGCAGCGAGCCTATGATCAGGGCAACGGCGACAATCAGTCCCCAGACAGCCATGGGGATCGGGTTCGCCAGCACCGCTCGCACCGATGTGTGGATGGCTTCGTAGGCGCCGACGTCGCGGTCGAGCAGCAATGGGAAGGCGACAACCGTCGTGCACAACACCACCGCGGCGAAGACGAAGCCGATGGCGTGCCCCAGGACAATCAGAGACCAGCCGCGTCCGGTGGCAAATATTTCATTGATGAAGCCCGAAATCGATACAGGCGGAGCCGGGCCGAAGAGATATTCGTAGAACACCTGCGCCGCCAAAAGCCAGGCGATGAAGATTGCAACCAGCATGATCCCGACTGCGGCGATGGCTGGCAGGGCCGGAGAATTCCTGACCTCGAAAGCGTGCGTCCAGGAGGTGTCGAGCCCGGCTTCTCGTCTGCGGCTGATCTCATAGAGGCCGATCGCCGCGAATGGACCTATCAGCGCAAAGCCGGACACCAGCGGAAACAACATCGGCAACGCATTGGCGCCCGAAGTCCAGGCAGCGAGCACCACGCCGACAAGCGGATAGATCAGGCAGAGAAAGACGATGTGCGACGGTTTGACCATAAAATCGTCAACACCGCGCTTGAGCGCATCGAATAGATCGGAAACGCTGATTTTTCGGATTTTGGTGTGTTCCAGCGTTTCGCTGGCGCCTGCAATCACGTGAAAACTTGTCATGCCCGTTCCTCCAGACCAGGTCCGGCAAGGTCGCGGTTTCACGGTGCTGCCGTTCTGCATGACTGGCCACGCGAACCGCGACCTGCACCGCAATCAATATACTCCATTGACTGGAGCTTGTCGCCCGTTCTTACAAAAGGCTCCCGGAAGGCGAGGTTTCCGAACACAGCGTCATGCCGTCACCCTCCGGCTGACATGAACGCGCGTATCGCGATGGTATCGGCAAGCAGCACGGCAAAGATCGCGAAAAGATAGAAGATCGAATAGGCAAACAGCGCCTTGGCCGGCTTCATCTCCTTGTCGAGGACGACCAGGGCGTTCCAGGCATGCCAGATGAAACCCGAGCCCAATGCAGCCGAAACAATCCCATAGACCCCGCTCGTGAATCCGAACGCCCAGGGCAGCACGCCGATTGGTGCCAGGAGCAGTGAATAGGCGAAGATCTGCCTTCTGGTCGAGGCCTGGCCGGCCACGTTCGGCATCATCGGGATGCCGGCAGCGGCATAGTCGCCGGCCTTGAACAGTGCGAGCGCCCAGAAATGCGGCGGCGTCCACAGGAAAATGATCAGGAACAGGATCAGGCTTTCAATGCCGATGGCGCCGGTGGCCGCTGCCCAGCCGATCATCGGAGGAAGCGCACCCGCCGCGCCGCCGATGACGATGTTCTGCGGCGTCGAGCGCTTCAGCCACATCGTATAGATGACGACGTAGAAAAAGATGGTGAAGGCCAGCAGTGACGCGGCAAGCCAGCCCACCAGCACGCCGAGCGTCATGACCGAAAGTGCGGAAAGCACCAGGCCGAAGCCGAGGGCTTCGCCCGCCGTGACGCGGCCCGACGGAACCGGCCGCTTTGACGTGCGCGACATCAGCGCGTCGATGTCGGCGTCGTACCACATGTTGAGCGCGCCGGCCGCTCCCGCTCCAACCGCAATCGCACCTATGGCGATCACGGCGATGACCGGGTTCATCGCGCCGGGCGCCACCATCAGACCGACGAAGGCGGTAAAGACGGCAAGGGCCATGACCCGAGGCTTCAAGAGCGCAAAGAAATCACTGGCCGTCGCTTCCGAGAGGCGGACGCCGGTATCCTTGAGGCTTTCCTTGACCGACATTTGAGACGACCATCGATGGAAACCGGGCAGCCTAGAGCAATTCCAGGAAAAGTGTATTCGGTTTTCCGTCCGGAATTGCGTAAGAACAAAGAGATCGAGCGGATCGCCGTTTCCGTGAAACGGTGAAACGCTCTGGCCGGCCGAAGAGCCAGGTTACGGGGAAAATTGCTTCAGATAGGCGATGACGTTGGCGACGTCCTCGTCCTTCTTGAGGCCGGGAAACGCCATCTTCGTCCCTTTGACCATTGCCTTGGGGTCGTAAAGATACGTCGTCAGTGTCGGCTCATCCCATTTGACGCCGGATGTGCCGGCCGCGATCATGGCTTCGGAATATTTAAAATCCGGATGCGTGCCGGCCGTCCGGCCGATAACGCCATGCAAAGAAGGGCCTATCTTGTTGGTGTCTTGGTCTGCGACGTGGCAGACCTTGCATTTGGTGAAGACCTTCTCGCCCGCCGCGGCGTCCTGTGCCCGCGATGGATTGGCGATGAAAGTTGCAACGGAAACGACGGCGAAAAACGCAACCAAGCGCATGGCATTCCTCCCTGATCGTCAAATTTGCCTGAGACGGTCTGCACATGCCGGTAGCACCAGCATGCGCCCTGCACGGCAGAATAGATTCTCCGCTCCTCCCCAGATGGAATTGCGGCACTTGTGTACCACAGAATCTGGCCGGTAGGTAGAACAGGTCGACCGTACAAAGGTTCAGGTGGGCTGCGGTGGCTCAAGGCACATCCGCCACAACGAAAAAGGCCGCCTCGAGGGCGGCCTTTTCTGATCTTGTCGTCAGGCGCTTATTCGGCGTCCTTGGCGGCCTTCTTTTTCGGGGCTGCCTTCTTCTTCGGCTCTTCCGCGTCGTCGGCCTTTTCAGCCTTGTCGGCCTTCTTGGCAGCGGCCTTCTTCGCCGGCTTGGCCTTGGCTGTATCCTCTTCGTCGTCAGCCATCAGCTCTTCCTTGCTGACCTTGACGTCGGTGACCGAGATCTGGCTGAGCAGATGGTCGACGACCTTCTCCTCGAACATCGGCGCGCGCAGCGTGTTCAGGGCTTCCGGATTGCTGCGATAGAACTCGAAGGCTTCCTGCTGCTGGTTGGCCGGGTAGCGGCGCACCTGCTCGAACAGGCCGCGCTGCAGTTCCTCGTCGGAAACGGTGACGCCGGCCTTCTCGCCGATCTCGGCCAAAACCAGGCCGAGACGCACGCGGCGCTCGGCAAGCCGCAGATATTCGGCGCGTGCCTCTTCTTCCGTCGTCTCCTCGTCGGCGAAGGTACGGCCGGCGGCTTCGAGATCGCGGTTGACCTGGGTCCAGATGTTGTTGAACTCGGCATCGACGAGCTTCGACGGCGCCTCGAACGAATAGGCCGCGTCAAGCTGGTCGAGCAGCTGGCGCTTGACCTTCTGGCGGGTCATCGAACCGAACTGGTTCTCGATCTGGCCGCGCACCACGTCGCGCAGGCGCTCCAGCGATTCCAGGCCGAGATTCTTGGCCATCTCGTCGTTGATTTCCAGCGCGCCGGGCTTGGACACTTCCTTGACGGTGACGTCGAAGGTGGCTTCCTTGCCGGCCAGATGCGCGGCCTGGTAGTTTTCCGGGAAAGTGACGGTGACCTGCTTCTCGTCGCCGGCCTTGGCGCCGATCAGTTGGTCCTCGAAGCCCGGAATGAATTCCTTGGACCCCAGAACCAGCGGCTGGTCGGTGCCGGCGCCGCCGGAAAAGGCCTCGCCGTCGATCTTGCCGACATAGTCGATCGAAACGCGGTCGCCTTCGGCGGCCTTGCCGGTCTTCGGCTCGAAGCTTCGCGCCGATTCGGCAACGCGCTGGACCTGTTCGTCGATCTCGCTGTCCGGCACTTCGAATACCTGGCGCGTCACCTTGATGTCGGAGAAATCCTTGATCTCGATCGCCGGGATGACCTCGTAGTTGAGGCGGAATTCGAAGTCGGCGCCGCCGGCCAGGATCTTCTCGGCCTCCTTCTCGTCTTCCGTCATGATCACTTCAGGCTGCATGGCGGCCTTTTCGCCGCGCCCCGTGATGATCGAACGGGTCGAATCGTTGAGGATCTCGTTGACCACTTCGGCCATGAACGACTTGCCGTAGACCTTGCGCAAATGCTGCACAGGCACCTTGCCGGGACGGAAGCCGTTGATGCGGACCTTGTTCCTGGCGTCGGACAGCCGCGCCATCAGCTTGGCTTCCATATCACCGGCCGGCACGGTGATCTTGATCTCGCGCTTGAGACCGGAGTTGAGCGTTTCGGTGACCTGCATCGTAAAACCTTTATCTTCACCAAAGAGGCTGCCACGGCGTCTTGCCGTTCACAGCCTGCCGGTACAATCTTGCCGGGAATGGCTTTTGGCACGGAACCTGGCGATTTGACCGAAATTACGGCTCAAATTCTTCCAAACTGCGTTCCAAGATGTGAATAAGTTCTTGTTTTTCCTACTTCTTATCACATTCTGCAGAAGCGGATCGGCGCGTCCCGTCACATTTGACACGCCTTTTGTCACAGGCGAGGCCAATTTTCAACCATCTTCGCGTTGCAGCGAATGACCGCCCCAACGGCAGACATTTTCGCCCCGACATTGACAGAATGATGGCTACATGGGATTGCCGACAAATGCGGATGTGGCGGAACTGGTAGACGCCCTGGATTTAGGTTCCAGTGCCGAAAGGCGTGGGGGTTCGAGTCCCTTCATCCGCACCACCCTTCGCTCTATCGAGCTTCGGGTGGCAGGCCACCCAGGAGCTTGATAAAGGTTGTGTGCGTCAAGTTCTGCAAAATGGGGCGGCCATGATGCTGGTCATGCGGCTTGGCGCAGAGCGAGCTTCTTGTGCTCGCGCAGGTCGTCC
>NZ_JAMYMJ010000073.1:0-18998 GCF_040318435.1 Mesorhizobium sp. M1143 | reverse complement strand
TGCCGCGTCAGCATCACAAGCACCTCAAGTCCACCAACATGCTGGAGCGGCTCAACGAGGAAATCCGCCGGCGCACCTATGTCGTGCGCATCTTCATGGCCGCCCCATTTTGCAGAACTTGACGCACACAACCGACCTCCCCACAAGGGGGAGGTAGGGCGCCTAGCTCTTCATCAATTTCGCCAGCCTCGGCACGCCTTCACCCACGGCGCGTTCATCTGCGAGCGTAAAGCTCATCCGCATCGTGTTGCGGCCCGAACCGTCGGCGTAGAATGCGTTGCCCGGCACGAAGGCGACGCGGGCTTCCTTGACCGAGCGGGCGAGCAGTGCCGTGGCGTCCGCACCCTCGGGCAGCGTCAGCCAAACGAACATGCCGCCTTCCGGTCGGCTCCAGCTGACGCCATCCGGCATTTCCGCTTCGAGTGCCGCAAGCAAGCCGTCGCGGCGCTGGCGATAGGCGCCGATCAGCTTTTCCACCTGGCCGCCATACACGGCCTCGGAGACGCGGTGCATGACCAGCTGGTTGATCGACGGGCTGTGTAGGTCCGACGCCTGCTTCATCAGCACCAGCCGCTCGACGACGCGGCGCGGCGCGCAGACCCAGCCGACGCGCATGCCCGGTGACAGGATTTTCGAGAACGAGCCGCAATAGAGCGTGCGGGCGTTTTCGATGCCGCCGGAGCGTTCGCAGTCGAGCGCCAGGATCGGCGGCTGGCCCTCGCCGTCATAGCGCAGCGCGCGATAGGCGGCGTCCTCGATGACGGCAATGTCGAGCTCGCCGGCGAGGTCGAGCACCGCCTCGCGCTGCTGGCGGTTCAGCGTCTCGCCGGTCGGGTTGGCGAAATCGGGCACCAGATAGGCGAATTTCACCTTGCCGCCCTCTTTTGCAAAAGTAGAGGGGGCAGCAGCCGCCGCCTGGTAGGCGGCCGGCGTCATGTTGCCGCCATCCGGCGTCAGCCGGTCGTAGCGCGGCTCATAGGCGTTGAAGGCCTGGAGCGCGCCGAGATAGGTCGGCCACGTCACGAGCGCTGTGTCGCCGGGCGACAGGAACAGCTTGCCCAGATAATCCAGCGCCTGCTGCGAGCCGGAGGTGATGAAGATGTTGTGCTCGTCGCAGGCGATGCCAAGCTTGCCCATCTGGCCGGCCAGCCATTTTCTGAGCGGCAGATAGCCTTCGGAGACCTGATACTGAAGTGCTGCGCTCGCCTCCGCGCCGCCCAGCACCGAGGCGTAAGCATCGGCGATCGCCTGCGCCGGAAACAAAGCCGGATCGGGGATGCCGCCGGCGAAGGAGATGATGTCGGGCTGGTCGAGCAGTTTGAGCAGCTCGCGGATTTCCGACGCCTTCATGCGCGAGGCGCGCGACGCCAACAGGTCCATCAAACTCACGAGCCCCTCCCGGGATACGGCATCTGGTCCAGCATGACCGTTCCGGCCATGCGAATTAGGTCAATCTGGCTGACCTATTATCAGGCTCCCCCACCCGCTGGAATAGCCAGACCCTCATTCCGCGTGGCCCAGACGAAAAAGCAAACACATTTTGGCCGCTGCACAGGGAAAATTGTTGCGCGCCGAGGGGCGCGGATGCAACCTCATTCCGAGCGGACCGGCATAAAAAGAAAAGCGGTCTCAACAAGGGGGGTTAAAATGACGCTTGAGCTCATCGGTGCCGGATTCGGCCGCACCGGCACATGGTCGACCTTTGCCGCGCTGAACAGGCTGGGCCTTCCCAGCTATCACATGCAGGAAGTCATCCTCAACAAGGCCAACAAGGGCCATCTCGACTTCTGGCGCAAGGTGGCCAACAGCCCGCCCGGCACCCAGCACGACTGGACCAAAGTCTTTGCCAACTACAAGGCGACGGTCGACAATCCGGGATGCTGCGTGTGGCGCGAATTGATGGCCGCCTATCCCGACGCCAAGGTGCTTTTGACGCTGCATCCGCGCGGCGCCGAGGCCTGGTACGACAGCACCATCGACACCATCCACTTCACCGAGACATTGTGGCAGTTCAAGGTGCTGGAATGGCTGACGCCGTTCGGCCGCAAATTCGGCGACATGTCGCATAGGCTGATCTGGGGCCGCACGCTTGCCGGCGTGATGGACGACCGCGCCAAGGCGGTGGCGCGCTACAACGCCTACACCGAGGAGGTGATAGCGGCCGTGCCGCCGGAGAAGCTTCTGGTGTTCAAGGTCAGCGATGGCTGGGCGCCGCTCTGCGGCTTCCTCGGCGTGGCGCTGCCCAACGAGCCCTTCCCCAACCTCAACGACCGCGAAAGCGTGAAGAAGATCATCCGAGACATCATCAAGGGCAGCTACATCATGCTGGGGCTGTCGGTGGCGGCGGTGCTTGCGGCGATCGCGGCGCTGTGGTGGTGGCTGGGGTAGCCGCCGGACCGTCAGAATATTGCTACTTGCGCGTGATCCAGCCGAGCAGATCCGGCTCGACGTCTTCGTGGTCGGTCAGGTCGCGAACCAGGGAAGCGGCGAGCGCGCGCCACCGCTTTTCCGGGACATTGTCTTCCATCACCGATTTGATGAAGGCGGCGCGCAGGATGGCGCAATCGAAGGCGGATACATCGAAAAGCAGTTCTGCCATTTCGGTTTTCCCCGTTCACATCGGCTGGCGGGCCTGTCGAAGCCTCAGGCGCCAGCGCCCCCTATACATGGTCACGACAGCAGATTCATACTCTTGCCGAACCAAGGTTCAACACAATTCGATTGTACGGTTTTTACCAAGCCATTGCGGTTCGTTGCCCGCTTTTGCGCCGATGCTAGATTTGCCGGGCGGCCTCTCCCCAGACGGGCGCAAATGGCCGGCGCGGCTCTGGCAACATGCTTTCACCGGCATTCGCGTCGGCCATTTCCAGCCCGTGCCAGGCTCAGCCCAGCAGGCGTTCGTATTCGGCCTCGGCCTGGCCATAGAAGCCGTCGGCGACGGCGACCAGGCCATCGCGGTCGCGAATGACGATCTCGCCGCGCCTCGACCGGATCAGGCCGCGCCCTTCCAGGATCTGCAGGCCGATGGTGACGCCCGGACGCCTGACGCCGAGCATGACGGACAGGAACTCATGCGTGATCTGGATCTGATGGCCGACCACCCTGTCGTCACACATCAGGAGCCATCGGGCCAGCCGATCCTCGAGCTTGGCGCGGGCATTGCTCAGCGCCGTGGATTTGGTCTGGCCGTGCAGGTAGTGGGCATAGCGCAGCAGGAAGGCGCGAAGCGTCGGGCTTTTCTGCAACGCTGCCTTGAACGGCTCGGAATCGATGCACACCGCCTCGCCCGGCATCTGCATGTAGCAATCATGGGGCGCCCAGTCGGCGCCCATCACCAAGGCGGAGCCCGACATGCCTTCGTGGCCGATGATGCCGACCTCGGTGTCGAGCCCCGGCCGGTTCCTCGCCACCACCGAGGCCAGGCCGCTTTCCAGGAAGCAGGCCGAGGCGACCGGCTCGCCCGCCATTTCGAGCGGGGCTTTGAGATCGAGCACACGATGGTGCAAATGCGGCGCAAGCAGTGCGAAGTCGGCCGGGTTCATGCGGCGCAAGAGGCCGCTTTTCTCCTTGCTGACCGACTGGTCCATCGCTCTCTCCCGTCAAGGGCAAGAGCACATGTCATCTCCCAGCCGTCGGCGCCCTGCCCAAATGCAAACGGTCATTGGACGATAGCTGACTCGGATTCAGCCATTGTACTTCGTACAAAACCGACAAATCAGGGGCGACGCCCCATCAATCAATCCAGCAGCTTTTTCCTGGATCAGCGCTTCGGGCGGTCAGCCGCAACCATGCGCGCTTCGCGCACGATGGACGAGCGATCGTTGCCGATCAGCGATGCGATCTCTTGTATCTGCTGCTCGGAGGCGCCGGTTTCCCGCGCCAAGGCCGCGAGCGCCTCGGCGCTCAGACCGGACTGTCTCGGTTGCTCCGCCATGGCTCCAATGCCTCCTGTCGGGGCAGGAGTGCGATGGTCGCTCCCAAGCGTCAGCGCCCATTGATGTGGCCGACGATGCTATACTGTACGCTTCCGGACAATCGATGGCGAGCGATATATTAGCGACGCTGGATGCGGCGCTAGAACGGCAGCCTTATCTCATCGATCGACCTCGACTCCGTCCAGCCAATGTCCTTCTGGATCTCCGTCGGCAGCGCGTTCAGTGCGCGCACGGTCTTCCTGTGCTTGCTGGCGCGCGCCAGGGCAGCACGAATTCTGCTGAGACTTTCAAACATCGGTTACCTCCATGCAGCAGCAGAGCGCTGCCTCAGGCCCGCTCTTGCGCCGCCTCTGTAACCGATCGATTGCGCGGCAACGGTGAAGCGCTTCACAAACCGATGCCGCCCAGAAACATTTGTATACAAATTAGTTGCGTTCCCGCGGTGGCGTGATCCGACCTATGGCAGGGCGATCGCATATGGCGCTCCCTCGGGTTCGGCGACCCACCTTCCCTTCGTCGGCGCAAGGCGATCACATATGAGTTCTTACGAAGAGGACCCCCACCCTAACCCTCCCCACAAGGGGGAGGGAACGCTGCCGCAAGCCACCCTTTCTGGCGTGGAACCCAGGCGATTTGCGGCGATCGGCGCCTACCAAGTCTCCCTCCCCCTTGTGGGGAGGGATTAAGGGTGGGGTGTTCGTAGAGCGCAAACCTGTCATATGCGATTGCCTCGCTCCGCGGAGGGAGAGGAAATGCCAATCACCGAGGTCGCGGCCTTGATGGGCTTGGCTTTCCTCTCCCCATGGACATGGGGGAGGTGGCCGCGGCGGACGGAGTGGGGCTGGCGCCGCCTTATGCGATTGCCCTGCCCTCCTCCGCGCCATCGCCGGCATCCTCGTCCGCCCGCTCGGCTATGGACGAATCCCATCATGCGCAATAAGGATGGGGTCTGCCGTGGCGCTTTCGCGCCGAGGCAGGCGACGTTCGTTCAATGACGCTGCGCCGGGCGCCTTTGACGCCGCCCCGCAAAAGTGTCGATACCGGGGGATCTGGTCATGACCGACAACAAGCCGACCGTAGACGTTACCAAGGACTGGCAGGCAACGCAGGGCCAGAAGTCCGGGGCCACGCGGCTGCGCCTGTTCGCCGTGCTGTCGTGGGTCATCGCCATTGGCGGCGAGATCGCCGGGATCGTACTGCTCTACAAGCACAAATTCGACCAGGGCAACCTGCCGCTGCTGATCGGCATCCTGGTCGGGATCGCGATCTTCGCCATCGCCGGCAGCCTGCTCTGGAAGGCGGCCAACAGGAAGGACCCGGCCCGCGAATCCGACACGTTCCGGTTCTTCGTCCAGAACCAGCTCGGCGCGATCATCACGCTGATTGCCTTCCTGCCGCTGGTTCTCCTGATCCTCAACGACAAGAACATGGACCCGAAGAGCAAGAAGGTCGCCGGCGGCATCGGCGCCGTGCTGGCCGTGCTGGCGACGCTGATCGGGGTCAGCTACCAGCCGCCGTCGGTCGAGCAGTACACGCATGACATGAACACCTGCGCGGAACAGATCAAGGCGGGGCAGCCGACCACGGCCTGTTCGCCCGAAGTCGCCGCCCAGGCGCAGGCGATCGCCACCGACTCCACCACGGTGGCCGCGGCGACGAAGGACGCGGCACACCCCAATGGCCAGGATATCGTCTACTGGATCGCGCCGGAAAACGGCGCCGCCAAGTCCGACACCGAGCATGTCTTCCACCTCTGCGCAGCCGTCAGCCCGCTGAAGGACAAGACCGTCAACAGCGGCTCGGTGACCGAAGCCTACGCCCAGAACGCCATCCGCATCACCAAGCAGATCGAGATGGAACAGAAGCAGTGCGGGTTTACGGCTGCGCCGTGAATCGGCCAGGGTTTGGCGCGCGCAGTGGATCACTGCCAAACCGGTCCAGTTCGTGTTGTCCGCATTAGCATGCGCGCCCAGGACTTCGATCCTACATTTCGGAGCCAGCCGGCGGGCGGCTTGCCCAATCCTGACAGGACGAGACGAAAGTTGAATGTCGCATTTTGGCCGAGAGCGACCGGACCGCTTTCGGTGTGCGGGAGCGATAGCGGACATTCACCATGCGATCGCAATGTGTCCGGCCCTCGGTGATCTTTTCTCGTTTCTGATGGCAATACGGCACCCGTATCCACGCTGGATCAGTTGCCTGGGTGTCCCTCACATCGGAAGATCCGGGTTGTTCTCCGCAAAGTATTCATGACTATCGGCATTTTCTGTGGCTTGCGGGGGGTTTTCAACCGCGAGTAGCTTGGCGGTATTTTGACCACCAGAGGAATAGTCATCTGTGAAGACGACGACCTCAAAGTGACTAATTTCGTGTACAATCGTTCCAGATCTTGAATCCGTTCCTTTCAGAGCGGCTGACCAGAACTTTTGACAAACAAAGATATTATAAGGTTGACCACGGAACACATACGCATAAACTCCCGGTCCGCAGAGGCTGCCGTGACATCCAAACGATATTGCTTTGTTTGCAAGAGCATCCGCAATCATCGAGAAATTTCCAGTGGCCTTCGCGTACAGTCCTACGGTATGCGCCCCAAACCATGTCAGATATCGTTGGGAATTCGGTTGCTGGGCAGAAGGCGTGCCCTGCAAAACCTGCAGCGCAGCCGAGGCTATGTTGTTTGCTTCCGCCAGCGCAGCGCCAATATCGTCCTGTTGAGAGCTGTCACACTGGTCGAATTTGGGTGCCGAGAGCGGTATCCGTTCCGGAGGAATTCGACCGGATAGAAGCCTGAACGTGACGGCGTTGCTCAGAACCTGGGCGCGTCTCAGGGCACCTTGAGGGCCAACCAGCAGACCCACTCTCTCTGTATCATAGGTAACCGCATAGATCCCTGCTTCATAGATGGCGTAGTACAATGACAGATCGACGGGTACCGAAATCGATTGTCCGGGTTCGATATTGATAAAGTCAGCCTCGGTCGGTTCTGCTCGCTTCACCAAAGGGCCAATATACTGAATTGGCTGCGACCCTCTCGCTACTGAAAAAATTTCGCCCGAGACGCCGTCGATCGGCGTGGTCCACCTGAGCAGTCTGATCGGGCTGCGTGACCGGTTCGTGAGAGTAAAGTCAATAATTAGTGGGGTATCGTTTCCAAAAGAAGTCAGGCGCGATTGCAGAACTATCTCAATTTCCTGATTCTGCTGCGCAAACGCCCAAGGGACTATACTAAAAAAGGCTGAAATTAGAAACACCATATTTCGAACAATGTTTGGCATTTTTTGCTCCTGTGTAACCACGATTAGAATCTATTGTTTCGCCTACGTGAGCTTTTATTTTGCTAACGCATACCAGGATCACCCACAGCTGATCTGGCAATCAGGAATAAAATTGCTGCAGACAGGGGAGTACAACTTACCACAAATTCACAAATTCAGGAATACGACATCCCCGGCCTCCAATGACATCGATTTTCACTGGCGCCTTTTTTGGCGTGGTATAAGATGAACCGCTACTTTCCCATCAAGCTCCATCCGAGGGGGCCATTATGAGCGAGCGTTGGAAAGGCTTAATAACAGTCTGCGCGATTTTGAGGTATTTTGCCCTGGCGTATGGGTTCTGTTTTGCTTTCAGCGGCACTGCTTTGGCTGATTCATGTGGAACAGAGGCTACTCATGGCTGGAACGTCAATAATAATCCTCCGGCCGAAGACCGTCAGGCAATCCAAGATCTTTTGTCCCGCTACGCCTGGACGATCGACGAAAAAAATGCAGCCGCGTTCGCCACCCTCTTTGCGGAACCTAAATCGTCTTACTATGAGATTTGCGATGCAGGCAGCAGTGTCCTCGAGCTGACACTCGACCTTGGCCCAGAGTCGGCACATGATCTTCTCGTGCAAATGAAAATAATAGTTAAGAAACTGGAAACCGATAAACTCCAGACCCGGCATCTCGTGACCAACACCTTGTTCGACGTGGTTGACGACAAGACGGTGAACACCAAATCGATAGTCCTTGTGACAATGCAGGACTTCCACTCTTCGGCACCGAGTCTTGACTATTCGGCGGATGCCCGCGCGTCTGTTGTAAAGGGCGATGACGGCATGTGGCGATTTCAATCGCTTACTGTCCACGCTGACTATGACGCTGGCTCTGTCGCAGCGAAGAAGCGATGACGCCCAGAGATCGGCCATGGGTTCACTGGCACGCTCCAGTGGGCTGAGATGCGTGCTGTTGCGCTGATCGCTGCTGTCCTCGGCGTTGCGTTTCTCCTGTTGTCCGGGACGATCGGACATGAAGCTTTCGTGTCGACGCCGCGAGCCGGCGAGAGGCAAGGCTCCAATCAGGCCGACATGATTTGCAGCAAGGCGGGCAACTGCGCGGCGTCACCATTGCCAGGCAGTTCCGCTTTCGAGCCGCTGCGCCCTCGCAGCGTCGCTTTCGCTCCCGCTGAACTCGATGGGAAGGCGTTCGCCGAAGCCGTTACGCGATGGAACCCTGACATCTTTTGGGCGCCAGCCTCAAAGAGCACCGACGTCATAACGAGGTCTGGCGATGAAGCGCGGGCGGTGTTCGGTCCTATTCCAGAGGGCGATTGCGGCAGCCCACAGATGAAGGTCATCCCACTGGAAGTTGATGGCAATGTCGTCGACCTCAAGCCCAATCCGACAAAACCGGGCTCTCCGCTGGAGTTCGAGCACAGCAATGAGAACGGAGAGGTGGTGAAATGGACGGCGACATTGCCCAGATGCGACAAGCCTTCGCTAACTGGCAGCTCAACCTACTGTGGGCTGAACTCACGTGCAGTAAGGGTCGTGCGCGGCAACGTGGAATGGCTGTTCCTCTGCAGAAAGTCCAATATCAGCCACGAGGTCAGCACCGATCCCTACTGGACACGGTCGGATCCGAGATTTTCCGTCTTCGGCACCATCGGGTTCAATCGGAAATCCGGAGAAATCATCTTCTTCGACGGCCGCAAGGACCGGAGCGAGTTCGATTGGTCAAAGCCCTTCGTTCCGCCAGGCGGGCGCAACTATTCCGATGACATCGGAAGGGTTGCGGCGGAGAAAATATATGACCCGACGTTCCAGATCTCGTGCCATGCATGCCATGACAACAAAAGCCCCTATGTGATAGATCCGCACATTGAACAGAGCAGGGTCGGTTTCCGTTCAGCCCGCGATTCCAAATCGACCGCCTTCAGCCTGGGAGATTTTCTACCGAGCCGACCGCGGTTGCCGGGCGCGCCGTTCCGCGTGGTCGGCTCCGGTTACACCGGCACCTATCCCAATGAACTTAGCCAAGCCAGGACGGTCGAAGATCCGACCGGAAACTGCACAAGCTGCCACACGCTTACCACACAAATCACCGGCCGCCGTTTTGCCGCGGACGCAGTCGGGTACGAACCGGCGGTCACATCGCCAACCTGGGTCCAATTGCTCGAGCTGCACGAGGAACAGACCGTCTACGCCGGCATAGAAGCACATCGCACGGACTGGGCGATCGGCAGCAGCGGCATCCATCCCTGGATGGTGCCGGGGTCCGGCAATGACCTGTCCTCAGGAACGCCTCGATTGAGCTTGGAAGACTGGCGCAAGCTGAGCGACTGTCTGTGGGGAGCCGGCGGTCCTGAGTGTGGCTACCGCCCACTCTACACGCGCTGCCCGGCGCCAGAAGCGCAGGATGAAGGCTCTTCGCTTGCCGATGCCGAGATTCGGGTTTTGCCTCCACCGCCCGGAGAGGACGTCAGGACGCGTGTCCTTCGCTTAAGCTGGACCTTTCGCAACAGCTACGGTGGTGTTCCCGAGCGCGACGATATCAGGATCAATGTGGCAGTCAGCGCGGGCACGATTCCGGCAAACGGGGATCCGCCGCAAAGTGGCGAGTATCCAAGCATCGAGCAGGCAAAGGGCATCAGCGTCGAGGCTATCTCCGGTCCAGTCGGTTCAGCCGGCTCCAGCTTGTGGATCGAGAACGTTTCGTTTGCTGGTCACAAGAAATGGAGCGATCCGGCGCCGTCGATGTCGCCGCGCACCTTCCAGATCGATCTGCCCGGTGAATGCAACCGACGCACCTTAGTTCGTTTGGTGCCCAAACGGTTCTGCTTCGACCAGAGCCAAGCGGCATTTAGCGAGGCAGACCATTTGATCTACGCCGATGTTCAGTGTGGCGAGCTTCAATGAACCACCTGACGCGATCGAAAGCGACTGGTGAGCACCGGGATTTGCGATAACATGACTGGGTGCTACATGGTCGCCGCACTAAGGAGGGTCCCGGAGCGTGACCACGCCGGTTCCATTGGCTAGCCCCATTTTGCCCGGCAATCCGGCGAAACCTGTTGCGGAACGGCGTTATCTCACCATCCTGTTCTGCGACATGGTGGGGTCAACCGAATATGCCGACCGCCTGGATCCCGAGGATTTCCAACACCTGATTGAGAGCTTTCTACAGACCTGCAGCAGCGTCGTCCGGCGCCGCAAGGGCGTGACGGCTAGTTACATCGGCGATGCTATTCAGGCCTATTTCGGCTATCCAACAGCTGGTGAGGACGACAGCGAGTTCGCGGTGCTGGCCGCGCTCGAGATCGTTGATGCGGTGGCCACCATCTCCGCAAATCAGGGATATCCGTTGCAAGTGAGGATGGGTATCGCGAGCGGCCAAGTCGTGGTGGGTGAGTTCGTCGGCGCACCGAGCGGTGTATCCACCGTCGCCTTCGGTCACGTCGCGCATCTAGCGGCACGGCTGCAGGTACTGGCCAAGCCGAATACGATCCTTGTCGACGCGGCGACCTTCGAGGCCGCAAGCGGTGCGGTTGATTTCACCGGGTTCGGCAAACATGAACTGAAGGGATTCGCCGCGCCAGTCCAGGTTTGGCAGGTGCAAAGGGCGCGCATGGTGCCGACCCGCTTTGCAAAGCGGGCGCGTATGACCAAGCTGTGCGGCCGCAACGCCGAATTGCGACTGCTGATGGAGCACTGGGAGACTGTCGTGCGCGACAGGCGTGGCAATGCCGTGTTGGTCTCGGGGGAGTCGGGAATCGGCAAGTCCCGGTTGCTCAACGAAATCCAGCAGCGTCTGCGCAGCTTTCCGCAACTGACCATGCAATGTTCTCCGACCTTTGAGAACAGCACCCTTTATCCATTCCTTGCAGAGTTGCAGAGGATTGCAACGATCGAGGACGGTGACTCAACGGAAGAAAAGCTTCGAAAGCTCCGCAACGGATTGTCGATAGGCTCGGTGTCCAGCGACATCGCGCTGGCGATCTTCTCAGGCCTGCTCGGGATGCCGACGACAATGCCGGACAGGCTTGAAGGGATAAGTGCCGAACGACAGCGCAACATTGCCGAGCAAGCATTCATCGATCTGGTCAGTTATTTGGCGCGAACTACCCCGATCCTGATCTTGTTCGAGGATGAGCAATGGGCCGATGCGACCTCGCGCGACCTTCTCGAAAAAATCGTCGCCAGCCTGGCTTCGACACCCGCCCTCTTGCTTGTGTCGAGCAGGAACAACGCAAGCGTTCCATGGGTCGACGGTCCTGACGGGCACCATATCAGGCTTGAAGCGCTCAGCCGAGCGGACGCTGAAGCGATTGTCCATGACATTAGTCCGAATGCGCTCGCTGCTGACGTAGCAGCGGTGCTCGATCGCGGTGAAGGCGTCCCGCTCTATATCGAAGAGCTTACTCGAAGCGTGGTCGAAACAGGGTTGCGCCTAGACGTATCGCAGCCCAAGCGTCTGTCACTCACGAACAACATTCCAAACTCTCTGCAGTTCTCGTTGCTTGCCCGTCTCGACAGGCTGGGGACCGCCAAGGAAGTCGCGCAGGTCGCGGCGGCGATCGGCCGCGAATTCGATTTCGACATGCTGCGCGAAATTTGTGATTGGCCTGAAGCGGAGTTGCGCGCTGCGGTTGGTGAGCTGATGCGCACAGGGCTGATCGTAGCCGAGCGAGGGACGGCCGGAGCAGGCTTTTCGTTCACCCACGTGCTGCTACAGCAGGCCGCTAGAGGCACGATGCTGCACGAACGTGCGCAACAGATTCACAAATCGATTGCCGAATGCATCGAGCTGCGCGACCCCAACGCGGGCTTTGCCTATCCCGAAGTGCTCGCTGAGCATTTCGCCGACGCCGGTCTGTTCGATCGCGCCGCTGACTACTGGCTGCAGGCAGGGCTGAAGGCCGCCAAGACTTGGGCGAAAGTTGACGCAGTGCGTATCTTCAGGAAAGGGCTTGAAGCCGCGAAACTCTTGCCTGACTCCGACGATCGTAGCCGCAGGTTGCTTCGCTTCGAACTGGAACTGGGCGACGTTCTGTACGCTGCGCTCGGCTACGTGACGGGCGAAGGCAGTGCCGCGTATCAGCGGGCCATAGCGCTGAGCGGGAAGCTTGGCGAACTGGAGGCGACGATTAGGGCACTCGACGGGCTTTTCGGTACCCATTTCAACTCGGGCCAGTTTGGTAAGGCCCTCGCGGCCAGTGATGAATTAATTCGAGTCGGCGAGGAGGGCGGCTACCTAAACGCGCTCGTTATAGGTCTGCAGTTTAAGGGCATGAGTCTGTTCTGTCAGGGTGAGTTGGCGGAGGCTCGGCAATATCTTGAGCGCGCTCTCAGCCACAAGGGCAGTGCAGACGAGGTCGGCAGCGACTTTCCGAGTATGGCCATGATCTACCTTTCGTGGACCTTGCATATTCTGGGGTATCGCCGTCAAGCGCTGAAACTCTACCTCGAGGCGGAGGCGACCGTTCGGCAGCAATCCGCCTATCGCTTGGCCGCCTGCTTGGGAAACGGGTGTGTGTTGTTCGCCTTCCGCGAAGAGAGCAGGGATATCGCTCGGCTGGCGGATGAACTTCTGCCATTAGCGCAGGAAAACGGTTTCAATCTCTGGACACGGGTGGCGCGCTTTTTTGGTGGCTTGGCTGCATCAAGCCTCGATGACAGTCTGGTGGGAAGCCATATGATGGCATTGACCGAGAGTGACCTTGAAGATCAGGAAGTCGACAAATCGTGTTATTTAGGCTTACTGGCCAAAGCTTTCATTAACTCTGGACAATTCGATATAGCGGCAGAGACCGTCGAGAAAGGTCTGCGCGAGGCCGAAAAGATTGGGGAGCATTACTTTACAGCTGCCTTGCTTCGCATTCGCGGCGAGATCGAACTTGCAAATGGAGTCGGAGACAGAGCGGCAGAGGCTTCTTTCCGCGAGGCTATTGCCTTTGCGCGGCAGCAGCGCGCTAGGAGTTGGGAGTTGCAGGCGACCAATAGTCTGGCAAAGCTATTGCGGTCACAGGGTAGATTCGAAGAGGCGCGTGCGGAATTGCGGGAGATCAACGATTGGTTCATCGCAGCAGACATTGAGTGATTAACGACGCATCACGTTCTGCCGGCAATCTCGACGAGCGCGGATTCGGCAACATCACGATCCCCGCGCAGCCGCAACTTACGGTTTAAAGCAGACCAACGTCCGCTTACGGGTAGCGATGGCATTGATCTGAAAGCCGGCAGCGGCCATTCACCCGTAGCTCGCCGCAACGCAACAAGGCCCCTCCCGGGGCCTTGCTTTCAACCTCAGTGCTGAGCGTCGCCCCTCACTTCCCCATCAGCTGCTTGGCATTCTCGGCCGTGATCGCGGTGGTCTCCACCGTCACCGTCTTGTCCACCTCGGTGGCGCAATCGAGCAGGATCTTTTTCGACATTTCGATCGCTTCCTTGGCGCCCGTCGGGTAGGTGAAGGTTGCGACCCAGTCGCCCTTGGCGACGGCCTCAATGCCGCCGGCCGGGCCCGGCAGGCCATCGGTGCCGATGATCTTGACGTCCTTGCCCGCGCCCTTGGCGGCGAGCAGCGCGCCGGCGGCCATCATGTCGTTGGAGGCGTAGAGCACCTTGATGTCGGGGTGCGCCTGCAGCATGGCGGCGAAGGCGACCTGCGCTTTGTCCGGCACCCAGTCGGCGGCCTGCTCGGCGACGATCTGGACCTTCGGGTTGCCCTTCACGCCTTCCTTGAAGCCGTTGAGGCGCTCGACGGCCGGCGTCGAGCTCGGCAGGCCTTGCAGCACCGCCGCCTCGCCGCCATCGGGCAGCAGCGTCTTGGCGGTGTATTTGCCGGCTTCCTCGGCGATCTTGAAATTGTCGCCGCCGATGAAGGCGGTGTAGTCCTTGCCGGGGTCGCCGACCGTCTTGCGGTCAAGCTCGATGACCGGGATGCCGGCATCCATGGCGCGCTTCACCGCCGGCGTCAGCGGTGCGGCCTCGAAGGGCGAGATCAGGAGGATGTCGACCTTCTGGGTGATGAAATTGTCGACCTGCGAGGTCTGCGTGTTGACGTTGCCGGCGCCGTCGGCGATCTGCAGCGTGAAACCAGGCACTTCCTTGGCGGCCGCCTCCAGCTCGTCATTGACGTGCTGGCGGTAGGGCTCGGCATTGTTGGCCTGCGAAAAGCCGATGACGAACTGGCCGTCCTTGGCGCAGGCTTTCACCAGCGGCTCGGCGGCGTAAGCGGAGCCTGCAATGCACAGGCCGGCGCCTGCCAGCAGCACGGCCTTGAGGGTCGATCCTCTTAGTGTCGTTTTCATAACTCACTCTCCTCCTCGTCTGGCCGGGGGGCCAGACCTTGGTTTGACGTTCACGTGTTGCCGTCTCCTCCTTGTTTGTTTGTGCATGTCGTCATCGCAAAACCGATGTCACTTTTGCGCGACATGCACTAACGACCCAACCCCTCGCGGCGGCGAACGAGGGATTGAAGCACTGCCGCCAGGACGATGATCGCGGCGGTCGCGAGCAGCTGCATGGCGGGCGTGATGTTGTTGAGCTGCAGGATGTTGGCTAGCGCGCCCAGCATGATGGTGCCGGCGACGGTGCCGACCATCGAGCCGGCGCCGCCGAACAGGCTGGTGCCGCCGATGACCACGGCGGCGATGGCCGTCAGCTCATAGCCCATGCCGTCATTGGCGCTGCCGAAATTGAACTGGCCGGCATGGACGATGCCGGCAAGGGCAGCGGCAAAGCCGGTGATGGCGTAGACCGAGATTTTTACCATCGCCACCGGCACGCCGGATATGCGCGCGGCGCGCTCATTGCCGCCGACGGCAAAGACATAGCGGCCAAAGCGCGTGGTGTTGAGCACGATGGTGGCGATCGCGGCAAAGACGACGAACACAAGCGTCGCCACCGGCACGGTGTTGTTGAACAGCCGCTCGCCCAGCACGGCGAACACCGGCGGCGCCAGGCCCGGCCCTTCGCCGTAGGAAATGTTGATGTACTGGTTGCCGGAGACGACCAGCGCCAAGCCGCGCGCGGCCTGCAGGCCGGCCAGCGTGACGATGAACGGTTCCAGCCTGAAACGCGTCGAGATGGTGCCCTGTATGGCGCCGAAGACGATGCCCAAAGCGAGCACGGCGAGGATGGTGGGGATCAGGCCGAAGCCGCCGGAGATCATCATAGAGGCGGTGACGACGCTGGACAGGCCAAGCACCGCGCCGACCGACAGGTCGATGCCGGCGGTGATGATGACGAAGGTCATGCCGATGGCGATGATGCCCGTCTCCGACACGGCGCGTACGATGTTGGCGATGTTGTCGGGGTTGAGGAACAGGATCTCGCCATGGCGGCGCGGCGAGAAGATGATGCCGCCGATCGCCACCAGCACCAGGCCGATAAGGCTCTGGAAGCGCACGATGAGCGCCAGCGGGTCGCGATGCTTTTGAGGCGCCGCCATCACCGGGCTCGCTGCCACTGGGTTGTTGTCCTGAGACATCAGGCCTCCCTGCCGTTAGCCGCGGCCAGCACCGTGTGCTCGTCGACGCCGCCCAAAAATTCCGCCACATTGCGCCCCTGGCGCAGCACCACGATGCGGTCGCACAGACCGATCAGCTCCGGCATCTCGCTGGACGCCACCAGAATGCCGAGCCCTTGCGCGGCGAGTGCCCTGAGCCGCTGGTAGATCTCGCCCTTGGCACCGACATCGACGCCGCGCGTCGGCTCGTCGAGCAGCAACAGGCGGGGGTTGCCGAGGATTTCTTTTGCCAGCACCACCTTCTGCTGGTTGCCGCCGGACAGTGCGCCGACGGCGATATCAGGGTTCTTCGGCCGGATGTCGAACTGACCGAAGGATTCCTTCACCGCCTCGGCCTGGCGGCGCGGCGAGACCAGCCAGTTCGGCGAGATTCTGGATATGACCGACATCACCAGATTGAGGCCGACCGCCATGCGCAGCATCAGGCCCGAGCCCCGGCGATCGTCGGTGACGAAGGCGATGCCGGCGTGGCGGGCAGCACTGATCGAATCCAGTTTCACCGGCTTGCCCGATATGGCGACCTCGCCCTCCCAGCGGCCGGACAGGCCGGTGCCGTATAGCGCGGAGAGCAGTTCGGTGCGCCCTGCCCCCATAATGCCGGCCAGGCCGACGATCTCGCCTTCATGGACATCGAGCGAAACGCCTTGCGGCGCCTGCCAGCCGGCGCTATCGCGGGCGAGCCTGAAGCTGGCGTTCCTCAGGCTGAGCAGCGGCTTGCCCGCCGCTTTGGCGCGCTGCGGATAGAGCTCGTCCAGGGGACGTCCGACCAGCAGCCTGACCAGCTCCGCCTGCGGCGCGTGCGGCTCGGTGATGCCGGCGACACGGCCGTCGCGCATTACCGTCACCCGGTCGGCAATGCCGGGCACTTCCTCCAGCCGGTGCGAGATGTAGACGATGCCGACGCCGGTGGCGGCGAGCTTGCGCATGATATCGAACAGCCGCTCGACTTCGCCGACGGTGAGTGCGGCCGTCGGCTCGTCCATGATCAGCACGCGGGAGGCGTAAGACAGCGCCTTGACGATCGCCACCACCTGGCGCTGGCCGATCGACAGATCCGCCACCATGGCGGCCGGATCGATGGCGATCTCGATGGCTTCCAGCCGCTTCTTGGCCTCGCGGCGCATTGCCGGCACGTCGAGGAAGCCGCCCGGACGCATCAGTTCGCGGCCGAGGAACAGATTGGCGGCGACATCCAGCGACGGCACCAGGTCGAGCTCCTGGAAGATGGTGGCGATGCCGGCCGCTTGCGCCTCACGCGGGTTGTTGAAACGCACGGGTTTGCCGTCGATCTCGATCGTGCCTTCGTCCGGCGTGTAGACGCCCGACAACAGGTTCATCAGGGTCGACTTGCCGGCGCCGTTCTCGCCGAGCAGCGCGTGGATCTCGCCCGCCTTGAGGTCGAAGTCGACGCCGCGCAGCGCCTGCACGCCGCCGAAGCGTTTGACGGCGCCGGTCATCACCAGCAGCGGCGCGGTCATGTTAGCCTCGTGTGGGTCGGCCTCCCGCAGGAGGCGCGCGCCCGCAGCGTCGCCTGCAGCCGCACCGAACGCGGCGCGGAACCGGTCGCCGCGATGCGGGCGCTGAGCAGGGCCGCGGCCTGCCTGCCTATCTCGGTGCAGGGCTGCGCGACCAGCGTCAGGCGCGGTTCGAAACAATCGGCCCATTCGAAATCGTCGAAGCCGGCCAGCGACAGATCGCCCGGAATGGTGAGGCCTTTTTCGCGGATGGCGCGGACGGCTCCGATCGTCGTCATGTTGTTGCCGGTGACCAGTGCGGTTGGTGGCGACGGCAGCGACAGGATGGCGTGGGTGGATGCGGTCGCCGCCGCCGTGTCGACATTCTCGGCCGAGAGATAGTGCGGCACGCTTTCAAGTCCATTGGCGGCGAGCGAAGCCTGGAACGCCTCGATGCGCTCGCGCGTCGTCGTCAGGCCCGGCTGTCCGGCGATATAGCCGATGCGCTTGTGGCCGAAGGAGGCGACATGGTCGATCAGCGCGCGCATCGACGTTTCGTTCTCGACGCCGATCTGGTCGAAGCGCTCGTCGGCGAAACGGTCGATCAGAACGCATGGCATCTTCTTGTCGGCGAGGTAATCGATGGCGCGCTGCGGCGAGCCCGACGGGGCCAGGATGACGCCGTCGACGCGGCGCTGATGGAAAGCGCGCACCACCTGCAGTTCGCGGTCGGGATCCTCCTGGGTATCCGACAGAAACACCATCAGCCCAAGCCGTGCGCATTCGGCCTCGACCGCGCAGATGATGTCGGTGAAATAAGGGTTGGAGATTGCCGAGATCGCCAGGCCGACGCTGTTGGTGGTTGAGGCCTTCAGCGAGCGCGCCAGCTCGTTGGGCTGGTAGCCCATGGCGGCAATGGCGTCGTTGATCAGCCTCGCCTTTTCCAGCGAAACGAAGCGCGTGTTGTTGACGACATGCGAGACGGTCGACACCGACACGCCGGCGCGCCGCGCCACTTCAGCCATTGTCGGCAAGACATATCAGCGCCTGCAAGCGCTCCTCCCTTATGCGTTTCCCGTCCGCTCTGATGGCGGATTTCAAGGGAGCTTAGGGTGATCGAAACGTTTGCGCAATCGATTCGATGGAAATTTTTAGCGGGGCTTATCTCCCCCCTCAAGGGCATAGGCGCTAAGATAGCTTTGGCATGGACTGAAACTTGCGCTTTCGTGGTGGCTCACGCCAGCGATATCGCAAGGCACGGAGATTGTGGCGCAGGGTTGCCAAGGGAGGTTGAGCGAAGATCGCTGCGATCAGAGAGGCGACGATCTGGCGGGTGGCGCGCCACAGCAGCGGGCGCCCGTCGCTCAAGGGGGAGAGACACCCAACTCCTGCGAGAGGGGTTCGGTCACGAGCGCGATGAGGAAGTGTGCAAGGATCCAAGGCTTTGCGATCCTTGGGTCTTTGGCGGGAGGAGAGCGCAGCCCGATCAGGCTCTTCAGGCGCTTGAAGGCGAGCTCGATGCGCCAGCGCATGCGGTAGAGCTTGAGGACCGTATCGGCGGGAAACTCCTCCCGGTCAAGCGAGGTCACAAGCAGGACGAAGCCGGCCGCAATCAGCGTCTGCGGTTGAACCTTGTTGCCCTTGGCCCTGGCTTCCTTGTTGATTTTGCGCCGCGCTTCTTGTGCCGCGGCCTCGGATTTGCGCAAGGCGATCAGGCGCATCTTCACAGGCTCGCCCTTCTTGAGTGCCAGCCGGGCAGGCGTTTCGCAGACTTCCTCCCGGCAGCTCTCCAGGTAGCCGATGAGATCGAACGCCCT